>CBDUSE010000060.1:0-15820 GCA_965369835.1 uncultured bacterium
ATCGGCGATCGGTATGACATCGTTGTCGCTTTTGATGTGCTTCAGCGCCTCCAAGACCCCAAGCCATTTATGACATATGTCACGCAGCTTGCGCCTCGCCTTGTCATTGACACCATCGTCGTTGATTCAGACGACGTGGAAGTGGCGTGCATCTCATCCGACGAGGCATCGCCTCTCGGCGACTTGCCGCTCCGCTGCGCTCCCAGTCCTGCATGGATCAAGGAAGAGCTGGAGCGTCTCGACGTTGACATCCATGACTTATCATGTGCCATTCCAGACACGCCATCCGAACAGTATGCTTGGGACGCGAAAGGCTACAAGGCATTCTCCAGGAACGGCCGCGCGCTACGCCGCTTTTACCTTTGCGAGCGACGGCGCGACGCTCTCTCCCCCATTCTCGTTCACGTGCACATTCCCAAGACAGGCGGGCAATCGGTCAACCAATACTTCACCAACACGTTCCACGACCGCATGGTGCATTTTTATGCGGATAAGCCTATGCTCGCTCGATGGGACGTGTTTCACCGCCGCATGAACGAACGGCCGAGCCCGCTCGTTTTCTCGGCCCACGTGATGAGAATGCACTTCCCCCCGATTCTCGGTGGGCGAGTGGCGCTCTATATTGCCTTTTTCAGGCACCCTTACGACGTGATCTTCTCCTATGTGAAGTACATCAAGAAGAATTACGAACTCCAAGTGCCATCGCTCAGGAAGATTCTGCCGAAGAACATCAAGGCAATGCCGGTCGAAGACATTATGAGGTGGTATCTGCGCAACCCGCAGCCGATCCACTTCGCCGGACATATCCTCCCCGTGCATTTTCTAACTCAGACCAGGGACCTGTATCGCGCGAAGGAGATCGTGCGCCGGTTCTTCTTTGTCGGGATTACGGAAGAGATGAGCCGCAGCATCGAGGTGCTTAAGCAAAAGCTGGTCCCTTACGGTTTCTATTTCCAAAGCGTCCAGTGGCAAAAGAAAAACACGACAGCAGGCCTCGAGCTCGATGGTTATGACATTCGCGCAGATAAGGAATTTCTAGACTACGCAAATGAGAAGCTCGCGCACGAGCTCGAGTTCTACGAGTGGGCGAAGGCGAGACTTGACCGCGAGGCACAACGCTTTGGGCTGTGATTCGCGCACTCCCAGCGCGATGGAGCGGTACGTGTGCAATACGGCTTGTTGACGGTGTCATACCGAACGCTTGAAAGCATGGCAGATCAAAAAATCCAGAGAATAGACGCGCTGCTGAGGTTCCTCTGCAAGGAGACGTTGCAGGGCCAGTTGATCCTCGAGGCCGGGAGTCTCGACGTGGACGAAAGCCGGCGGCTCGAGGAACTCGGCGCCGCCGTTATGACGTACGAGACAGACGACGAGAAGATCGTAAGGCTCAGGCGGGTTTTCCCCAACAGGCGCTACGACCGCGTTGATTTCTCCCGTCCATGGTCGCAGACCCTGACACATGGATTCGACATCGTTGTCGCGCTGGGACTTCTGGACCGACTCGCGGACCCGGAACCGTTTCTGAGGTTCGTGCGCCAGATTGCGCCCATTCTTTACCTGGATGTCGCCAGGAACGGGAGCATTCAATCTGTCACGGCCATGCTCGAGTGCATGGACTACATCGTCACCCCGATTCCACACGAAGATTCCGCCGACGAGGACTCGAACCTGCTTATCGCACTTCAGCGACAGCAACGGCACCCGTACTTCACGCCCGTGCTGGTTCACGTGCACATCCCCAAATGCGCGGGAAGCACTTTCAAGAGAATCCTCTCGCTCACTTTCGGTGACCGGCACCACAATGTCTATTCCGAGGACCCCTTTTTCGTCCTCGAGCCCAACGAGGTAATCCGCACGCTTCAGAAGCAGCCGAATATCGTGTCTATCGCTTCCCATTCGATCCGAGCCTTTCCTTCTCTCTTGGGTAACCGCGTGCCGCTCTATGTCACATTCCTTCGCGATCCCCTCGCCCAGTTTCTGTCGTACATTACTTTTCTTAAGAAGAATCAACCCCACCTGACAATAACGCATAAGCAATACGTGCCGCCGGATTGCAGTTTGATGTCCATCCGCGACATCGCTGAGTGGCTGGTGACGAATGAGCAGGACGTTCCGTTCAAGAGCAATTATACCGTTAATTTCCTGGCGGAAGCTACCTTCCGCAATGATCTCAATGCCGTGTCCAAACGCTTGAACGGGAATGTGGACTTTGCGCGTGCGATGAAAACGCTCCTTGGCGGCATTGCCCTGGAGCTCGCAATCGAAGTTCTCGAGCGCTTTTTCTTCGTCGGGCTGGTCGAGGAGATGGAGAGGAGTATATCCCTGCTCAGTGTGAAGCTCAATGCCTACGGACTGGCGTTGAACTGCGAAGGCTTTCAACGAGAAAACGTGTCGGGACAGTTTCTCGACGATGTGCAATGGTTGAACGAGCGTGATCGTGTCGGACGCATAGTGCTGAATTCCCTCGAGAAGGACTTCCACCTCTATAACCACTTCAAGAAGAAGCTTCAGCAGTAGGCGCTACACGCGTATTCGTGGAAACGGACGGCATATGGTAACCCACGACGAAATATACATCCCGCACACCGGGTGGCTCCGGCATCTCGATGGTGACGACGTGGCCATGTTCCTGAACCAGGGATGGTTCGAGTATAAGGAACAGGCGCTCCTCTGGCTCTACCTTCGGCCAGGCGATGTGATGATTGATTGCGGCGCTCATTTCGGACTGTTTTCAATCATTGCGGCGAGGGTTATGGGCAACGAGGGGATGGTGCTCGCTATTGAGCCAAATCCCGATTCCATCCCGATTCTCGAGGAGAACTTCAAATCTAACGGTGTGAGCTGCGCCCGCGTTATTGAGGCGGCTGCGTCATCGGCAGAGCGTACGGCAGTGTTCTATGTCGGGAAAACCGGCAAAGCCGCTTATGGAAGCACGAGCGCAGATATCGAGCACGACAGCAAAGTTGATGTGAAGGCGATCACGCTCGACTCCCTTTGCAAGGCAGAGCGGCTTGAGCGTGTTGACTTCCTCAAGATTGACGTCGAGGGCTCGGAGCTTGCGACGCTCGAAGGAGCGAGTGAGTCAATCGCCAAGGGCATTTTCCCTCTGATCATGATCGAATTCAACGAACTCAACCTTCGCCGCGTTGGCGCAAGCACCAATGATCTATTGAACGCGCTGGAGTCAAAAGGCTACACAGTCTGCCGCTTCGATGAACAGGCACTGCAGCTTGTCAGCCAGTCTTTTGATGGGCCTGTTTGGTACGACAATTACTTCGCTGCGGCAGATGTCGAAGCCGTCAACGAACGACTCCGCATATGCACCCCACAGCACAAGCGCATAGCACGCGAGGTCCTGGCCCGCGGGCACGATTGTCACCTACAATACAAGCAGCTGACGGATGCGGCCCGGCGTGAAGAACAGATTCGCCAGCAACTCGATTGGGCGCACTGGAAGATCCACACATTACAGCATCATCTGAAGAGCATTCTTACGTCACGCTATCTCAATATCGGTTGGAAGGCCCGCATCGTCAAGAAGCCGGAGTGGGTTGATGAGTTCTTGCGACGCCTTGAACAGCAGGATCGTGAAACGGATGATTCTCAAGCAGCGCATTAGTGCGTGGAGCGCGGTGGCGGAAGCATGAAACCCTCTCTTTCGGTAGTGATTGTCACATATAATCCGCGGCCGCGAATCCTTGAATGGGCGATGGATTCCCTCGAGCGGCAGACTCTTCCGAAAGCCGATTTTGAGCTTGTTATCGTTGATAACAACTCGGATCCGCCACTCGACCAGGAGGTGTTGCAGCACGGCCGGTCATGCGCCATCCGCCTTGTGCGCGAGCCACGGCAAGGCAATGTGTTCTCGCGCTGCAAAGGGATCGAGGACGCGCGCGCGGATCTGATTGTGTTCGTTGATGATGACAACTACCTGGCGCCAGATTACCTGGAGGAATCGCTCCGGATCGCCTGTGCGCATCCCGAGATCGGTGTGTATAGCGGCATCTGCGAGGCGGTGTTCGAGCGCCCGGTGCCGTTGTGGAAGCAATGTATCTTGCCCCACATCCTCCCCTACCTCGCTGTCCGCAACTACGGTCCTCATCCGATCACGTCAAACAAAGACGAGTGGGGCCCGTGGGAGCCGCCAACCTCGGGCATGGTGCTGCGCAAGGACGTGGGCGAGCGGTTCATCGAGTTCGTCGAGAACTCGCCCGCCGCGCAAGGCCTCGGCCGCAAGGGCAATTCGTCGCTGCTCAGTTGCGAGGACTCGCTGCTCGCGCGCCTCGCGTACCGGCTCGACTACTTCTGCTCGTACCAACCGTCGCTCAAGCTGTATCACCACCTTCGCGCGTCGCGGCTCAGGATTCGCTATCTCGTGCGCTTGCTCTATGGTCTGGGACGGTCCTTCGTGCTGCTTGAGCGCACCCTGGGCAAGCCGCTCGAGGGCACACCGGAATCGGTCAACACACTCAGCGTTTGCGTCGCCCTCCTGCGCGGCTTGCTCGGTCGCATGCTCCACTATCAGATCGCCGGCCCGGTCTTGTGGTCGTGGTACCTGGGCTGGCTGACCGAGCTCTATAGACAACACCACGGCAAAGGACGGATCACGAAGCCGTGCTGACGTTCTCGATCGTCATACCGAACTTCAACTCGGGCGCGGTGCTGGAGCGGTGCATCACGTCGCTGCTGGCACAGGACTATCCGCAGCTCCAGCTCATTATAGCCGACGGCGGCAGCACGGACGAGTCGCGCGAAATCATCGACAAGTACCGCGAGCACTTCGACGTGGTAATCAGCGAGAAGGACGACGGCCAGGCCGACGGCATCAACAAAGGCTTCACGCACGCGACGGGCGACATTATCGGCTGGCTGTGCGCAGACGACGAGCTGCTACCGGGCACGCTCACGCACGTCGCTGAGCAGTTCGAGCAGCACCCGGACGCCGATGTCGTAAACGGCGCGTGCGAACGCATCTACCCGGATGGCTCGGTCGTCATCTACAAACCGGACGCCGATCCGTGGAGCGTGATTACGGTCAAGGACGTCATCGAGCAACCAAGCACGTTCTGGCGACGGGCGCTGCATGAGCAACTGGCCCCGCTCGCGACCGACTACTACATGGCCTTCGACTGGGACCTGTGGATCCGCATGCGCAACGGCGGCGCGAAGCTGCTGACCACAGACCGCACGTTGTCGCGCTATCACTTTACCGAGTCCAACAAATGCGGGCGTGCCGGGAGCCATTTTGCCGAAGAGGCCTTTCGCATCATCCAAAAATTCGGCCCGCTGTCCGGCAGGCTCGCATACATCTACCGATTTATCTATTCTCACTTTGATCTCAAGGGTTGCTATGACAGGCCGGTGAGGTGCTCCCGCTTTCGCTGGTTGCTTTATTGGCTGACGCGCTGCGTATTGAGAGTTGTAATTGGTAAGCGCTTACTGAACATGTATAATTGGCATTTTGCCGCCTGCCAGGAACGCGACATGAAATGGTGGGAATAATCGCGCATTAGACGAGCAACACTTTATCGAGCGAGGCCGCGATTCCAAGGAGGTTCGTCTTATCGAACTGAAGCTCGATATCAATGACGTGCGAGCGGTTGACGGATTCCGGAATTCGGAAGCTAAACGTGCACCCCTTATCGCGTGCATCCAGTGAGACCGGCTCCTGTTCCTTGCCCGCTATCCGAACGTTTACCTTCTGTCGTCCTCCCTTTGACATTGCACGACTGCAAAGCGTAAGCTGAACCTCGTTCGCCGCGAAATAGATCGGCCAGCATATTCTTGCCGTCCGTAAGAGGCTGCGCGAGCGTCGGCGAATGCCATATAGATGCTTCTGTCGGAGCTGATCGTACAAAATATTCCGCGCGTTCCCCAAACGCATCAAGAACAGAAATATTGCTAAAGCGGCTTTCTTCACAAAGGGCGTGTTCCGCTGGGCGAGACGCTGCCGGATCTCGGTCGCCCGAAAGCCGCAGTGCGCATGAGGCCATAGACCGGTTCTGTGGCGCCTGAGAACGCGGCGGATCTCATCGAGCCGCGCACGACTTCCACCCATCGTTTTTGTTTCCGCGTAAACACGGGTCGCTGCAATAAGCCGGGGCTCGCAGAGCACGCCGCAGCCACTCTCGGCGAAGCGGCACCACAGGTCCCAGTCCATGCAGTAATGCAAGCGCGTATCGAGCAGACCGATGTCGAACAGTGTCTCGCGCTTGAAGAAGGTGGTGGGTTGCATAATGAAGTCAGTGCAGTTGCGCAGCCGGAACTCGTCGTATGGCTCGACCTCGGTGAAGTAGCGCACGAACGCGCCGTCGCGGTCGATAAAGACGCAGTGGCCGTAGAACAGGCCGAGGTCCGCGTGCTCGACGAACCTCTTGACCGCCGTCGAGACGGCGTCGGGGAAGTACAGATCGTCTGAGTTGAGCCACGCGACGATGTCGCCCGTCGCCATTCGAAAGCCTTTGTTGATCGCGTGCGACTGCCCTTCGTCAGGCTCGGACACCCACTTGGCGATGCGGTCGGCATAGCGTTTGATGATCTCGACGCTGCCGTCCGTCGAGCCGCCGTCGACGACGATGTACTCGATGTTCGCGTAATCCTGCGACAGGACGCTGCGGATCGTCTCGTCGAGGAACGCCGCCTGGTTGTAGCTCGGCGTGATAATCGATACGAGGGGTTTCTCGGCCATCAGCTTCCGTGCACGAGTCTCCGGATCGAGAGCATTATAGCCGAAATGTGCGACGACGGCAACGGGCCGTTTGGGAACGCATCGCTATTGCTACGCGACAGCCAATGGCAGCCGCTGCGCGGCGGTAACGGGCCAGCCCCAAACGGTCCGGGCCGTTTGGGAACGCATCGCTGTTGCTACGCAACAGCGATGCGCGGCATCCACATCGGTTCCTTGCCCATCTCGGCATGGAGGAACTTGAGTAGCAGCCGGGTCTTCAGTTCCGCGTGCTCGGGGCTGTTCCACAGGTTGCGCACCTCGCCCGGATCAGCCTCGAGGTCGAACAGCTCGCCGTAGTCGCGGTTGTAGTAGACCGTAATCTTGTACCGCTCGCCAACGTAGGTTTTAATGTGGATGGTCGTCGGTTGGTGGTGGTTCTCGACGATAACGTGGTCGCGCGCCTTGTCTTTCGCGCCGGTGAGAACGTCCTTCTGATCGATGCCCGTCATCGTGCGCGGGATATCGAGCCCGGCAAAGCTGAGAAACGTCGGCGCGAGATCGACGAGCGAGACAAGGGCGTCGGTCTTCCTGGCCGCGGGAATCTGACCGGGCATGCGGGCAATGAAGGGGACTTTGATCATGTCGTTGTAGTGGAACGGGCCTTTGGCCGTCAGGCCGTGCTGGCCGAAGAAGTGGCCGTGATCGGTCGTGAAAACAACGAGCGTGTTCTCCGCGAGGCCGAGCTCGTCGAGCTTGCTGAGGATCGCGCCGATGTACTTGTCCATCAGGCTGACCATGGCGTAGTAGACGGCGATGTCCTTGGCCAGGTCCTTCTTGTCGCACAGATGCGAGTGGAAGCCGTGCATGTGGTGGCCGCCGGGCTCCTGCCACGCCGAGAAATCTGGCTTTTCCTGCTGGGTCATGGCGAAGTGCGGGGGGTTGTTGTCGTGCTCGCCGGGCGTGATTGCCGGCACGGGCAGCTTCGCGGGATCGTACATCGTGTCCCACGGCTCGGGGACGAGATAGTCGGGATGCGGGTCGAAGAAGCTGGCCCACAGAAAGAAGGGCTCGTCGTCGGCCTTGTGCTGTTCGAGGAGGGCATTGGTGCGTTGGGCGATCCACGTGTTGTAGTGGAACTGCTCCGGGATGAGCCACTTCCATCGCTGGGTGTCGTTGTGGCCAATCGGCGAGCGGAAGTAGTCACGCCAGTTCGAGCACCCTTGCTCCTCGAGCCACAGCACATAGTGCGCGCCGACGCCGTTCTCATCGGTATGGCCGCGTGTGATCTCGATGTGTTCGAAGCCGTAGAACGGGCCGTGAAAGCCCCTCCAGAAGTCGAAGTCGTGGAGGACAGACGGCGCCTCGAGCGATCTGTATTTGTCCGTGTCCTTCAGCGGCTGGAAGTGCGCCTTGCCGACGAGCGCGGTTCGGTAACCCGCGGCCTGGAGGTCCTCGCCAACGGTCGGCTCGCTTTCGCGCAGTTTCGTGCCGAGCGCCCACGCGCCGTGCTGACTCGGGTACTTGCCGGTGATGATTGATGCGCGCGTCGGCATGCACGTTGGGTTGACACAGAAGGCGTTGGTGAAGACGGTCCCCTTCGCGGCCAGTTCGTCGAGGTTCGGCGTCTTGATCTCGGGGTTGGTGATGCCGAGCGTGTTCCAGTGTTGCTGGTCGCTGGTGATCAGCAGGATGTTCGGTCGCGTTGTGTTCATGGTCCCCTCCCCCACTCGCCGTTTCTACCAGGGCCCTTCACGCTCGGGCAGCGGGTCAGCCGTCCAGGCCATTCGGTCGCAGAGCCTGATTAGCATCTCGTGGCGCACATCACGGTATCCCGGATCGTCCCAGCGATTGTGCGTCTCGTTGGGGTCGGCTTCAAGGTCATAGAGTTCGCCCGTGCTGTGACCATGAGCGACGACGAGCTTGTGGCGTTCGGCCCGGACCATCGTGAGGTGCGCGGGCGTCTCATAGCGTTGGTTCGCGTTGTAGTACTCGCAGTACACGTCGTCGCGATGCTCGTCGAGGCCGGCCTCGCCCGTGAGCATCGGCCACAACGAGCGGCCCTGCATGCCTGGATGACGCGGGAGGCCGGCGACATCGAGGAGAGTTGGTGCGAGGTCCACTAATTCGACCAGTGCGTTGCTCCGGCGGCCCGGCTGAATTGTGCCCGGCATTGAGATAATGAGCGGCATCCGCACGGCGGGCTCGTAGAAGTAAGCGCCTTTCAGGTAGATGCCGTGGTCGCCGAGCATCTCGCCGTGGTCGGACATGAAAATGACGATCGTGTTTTCACGCTGGCCCGTTCTGCTCAAGGCGTCGAGCATGCGGCCAACCTCGTCGTCAATGAGGTCCACCATCGCCCAGTGCGCCGCGCGCAGGAGCCGGTGCTCCTCGTCAGACAACGTGTCATATTCATACCCATACTGTCCGCCGTATGCACCGCCGTGGTCTATGCGCTGCCAAACGGGCTTGTTGTCGAGCTCGCCCTCGACGTAATTCGGCAACGGGATCTCGTCGAGCCGATCGAGATAAGGCTCGAGGTATTCCATCGAGGGATCGAACCGGTGGTGCGGGTCGAAGATATTCACGGAGAAAAACCAGGGATTGTCAACCGAGGCGTTTCCCTCAATAAAATTGATTGCCTTTTGTGCGCACCAGGTTGTTTGATGGTGCTCGGCCGGCATGCCGATGTCCACGTGCTTGGAGTCCTTATATCGGGCCCGCTTGAACTCGACGCCCTCTTGTCGCAGCCACTGCATGTATTCGTTTGTCGCCCAGCCCTCGCCGGGATGGTGCGACCAGTGGAAGACATCGTAGCCGTCGTCAATGCGGCGTTCGGTGCCTTTGCAGGCGCTGGGATGGCAGGCCGAGATGTGGAGCTTGCCCGAGAGGCCGCCGACGTAGCCGGCGTCGTGCAGGAGTTTGGTCACGAGCACCTCGTCGGGCGGGATCGACTGGCCGTTCTGGCGACAGCGTGTCGTGCGAGGATACCGGCCCGTCAGGAAGCTTGCCCGGCTCGGCGTGCAGACCGGATTCTGGCAAAAGGCGTTCTCGAACAGGACGCCCTTCTGCGCGAGGCGATCGAGGTTCTCGGTTTCAACGAACTCGTTGCCGTAGCAGCCGAGTGTGTCGAACCGCTGCTGGTCAGTGCAGATCCAGAGGATGTTTGGTCTCTTTACGTCGCCGGGCACCTCAGCTTCCCCCTTCGACGGCGTCGCGCGCCTGCATCGTCGAAACCTCAATCTTTCTTTTGGTGGGACGTCTGCGCTTCGGCTTGTACTTGACCTTTTTCGCGCGCTTCGGTTTCACGCACCATTCAGGGATATATTTGCGCTCTGCCTTGAACAGCTCCTCGGCCATGCTCCGGATTTCGGCCAGCGAGCAGACGGCGGCCGACAGCGGGTCGAGCATCATGGCGTGGATGATCGCTTCCCGGTCCTTGTTCAAGACGCCCTGGACGCCGAGCTCGTAGACGGCCATGTGGGCGCGGCTCTGGGCGGCGCACTGCTCGGGGAGCGGGCCGAAGTAGGTCGGCTGGTAGCCGCGCTGATCGATGAGAACGGGCACTTCGACGACGCCGGTCTCGGGCAGGTTGGGGATGAGGCCTGTGTTCAACACCGAGGCGTTGACGACGGTCGGCCGGTCGAACACGTGGGCGTCCACGATGTCGGCGGCGTACTCATGACTGCGCTTGAGTGGGACCTCGCGCTTGCCCGCGGCCATCTCCTTGCGTTTCTTGTCGGTCTCCTTGCGCCACTTGGGCCACGCGTCGGCGTACGAGCTCGTGTGGCAGCGGAACTTCTTTCTCCCGAACGTGCGCAGCAGGTCCTTGCGCTTGCGGAACCACGGGACGTACTCCGAGTAGTGGGTGCTCGACTCAGTAACGTAGTAGCCGAAGTGCTTCATCGCTTCGAAGCGCGCGGCGTTGCGCTCGTAGACCTTCGGGTCCTCGATCAAGGCCTGAAGCGCGGGGTACACGTCCTTGCCTTTGTGTCTCAGCTCGGTGAACCAAGCGAGGTGGTTGATGCCGCCGCATCGCCACTCGAATTCGTTGTACGGGATCTCGAGGAGCTTGGCGAGGTACTTGGAGTCCCACTGAACGGAATGGCAGAGGCCGACGATCGGCTGGTCGGTCGAGCGAATCGCGCCGAGCGTCATCATGGACATCGGATTTGTGTAGTTCATAATGAGGGCTTTCGGGCAGTAGCGCTTCGCGTCGTCGAGGATCTGGAGGAACGCCGGCAACGTGCGGAGCAGCTTCATGAGGCCGCCGGGCCCGACCGTGTCGCCGATGCACTGGCTGATACCGTACTTGAGCGGGATGTCGTTATCGTGGCGGACGCACTGGACGCCGGAGACCTCGATCGTGTTGATGAGGTAGTCGGTGCCCTTCAGGACGTCGCGCCGGTCGGTGGACGCCTCGACCTTCCACTTCGTTTTGCCCGTCAGATCGAGGATGCGGCGGATGAGCCTGACGCTGACCTCGAGGCGCTTCTCATCAATGTCAACCATGCCGAAGACGCCACGGTCGAGATCCTCAATGTGCAAGATGTCCGTGAACAATGGTTGGGTAAACCCGCTGCCTGCTCCAAGAAGTGTGATCTTGACCATTTCCTGCTCTCCATTCAAATAACACTGCTAAACGTGACTCGTTTATTTTAATGCCCGCAATGGACCGTCGAGTTGAAGCGGTTCCAGACGGCCATGAGGCGAGGTCCGTTCTCTCCTTTGAAGTACCGCTCTGTCCAGGCTATCTGCATTGCGGGAAGATGGCGATTCGAAGATGCGTGCAGCCATACGGCACGAGCGTCACGGTCTCGATTCGCCTGCCAAGCCGCTTCGGAAGCGTCGCGGGATCCGGAAGCTGCGGCGTGAAGCTGAACGCCCCCTTGACGGTTTCTATCACCGTCCCGCCGGCGATATCTTGCTCGCGAAGCACGGCTTTTCGCCGCACGATTCGCCAGCCGGCGATCTTCCGGGCGGGCAGACGCAACTCGATCGGCGCGGTATGGATGTCCCACGGATCGGGCACGAGAGGCTTGTGGATGATTGCCGCATCCCGATTCAGTGTCTTTTCGTTCACGGCAAGGGCATAGTTCCACGGGCTCGCGGGATAGAGATTCCATGCAGGCAAGTCCTTTGTGCATCGCTCTTCCGTGCGGTCAACGCGCCAGTCCTCCTCGATGCGGAGGGCGTAGACCAGCGGTCCACGTTCGATGCCGATCCCGCCTCGAGGCCAACGAGTGAGACGCAATTCCATCGGCAGAATCAACGTCACACGGTCGTTATGGTGGAACGTGCGACGGATCTTCACGAAGATTCCCGCTCGCAATTTTTTCTTTATCGGCTCCCCGTTGATAAGGACCCTTGCCTTTTTGCACCAGCCGGGGATGCGAAGGGAAAACGGAAACGCCACTGGTCGGGACGTCCTGATCTGAAAATCAATCTGCTCGGAAAATGGGTAGTTCGTCTCTTCAACGATCGTGACCTCGTGCCCCGCCGTGCCGACTCGGGCGGTGATTAGGCTCGGTCCGTACAACGCGGCCACGAGTCCGTTGGCGCCATCGCGCAACCACATGCGCGCCGCGAAATTCGGCATGGTCCGATTCACCTCGCCTGGACAGCACTCTGTACCGGGACTCGGGCGGTACGACATCCACTTGCGGCCGCAATGATAACGATTATGATTTGACGAATTGTCTGCAATTACCTGATTCGGGCAGGAGAAATACTGGAGCGCCTTGAAGTCGCTCTTGACCGCACCGGGCGCAGCGTTAAAGCACGCCCGCTCGATCTTATCGGCATATTCGGAATCGCCGGTCGCCATGAGAAGGTAGCCGACACTCCACGTGTAGTCGGCGATGTCGCACGTCTCATGGCTATCGAGCGGGTCTTTGCCCCGCAATTGTTCCGTTGAACTGCACACGCCGTCAATGAGCATCTGGTACTTGTCAATCTTGCGGTAAGCGTTTATCGTCGCATCGAGGTATTTCTTCTTCCCTGTATAGATATACAGGATGGCGCCGAGCTTGGCGATTTCATTGTACGTTACGCCATGCGTGGTCGCCCGCTTGTTCGACAGCATGTTGGCGACTGCGGCGTCGTGCTCGGAGGAGAGGCGATTGTACTCGTCGTAGGCGGCCGAGGCATGTTTCAGCAGACGCATGTCGCCCGTTTGCTCGTACGTCCAGAGAACCACTTCGATGTTGCAGACATCACGACCATCGGAATGCGGCGCGGACGCGGAGAGGTAGTGTTTCTTCAGGGCCGAAACGATCCGCTTGTCGCCCGTGGCGGAGTAAGCGGCCATGAGCGCGCGAAAGAATACGGCGTGCGACCAGCGGTTCCAGCCAACGGCTTTTCGCATGAAGCGTGGACCGAGGTAGCCGTCGCGGGCCGCATGCGCTAGTACGTAATCGAGCTGTTTTCGAGCTTTTTGAATAAGGAAATCGTCGCCGAGCAGATATCCCGCTCGGACCATGCCGTCAATCCAGTAAGCGGTCTGCTCATAGGGCCACCACCCGGTGCCGTCACGCCACATAACTCTCGGCGCGGCCCAGCCTTTGGTGTTGAACGGATATCCCGCGGCTTCCAGGTGACCGGTCAAGCCGTTGCGCTGCTTTTCCAGGTAGCGCCGGAGCCATCCCTCCGGGTGGATGGCGCTCAACGAAACCTCGTGATACTGCGCGTGTGTCCGAACCAATGCGCTGCTCCTTTACTCGATCAGCAGTGGCTTTTCTCCACTCGCGATTTCTTCCTGCATGTTCTCGACGAGGAGGTTCCAGCCTATAAACCCGGCTTTCATCGGGCCTTTCGGCGATTGATCGCCCCTCTGCGCGTCCGACGCGCCCGATGGCGCCAGCGGCGCGCCGGTCTCGGCATGATAATTCTCGTGCATCGAGCCACAGCGTTCAAGGTCGCCGAGGCAGAGCTCCAAGAGCATATCGGCAAGACGCTTTGCCTCGTCGAGAAATCCGTAGTTCAACAGGCCCCGCAAGTACAGATAGTTGGCAATCGGCCAGACCGGTCCCTGCCAGTTCGAATGCGGATACAGGATATTCGCGTTGTTGTAATCGGGGTCTTGCTTCGAGAGCGACCGCAAGCCGAACGGCGTGAGCATGTGGTCCTCGTTCCATAGGTAGCGTTGGATCATCTTCCGGCCGCTTTCTTGCGGCGCGATTCGCTGCACGAGCGGAACGAAGTTCGAGTAGGTTATGCGCTTGACCTGCTCGCCGGTGTCACGCCGAACGTTGTAATATGTCTCGCCTTCTGCGTTCCACAACCGGCGATTCATTTCCTCGGCAAGTTTGCGCGCTTTACTCTGGAATTGCACGGCGTCGTTTGCCCGACCCAGCTCCGTGGCGAGCTTCGCCAGGGCACGGTATTCACCCACCTCGAAGGTGTTGGCGTCACAGGCGAGGATGGCATTGCGATCTTCCGGATCGTTGGTGAGCGCCGGATTATTGTCGGCGCCCGACTGCACGGCGTTGGTCCAGAAGAAGAGGCCGATTTCTCTGTCGCACTGCGTCTGCTCGCGACGGCGCGCGATCGAGGTGATTGTCTCATAGTGCGGCGCGATCCAATCGAAGCTGCCGAGGCAGCGAGAGGCAATGCAGATTCCCTGTGCAATAAACGGTTTCATCTGGAACAAGCGGTGGCCTGATTCCGGACCGTCGGGAGTCAGGCAGCCGGGCACGTAGCCGTCATCGTCCGCGGCGTTGATGAAGTTCAGGGCCCAGTTCTTGAGGTAGATGGCGTCGGAAGGCCGGCGCGTGGCGAGATGCACACCGATAAAGAAGCCGTCCCAGTCCCACTGCTCCTCGTAGAAGCCGCCGGGCACCAGGTAATCGTGTTTGAGGAAGCCCTTCGCGGGCCGGATGACCTGTTTGCGCAAGCGGGCGAAGTGTTCGCGCAGCTTCCGCAGTGATTCCACCATTGGCTGATTCTCCTGGCTGCAAGCTGGTCGGGGCGAGGCTTCCCTGCCTCCGGTTCCTTATCGCTACACCACCGGCTCGCCGGCGACAAGGAGGGAGTATGCTCACGGGACAGTTGAGAAACAAGGGAAATGGAGGAAAAACAGGCCCATTCGGGGGCCTCGCAGCAAGTCTCGGCGCCAGAACACCGGCTCAGCGCGGGGCCGTCTTTCTGATCGGGTCGAGAGGGATGCTCAAGCCGATAAGGCACATCCGCTCCGCCCCTTCTTTCGAACACAGGCAGCCGGCCATTCGGACCGAGCCGACTAAGGCGCAGTAGACGTACGCGTCGTTCTCGCTGAGTCCATACACTCGCGCGAGTAGCTCGGTCATGTCCTGCGTCGCCAGCGTGAGGCTTTCGAACAGGCCGCCTCGGCAGGCAAGGGATATGAGGCTGTCACGGGTCTCGACGAGGGGGCGTGCGCAGCGATACACACGGTCTATGTCGAGCGTGATGGTCACGTCGGCGGCAGTCTCGGCGCCTTCGCCGTAGATCTCGCCGTCGCCCTGGACGGCGTGAACGTCTCCCAGCACGAGTAAACCGCCGTCGCGCTGCACCGGCAAGTAGAGCGTGTTGCCGGGCCGGACCTCGGTGAAGTCCATGTTGCCGCCGTGGTCGAAGTATGGGGCGGAAGGGGACGCGGGCGTCGTGTAGATGTCGCCGATCATCGGCGTTAGCGGGACAGAGACGCCGCCGGGCAGCCGACATGCGCCGCCCTCGACGGGAAACGCCATCGGCTTCTGCGGATACGCGTCGGACAGCGGCCCGCATCCATGGGCGTGCGGCAGGCCGATGATCTCGATCCGCCCGATGTGGACGGCGAGCATGTCGCTGGGCTGCGCGCCCTTGACGGCGATCGGGCCCGTCTCCTCGCGCTCGCGGTACTCGGGCGAGCCGTGCGGGTGCAAGTCGTTCTCGGTGCGAACGATCGGCGTCATGTGGTTGATCGTCTCGACGACGATCGTCTCGCCCGGCTCGACGGTCATCACGGATTCGAACACGCGGTAACGCGAGTCAAGCGGGACCGTGTGATCACGTGAGAGTCGTTTCACGCAGTCTCCTTCTATCAGGCGCTGAAAAAAGCCCGAGCCCCGAGAGCCAAGATAGCTCTGCTTGTCCGAAAGATCCTTTCTTGCGAGTGCACTGCATGAGCCGCGTAGCGGCGACTGGGAGTAGCCACGG
>CBDUSE010000061.1:0-15768 GCA_965369835.1 uncultured bacterium
GGGTCGGTCTTCAACTTGGTCGCCGTGACCTGGTTTTCCATGATGTTGATCGAGGCGCCCAGCACCTCAAAGATGTTCGGCAACGGCTCCTTGGCCGTCCATGCGCCGAGCTGCAAGAGAGCGCGGAGTTCAAGAGCCCCCAAGCCCTTGTGCAAAGTCTCCACTATTCTGCTCGTTTTCCCCAAGCCGCGCGACAAGCCTCTGCCAGGAGCAGCATTGTGTGAATTGGCCGTCAAGGGCTTGATCCCCTTCTTTACAACGGTGTCGTGGTTGAGGTCGACTGCGATGACGAAATCCGCCCCCATTTCCCTCGCGACGGTCACAGGAACGGGATTGACCAGCCCGCCATCGGCCAAAACTCTCCCCTCCCTTCGGACCGGCGTGAAGATGCCGGGGACAGAAATGCTGGCGCGAATCGCCTCGATGAGGTCGCCGTCCTGAATGATGACTTCACGCCCCGTGCCCAGATCAGTCGCTACAGCGCTGAAGGGGATGGGTAAATCTTCGACGTTCTCTCCCCGTACGTGGCCACGAACGAAATCAGCTACCTTCTTGCCGTCGATGAGGCCCGATTTCGGAAAGACGACGTCGAAGAAACGGACGACCTGCTTCCAGTCGAGCCCGATCGCGACTTCTTCAAGCGCATCGAGCTTACCCGATGCGAAAACGGCCCCGACCACGGCGCCGATGCTCGTGCCAGCCACGCAATGTATGCGGATCCCTGCTTCAGAAAGGGCCCGAATCACTCCGATATGGGCGCCGCCACGCGCGGAACCGCTGCCCAGGGCAAGGCCGACCTTCTTGGCCGACTTGAGTCTCGTGTTCACCGAGCACAAAGGATATCGCCTCGTTGGGTGATCTCTCGCAGCGCCAAAGTGCCGCCGGCATTTGGCGATATCTGCCCAATGGTGTCAAGCAGACGGAATCGCCGCTCCACTTGTCGCCCTCCCGCAGCCATTTCGGCGCTACTTCGCCTTCAGGCGGATCCGCTCGAAAAAGAGAGTCTTCGTCAAGCCTGCCATCGTTTCGGCGGAGAAGTCGTCCGGCCGCTCAACCAGGTCGGCCAGGAACGCGTTGGTCAATCCCTCCAGTCCAAGGACCAGCATTCTCGGGTCCATGTTCGCAAGCAGTTTCTTCCGTGAATTCGGGGGACACCATACTCAATTGTCCGTTTCGCGTCGCTTCTGTCCCGGTCTCCGGCGCTTGAGAGTACGTACGAGGACGCGCTCGAGCTTCCCAACGAAGCTGTGACTGCCCAGCCGAACGGCCAGTACGCTCATGGCGCCGAGCCTCGTTAGCCCAAATTAGCACGGGCGTGCACCAGAGTCAAGAGACGAGTCGGGTGATGGGGAGGGCGAATGGGGGGCAAGAGGGGTTTCGAGGTGCTGTTCAACCCCGTTGGGGTTGGGTTGTTCTGCGGGTCCACAACCCCGGGTTTCACCCGGGGCTATTCGTGTTGCATCCCTTTGGGATTGTCGTGTTTTGCTCCCGGCGCTGCCGGAGTTGAATCCGTTCGGAACTCTCCCGTGTCATCGCCCTGAGAGGCCAGTCCACGCGATGACAGCGTGAGGGGACGCGGTTCTTTCAGGAGCCTGCTAGTGGTCGAGCTTGGTCATCCGTGCAAAGCGCGCGGCCACGGTTTTCGGCTCGGCCTGGCTCCGGAAGCGTATCGAGCACATCTGACCGCACGAGGTTGCTGTGACCTCGAGCACTTCTCCCTGGCCGAACGTGGGGTGGAGCACCCGGTCGCCTGGGGCGTACGCCGCCTCCTCGTCGGCCTTGGCCGGGCGAGCCTGTGCGCGGGCCGTCATCGTGGCCAGGGGCGGCGCGTCGTCCAGGTCGAGCTCCTCCTCGGGCAGCTCGTCAACGAAGCGGGACCTTTCCTGCTCGGTCGTCCGGCCGTAGCGCATCCTCGAATCGGCCGCCGAGAGGCACGCGCGATCCTTGGCGCGCGTCAGCGCCACGTAGAAGAGGCGCCGCTCTTCCTCGATGCCGTCCGGGCTCTCGATCGAGTTGGCGTGGGGGAACAACCCCTCTTCGAGCCCTGTGACGAAGACCACCGAGAACTCCAGCCCCTTGCTGTTGTGCGCGGTCATCAGGTTGACCCGGTCGCGCTCGGCCTCCCAGTTGTCAATCTCGGACATGAGGGCGACGTTCTCGAGGAAGCCTCGCAGCGTCGGCGTCTCCTCGGTTTTATCGTAGGCGCCGATCGCGTCGAGGAGCTCCCTGATGTTCTCGGTCCGGTCGGTCGCTGCCTCATCGCGACTCTTGAGGAGCTTTTCGATGTAGCCCGTTTCGTTAACCACCAGTCGCGCCAGCTTCGCCGGCCCGAGCTCCTCGGCCTGCGTGCGGAAGCGCTCGAGCTGCTCGTGCAGGGCCGCGAGCCGCCCGCGTGCGGCGGGCGCCAGCGTCTCGATCCGGTCGGCCTGGGCGATCGCCTCGTGCGGCATGAGGAGGTTGTCGGCGGCGTATGCCCGGAGCCGCTCGAGTGTCGTCGCGCCGATGCCGCGCGGCGGGACGTTGATGATGCGTTCGAGCGAGACAACGTCGGCCGGGTTCACGACGAGCCGGAGGTATGCGAGGACATCCTTGACCTCCTTGCGCTGGTAGAAGCCGACCGTGCCGACGACCACGTACGGGATGCGCTCGGCCATCAGCACTTCCTCGAAGACGCGCGACTGGGCGTTGGTGCGGTAGAAAACCGCCATCTCGCGTCGCTGGAGGTCCCCACTCGTGAGCTCGCGGATCTGCTGCGCTACGCGCTCAGCCTCATCGTACTCATTGAAGTAGTGCCGGAAGGAGACAGGGGCTCCCTCGTCACGGTCCGACCGGAGGTCCTTCGGGCGGCGCAGGGTGTTATAGGCGATCACGGCGTTGGCGGCGCGCAGGATCGTCGGCGTCGAGCGGTAGTTCTGCTCGAGGGTGACGAGGCGCGCGCCGGGGAAGTCCCGCTCGAACTCGTTGATGTGGCGGATGTTCGCGCCGCGCCACTGGTAGATGGACTGGTCCGGATCGCCCACGACGCAGATGTTGCCGTCCGGCGCGGCCAACAGCTTCACCAGCATGTACTGCGGCGGGTTCGTGTCCTGGAACTCGTCTACGAGGAGGTAGGGGAACCGGCGGCGCCAGCGGTCGCGCGCTTCCGGATGGTCGCGTAGCACGCCGACCGCGTGCATGAGCAGGTCGTCGAAGTCCATCGCATTGGCGCGCCGCAAGCGGGCCTGGTACTCGGCGTAAATCGAGGCGACGGTCTTGCCGAAGGCGTAGTGACGGGAGGCAGCGTACGCTTCCGGATCGAGCATGGCGGTCTTGGCCTGTTCGATTTCGGACTTGACGGCCGAGGCTGAGAGCTCCTTCGGGTCGAGCCCCAGGTCGCGGACGATGCGCCGGATGAGGTTCTCGCTGTCCGTCTCGTCGTAGATCGTGAAGTCGTTTGGGAAGCCGATGAGCCCCGCTTCGCGCCGCAGGAGCCGGGCGCAGAACGAGTGGAACGTACAGAGCAGCGGTGTGCGCACGCGGGCGGATGCGCGCGCCACCATCCGCTCGACGCGCTCGCGCATCTCGTCGGCCGCCTTGTTGGTGAAGGTCACGCCGAGGATCGAGCCGGGGTCCACGCTCCTGGAGATGAGGTGTGCGATCCGGTAGGTGATGACGCGCGTCTTGCCGCTGCCGGCGCCGGCGACCACGATGAGCGGCCCGCCAGTGTGCTCGACGGCGTTGCGCTGCTGCGGGTTAAGTTGATCGAGAAGGGTCACGGGGACCTCTGCGTGAGCGGTTCATTTCCGGTGCAAATGGCATGATAGCATGACCCACTGGCTGGAGGGGCCAGACAAATTTGTCCGTCGAGCGTACAAAAATGACGAAATCCAAAAAATCTACTTGACAGCGCTCACTCGTTGAAGTATAGCCCGCACGAAGCTTTCATGAACGGCCCATGCGTTGGGGGTATGGCGCGAAAGCCGTTTGTCTTCCCCGCTGCTCTTTCTCGGCACCGATCGGTGCATGGCCGTCTTGTTGTGTTTATACCGGGAGTGTCGATGGAATGCATCGTAAGTATCCTTCCTTCCCGGGTCGTAATGCCGGCCCAAGAATCGCGGATATCTCACTCCCGTAGGTACAGCTGCGAGATTCGGGGGGGGTCAAAAGGAGCGGCGAAATGTACCGCAGCAGAAGGTCGGAGGCCCTGCTCGCTGCGAGGGAGTATTCCTCCGAACCTTTGCTGCATTTGGGCCCTGTGAAAACCGGTGGTGCCATGCGAAGCTCTCCTTGATAATACCCACGTTTTCAAAGGCTTGCGCCTACACAAACGCCCCGCGCCGATGCCCGATCCCCGCTGCATGAGACCCTTTCCCAGGACGTTTCCCGGATTTGCCTCAGCCTGAGCCTCCGCGCGGCCGATAAAAAAACCGGAGGTGTGCGCTCGGGCGCACGTGGATAGAGCCATGTCTGAAGCACCCGTACAGCCTTCGACGGAAGCGGGAGTGCCCCAGCTCACTGAGGCGGAGAGCAGCCTCATCTACGAGGAGATGCTGCGCTCCGGCCGGATCATCCAGGTGGCGTCGGGCGGGGTGCGCGTTTTCGATAGCTCCGGTGTGTTCATCCGCGATGAAGTGCTCAAGGCGAAGCTGATCTTCCCGCGCATTGACCTGACACCCGGGCTCGAGCGCATGCTCGACCGGCTCATGGAGAAGGATGAGTACCAGGTCAGCAAGGTCCGTAACGAGCTGTACCGGGCGCTCTACAAGCCGATCAAGCGGAGCCTGGACGAGCTGGTGCATGATTCACGCATCTTCTTCGCCGACTCCTCCACGCTTGAGCAGGTCCGGACGGACCTGAGCAAAGTGATCGAGCGGATGGACCTGCTCACGCTCGGCATGCTCAACGACATCCTGAGCCAGAGCGAGCTCGAGTTCCGGCGGCACATCGAGGCGGGGGTCTACAGCGGCCTGGCGGGCTCGGTCATCTTCGGCGACTACAAGCGGAAGCTCACCGACAAGAAGGTGGTCGAGGACCTAATCCTGATGGGGATCGTCCATGGGCTGGGCCCGGGGCTCGAGAAGAGCAAGAGCTTCCAGGAGCTGTGCCGCACATCGAAGAGTTTCTACGACGTGGAGAAGATCCTCGAGGAAGTGCGTACGAGGCCCGATGAGCCCACGAACGTCCTGAGCGAGGTCCTCGTCGTATCGCTCGATTACATCAAGGCGCTGGACCAGGACGAGGACCGCGATCCGCTGAACGCGCTCGTGGCGCTCATGACCTCGAGCAGTGAGTGGTACGCGATCGGCGTCGGTGCGCTGGCCCAGAAGTACGCGATCAACGAGTACATGATCAATTACCTCGTGCGGGACGAGGCGTTCCACACCAAGCTCCGCGAGAGCGAAGATCGCTTCGAGCGTACCATCCGGGAGCGGATGGAACGGGACGTGGCCCCTGCGATGAGGAAGCTCGGCGAGATCTTCCTCCGCCAGCTCCGCTTCAAGGGCACCATCAGGCTCGGGTCGGACACCATGCACTACCTCGACGAGTTCGTTGGCGCGCTGCTTCCCGTCAAGTCGGCGGCCTCGGGCTTCCTTGAGCGGATCGCCGAGATCGAGCATCCCGACTACGTTCGGTTGAAGGCATTGACCGAGAACGTGATCGAGACAATAGAGCTGTGTCTCGAGTTCCACCAGCAGCACACCGATCCGGCAAACTGGCCCGAGTTGGACGGTGTTCCCGGCGCGGCATACCTGATCGCGTACCGCAAGCGCCCGGAAATCGAGTATCACGCCCAGCACGTTGTCCGCGCCATCGAGCGCTGTCACGACCGGGCGGCCAGGCTCTTCGCATCGAACGAGGAGAACGTCTTTCGCAACGCGTTCGGCGAGTTCAAGCAGCAGATGGCCGCGGTGAGCCGGTTCCGCGCGCCGATGCCTCATCAGCCGTTCGACATCACCCACGTGCTGCTCTCGGCGAGCCGGCGCTTCAAGCGGGAGCATGCCTTGCGCCTTGCCGTCGGCGTTCCGGACGAACCGGTCATGGTGGTGGTTGATCCGATCGGACTCGAGGAAGTGGTGCAGGGGCTGCTCGAGCAAATCGCCGACGGATCAAGGAAAAGTGCCGGGACGTCCGAGGAAAGCGAAGATCTCAGTGTTCCCCAGCGCTCGCTGAGCATCGTGGCGAGCGTCAGCGAGCACCGCTGCCTGGTCGAGATCAAGGATTCCTCGGGCTGGTTGCCCGACGATGTCCCCGGCATGCAGGAACAGTTCGATGTGGTGTCGCCCGGCGCCAGTTGCCGCGTCAACGTCGCAGAAGGATCAGGCACGACCGTTTTGCTCGCGTTCCCTCTCGCGCGACCGGCCGAGGCCGCCGCGTGGTAGCTTTCCCCTTTCGATTCCACTCCCGCCCGGAGCAGAGGCGTTCCGTGTTCACTCCGCCCGAGATGAGTTGGCGCTCAAAGCGGCGCGAGTACCGAACGAGGCAATTTAACCTCGCCGCCAGGGGATCTCGAACGTGCCGATGAAGTCGTTGATGTCGGCGATAGCATGCTCGGCCATGAAGACCGCGATCCCGTCTACGATCTCCTCGCACGCGCGTGGGTTGTAGAAGTTCGCCGTACCGACCTGCACCGCCGAGGCGCCGACGGCAAGGAACTCGAGCGCGTCAGTCGCGGTGCCGATGCCGCCGATGCCGATCACCGGGACCTCGACTGCCTGCGCCACCTCCCAAACCATCCGCAGCGCCACAGGCTTGATCGCGGGGCCCGAGAGACCGCCGGTGACATTGCGCAGCACCGGCTGCGGTTTGATGCCGCGGGCGGGATCGCCGAGCGTGATTGCCATCCCGATGATGGTATTGATGAGTGAGAGCGAATCGCTCCCGCCTTCAACAGCGGCGCGCGCACATTCGGTGATGTCGCCGACGTTGGGCGAGAGCTTCGTCATGAGCGGCAAGGTCGTCGCCTTGCGCACCGCCGCGACGAGTTCCCTGAGCGCCACGGGGTCGGTACCGAAGGTAAGGCCGCCCGCCTTGTTCGGGCACGAGACGTTGAGCTCGAGCGCCGTGACGCCGTCGCAGCCGGTGAGCCGCTCGGCCACCGCGACGAACTCCTCGACGGAGCTGCCCTGGACGTTGACCACGCACGCCACGCCGCGATCGCGCAAGTACGGCAGCTTCTCCTCGATGAAAGCCTCGACGCCGACGTTCTGTAGGCCGATCGCATTGAGCATGCCGGCTGCCGTCTCGCAGCCGCGCGGCGGCGGGTTGCCCCGGCCCGGCTCGAGTGTGATCCCCTTCGTGACCACAGCGCCCAGCTTCATGATGTCGCACAGGCCTGTGTACTCCTCGCCGTAGCCGAAGGTGCCGGACGCGGTCATCACCGGGTTCTTGATCGTGGCGCCGCCGATGTCAACGGCCGTCTTCATTCGAACACCACGTCGCGGGCATTGAATATCGGTCCGTCCTTGCACACCATCTTGTAGGTGTGGCCGCCGTCCGGCGTCTTCGTATTGCAGGCGCAGACGAGACACGCCCCGACGCCGCACGCCATGCGCTGCTCGAGCGAAAGCTCGCAGAACAAGTCGCGCTCGGTCGCGATCGCCGCCACGCGCTCGAGCATCGGCGTCGGCCCGCAGGCATAGACGGCGACGCTTCGCGTCGCTTGGACGAAGCCGGCAAGCGTACCGCTTGCTTGGGCTTTGTCGGCGTACGCGGTAGCGACGGAGACCTTGTCCTTTGCGTGCGCGTCGAGTTCCTGCTCGAGCAGTTCGGTCACCATCCCCTTGAAGCCGCGCGAGCCGTCGTCGGTCGCGACCTTGTACTCAACGCCGATCTCCTCGAACAGCTCCTCGAGGATCACGTTCGGCGACGAGCGATAGCCGGCGAGGACAACTGAACGGGCGGCGTGCCTGCGTCGCGCGAGCTCGATGCCGAGGAACGGGAACGGCGCGATCCCGATGCCGCCGGCGACGAGAATGTTGAGCGAGGCGCCGTTCTCAAGCGTGAAGCTGTTCCCGAGCGGGCCGAACACGTCGAGCTCGTCGCCCTTGTCGAGCTCGGCGAACGCGTGGGTCGCTTTGCCGATGGTGTCGTAGTAGATCTCGACCGTATCGGCGTTCACGTTGCCGATGCTGAACGGCCGGTTGAGCAGGTAGCCGCGCGGGCGGACCTCGCGCATCATGACGAACATGCCGGGCGCCGCCTTGGTCGCGATCTCCGGGCACTCGAACCCGAGGGCGTACGACGCGCCCGCGAGGTGATGATTGAAGACGATTGGCACCTGCCTCTGGATCATGCTCCCTCGACGCGGCTCGAGACTCAAACCGGCGCAAAGTGTAGTGGGCGTGCGCACTGAAAGTCAACGCCTGGCTTGGACAGAGCTCGGCGTGTCGGCAACCTCGTCGAATTCGGCCCAAGTGGCCCGGAATATCGAGGAAGGTTCATCATGGCGCGCCTGTTCATGTCAAAGCGGGCGCGTGAGAGTGAACGCAATGACCGATGCGGCGCCGGCGTGATTGAGGATGCGGGCGCACTCGTTGATCGTCGCACCGGTGGTGTACACGTCGTCGAGGAGCAGCAGGCGCTTTCCCGCGATACGCTCCGCCTTTCTCACCCGAAACGCATCCTTGATGTTCTTTACACGCTCCTTCGGCCCGAGGTTGACCTGGGGCACGGTGTGCCGCTTTCGCCGCAGCACGTGCCTGACAACAGGGAGCGCGAACTCTCGCGCGAGCGCGCGCGCCAGGGCGATCGCCTGGTTGAAGCCGCGGTAGTGATACCGTCGCCAGTGCAGCGGCACGGGCACGATCGCATCGAGCGATTCCGCGTTAATGTGCCGGTGCATGAACTCGATCATCCACTGGGCAAGCGGGGCGGCCAGGTACTGGCGCATGTCGTACTTGTAGCGGTGGACGAGCGCCTTCATGGTGTCGTTGTAGAGCGTTGCCGAGAACGCGCGCTCGAAATGGCGTCTCGTCTGGCGGCACTCGTCGCAGATGAGCTCGCCGGTCGCCCGGGCGAACATCTTCTTGCCGCAGCGCTCGCAGAATGGGTCCTCGATGAGCACGACCGCCCGGCGATGCTCCCTGCACAGCGGGCCGGATGGGCCGGGCTCGAGGTCCTCGCCGCACACGAGACAGCGCCTGGGGTAGAGGAGATCGCCAAGCCTGGAAACGATCCCGCCGAGCACGCTCACTGCTTCCCGCCGGTGCCGGAACGTGGCCGCAGCTTCGCCGCGAACGCAATGAGAAGCACAACGAGCACGGCCGTCACGAGCCAGCAGATCAGGCTGTCGGTGTAGCTCATGTACCAGTGGTGCGGCACGCCGAAGAGGAGCCTCGAGCGCCCCGCCACCTCGTCGAAAAGCGAGCCGTCGAGTTTGCTGACGGCCACGAACCCGGCGTGGATGCCGATCGGGAGATAGAGCGAGCCGGTCTTGATGTACGCGACGGCCAAAGCGATGCCGATGAGGAACAGGCCGAGAAAGAACGGCCAGATCTCCCCGAAGCGTGCGAAGTTCAAGAGCTGGTACGGCACGATGCGGAAGCCGTTGAGGATGTGGAACTCGTCGAACGAAGGCGTCTTGACCGCGGGGAGCACCTCGTGCGGCAGCGGTTGGACGAAGTGCATCGCCGCAAAGAACGCCGAGGCAAAGACGATGGCGAAAAACGCCTCCATGTCGGCGTGCAAGTTCTGCAGCACGACGCCGCGGAAGACGACCTCCTCAACGAGGCCCACTGCGAGACCCGCTAGAAGCGCCAGCCAGATCATCTCGATTGCGAAGTCAGGATCGTAGCGCTTTGCGCCCGCCGCGTAGAACACTCCGATGATAAGGCAGAGCGTGAGCGCGCCGATGAAGAGGCCCGCAAGGAGGTTCTTCAGCACGCCGGAGATGCGGATGTTGAGCGACTCGGCCACGCGCGACCGCATCTGCCGCCGAAACACGATGAAGTAGAGGAATGAGAAGCCAAGCAGACAGTGGGTGAAGATCTTGTCGAGCGCGCGCGTCTTGCTCAGCTCATCGTTCAGGATCTTGAGGAAAGGAGACGCAATGCACGCAGACAGAAACGCCAGGCCGAAGATCAGCGGCAGCAGGACATAAGATCGTCCCAGGACCTTTGAACCTCGCGCCACAGCGACCGTTCGCCCTCGTGAATGATTCCCGTCTTTCCGCGTACAGTCTAGGAGGGCCCACGCCGCGAATCAAGGCAAAAAGGGACAATGCCGTCGGGTTACGAGGTTGGCAAAAACCGTCGAAATCTCTTTTTGCCATTGACTTTCGGCCGATCATGTGATAATCTAAAAGTGTTTTATGGGGTATCGGAATTCGCCGTGTGGGTTTTCCGTAGGGACGCGTCTCTTAGCGTCGGCTCACTCCCCGGTGCGACAGCGGCCCGGGCGACCTGTGGGCTGAACCAGGCGTTTCTTCTCGGAGCACCACCGTCCCCCACATCTTTTTCCGGAACCCGCATCCCGCTGCACCTGTTTTGAGACCGGGAGGGGCGATAGGGTTATTTATCGGGTTGGTTCTTCTTGCGAGGATGAGGATCATGCGAATCTACTATCTTTTCGTGCTTGTTGCAGCTATTGCATGCCTGGTGCCGCACCAGGCCGACGCAGGTATCGTCATCTACGGCACACATACCGATCACGGCATCGTGCCCGGAGGGAGTCTGAGTGATGTCCGCATGACCGTGGACCTGTCTGTGACCGGTGGCGTAGCGACGATGACCTTTACCAACACATCTGGTGGCCTTGAAACGAGCGCCGTTCTCGAGGAGATCATTGTTGATACCTACGATGACGATGTTGACGTGGGTGGGGCGGTGTTTTGGAATCCCGTTATCCTGACGGATACGGCCGATGTCGGCTTCACTTGGGGCGATTCCAACGGCTTGCCCGGGTACAATTCGGTCACCAACGATAATCCAGCTCTGGTTGAATTCCAGGCCAAATCGGCGCCGCCAACGAAAGGCATCGGGATAGGCGAGAGCTTGGTCGTGCAGTTCGACACGAGTCTGGCCGATGGGCCGGACCGGACGGCCGACTACCTCGCCTTCTTCAACGGCGGCAGCGATACTGCGGACTACACCATCGGCTTCCACGCCATCAGCGCGTCCACAGTCAATGGCGAGAGCCTCAGCGGCATCATACCCGAGCCGGGCACGATGCTGCTGGCCGGTTTCGGCGTTTTGCTCCTGCTGGTTCGTCGCGCAAGGCGATAGCCCGTTCGGCCCCCTCGCAGCGGGAACCGATTCCTCCCACCCGCCTCGGCCGGCGGGGTGCCTTCGACCCCCTTGACACTGGCGTACCGGCTGCTGTATATAGCGCCCGTTCTGAACGCCGGCGTAGCTCAGTTGGTTAGAGCAGCGGAATCATAATCCGCGTGTCGTAGGTTCGAGTCCTACCGCCGGTATTTCTCGCGGCCCCCGCCTTTTGCCGACACGCAAGCGGCACTGATTCCTAAGGCAGCGGGCGGATTCTGGAATCCCGACAGTGCAACTCACTCGATTGACGCAATAACCGCAGAGGCCGCCGAGGGCGCAGAGCGCCTCTCCGCGTCCTCTGCGATCTCCGTGGTGAGTCAGCCGGCCGATGAGGATGACGACGGCTATACGCTCGCTCGAGGAGGCATACGGTGCCCGCGTGCGTTCCGGACTCGACGATCCGCTCGAATGCCTCATCCGCACGGTGCTATCGCAGAACACGAACGACGTCAATCGCGACCGCGCGTATGAGACGATGCGGGAGCGTTTCCCGACGTGGGAGGCGGTGATGGAGGCGCCCCCGGAAAGGCTTGCCGGCGCCATCCGAGTTGGCGGCATCGCGAACGTCAAGAGCAAGCGGATCCAGCGCATCCTGCGGCAGATCAACGAGCGTCACGGAGAGCTCGATCTCCGGTTCCTGCGCGATTGCTCGCCCGCGGAGGCGGAGGCGATCCTGAGCGGCTTCGACGGTGTCGGGCCCAAGACCGTCAAGTGCGTCCAGGTCTTTGCGCTCGGCCAGCCGGTCTTTCCGGTGGACACGCATATTTTTCGGTTGTCAAAGCGGATGGGCTTTGTTGACGCGAAGGCGACACGCGAGCGAGCGCACGAGGTGATGGGGCGTCTCGTCCCGCCGGAGGAAATGTATTCGTTCCACCTGAACCTGATCGAGCACGGCCGGCGCGTCTGCAAGGCGCAACAGGCGTTATGCCCGGTGTGTGTGTTGAAGAAACGGTGCCCGAAGATCGGCATCCTCGACGGGCGCAAGGAGGTGGCCTGATGGCGAAGCTCAGGCTGGGAATCCTTGCGTCACACGGCGGGTCGAACGCGCAGGAGATTATGGACCGCGCCCGCGCCGGCGGGATCAACGCCGAGGTTGTTGTCTTGATCTCGAATAATGCCGACGCCCAGGCGCTCAAACGCGCGCGGGCTGCCGGAGTGCCCCAGGAGATCGTCAGCGCGACCCGCTATCCCGGCGAAGGCGAAGAGGACCGGAAGTTCGTCGAGGTCTTGCGCCGGTACGGCGTTGAGCTCATCGTGCTCGCCGGGTATATGAAGAAGCTCGGACCGGCGGTGCTCGAAGCGTTTCGCGGGCACATTGTCAATATCCATCCGGCGCTCCTGCCGAAACACGGCGGCAAGGGGAAGTACGGCATCCGCGTGCACGAGTCGGTCATCGCCGCCGGCGACAAGGAGACGGGCGCGAGCGTGCACATCGTGGATGAGCAGTACGACCACGGCCCCATCCTCGGTCAGGTCGTCGTCCCCGTCGAGCCCGGCGACACGCCCGCAACACTCCAGCAGCGCGTCCTGCGCATCGAGCATCAGCTCTACTCCGACATCATCGGCAAAATTGCCAACGGCGAGATCAAGTTAGGGTAGGAGAGGAGCAGGAGTGTAGTGTGGTCAGAGCGGCCGTGCGCCTGCTGGCTCCTGATGGGGAATATCTTGCCGGCTTCAGTCGTCGCCCGCCGCAGCGAGCGCAATACCGTGCAGGATCCCCGTCGTGCTCACCCGCATCACGTCGCACTGAGCAGCGCGCAGCACGGCGCGCACAATGATCATCCCGCCGATGATGATGTCGGCGCGCGCAGGGCTCAATCCGGCAAGCTTCCTCCGCTCCTCGAGCGGCAGGCGTGTGGCGCGCGCGAGCAGGTTGCTCATGTCGTCAAGCGTGAGCCGGTAACCGTGTACCTTTGCCGCGTCGTACTCGTCAAGCTCGAGGAGCATGGCGACCATCGTCGTGATCGTCCCGCCGAGGCCGATCAGCTCGACCTGCTCGTTGCCGGCGATCGCAGGACGGAATAGCCCGTCGGCGAAACGAGACGCAGCGTCTATCTCGTCGTCGGTGGGCGGGTCAGTTGCGAGGAACCGTTCGGTTATGCGCAATGCACCGAGGTTGACCGACCGCAGGCTTGGCGGCTTGTTCGGTATGCAGCCAATCAGTTCCGTGCTGCCGCCGCCGACGTCCACGATGAACGAGCGGCCCTGGTGCAGCATACGGCCCGTCTTCACGCCGGCGAGGACAAGTTCCGCCTCGCGCCGGCCCGTGACGATCTCCGCATCGACGCCTACGGCGTTGTGAATGGCTTGCAGCAGCTCGTCGCCGTTCCCGGCGTCACGCGCGGCGCTTGTGGCGACGAGCTTCATGGCGGTTGCGCCGAGTCCACGCCCGTGCTCAACGAACCGCGCAACAGTCCGGACCGTTCGCTCGATCGCGTCGGGCTTGAGCATTCCCGACGTGCCAAGCCCTTCACCGAGCCGCGTAATGAGGCCGTCGTAGCGGACGACCTCGACGACAGACGGCGACCGCACATCGGCCACAATCGAACGCACCGAGTTGGTGCCGATATCCACGGCGCACACGCGCGCCGCGTCAGTGCTGTCGGAGGAGTTCGCCATTGAATAAGAAAGAATTAACCACAGATGAACGCAGATTGCACCGATCAAATTCGGCCTTTATCTGTGTCAATCTGTGGAAATCGGTGGTTAATTCCAAAGACCTGCTGCTAGTGCGTTATTGTGTAAATGATCGTGTTGATGCCGATCTTGAACGCGTCCGCGCTTGCGACGCCGCGCGTGTGCGGGTGCGGGATCTGCTCCCAGCCGTTGCCGAGATCGTAACGCGAATACACGAGCACGAGTCGGCCATCCACCGTGATGCCCTCGATGTAGGGCGTCGCGAAGCCGGGCTTCTCGGCGCGGACGAGCGTTGTGTACTCAACGCGCGTGATCCTATTGTGAATCTTGAACAGCTCGTGGTCCTCGGGGAGACGTTCGAGTTCCTGATCGGGGAACAGCTTTTCCGTCATCTTGCGGAACGATAGGTCGAAGCCCGCGCGCCCGCAGCAGGCGTCGGCGAGCAGGAACCCGCCGTTCGTCAGATACTTGCGCAGCGCGACGATTTCTTCCTTTGAGAGCTCGAAGTTGTCGTGGCCGGACATGTAGAGGAACGGGAAGTCGAACAGGTTCGACTTGGCGAGCTCGACGGCGTGCTCTTGGAAATTCACCTTGACCTTCGTGACGCGATTGGCCGCGAGCATCAGGTTTTGCAATGCGCTGGGGTCGGTGTTCCAGTCGCCGTCATGCTTGATTTTGCCGATGAAGAAGTCGTTGTCGCCCGCCCGTTCGGCCCTGGTGTACGCGACGCGATGCCGGAGCATCAGGCCGGTCTTGTAGTAGGCGAGCGCGTAAGCGGTCATGTTCACGCCGAGCCGGTTCGCGTCGGGGACGTGGTAGCGGTGGCCCGTATCGTGCGTGTGGCCGTCCCAGCCGCAGCTCAGGTCAATCGGTGTGAAGATCACGGCGGCGCGGCAGCCGATGTTGATCGCTTCGAGCTTCGGTATGTCCGTGTAGAATTTCTTGCCCTTCTTGTACCGGGTCTTCGTGATCGTGTAGTAGATCGAGTAGATCGGGTGGTCGAGCGGCATGATCTTGAGCGGCTTTTCGGGGAAGATGTGGCGCATTTCGTTCCGAAAGGCGCGCGAAAAATCCTCGGAGCCACAGCAGGCATCGCCCCAGATCGTGCCGCCCTTGATCGCGTAGGCGCGGAGCTTGGCGCGTTCCTCGTCGGTAAGTGAGAGCGCTTCGTGCCCCGTGAAGTAGAGGATCGGCGTCTCCGTCGGGTCGAAGCTGAACCGGCTCAGCTTCATCTCGCGCGACGCGTAGGGGATGTCGAGGATCCTCGTCGTCGTGCGGAGCAGGTTCTTGATGTCGTCCGGGTCGGTCGTCCAGTCCCAGTAGAAATACGGCTTCCCGTTGCGCATCCCCTTGACCCGGGCGCCCCAACGCACCTTGACGGCGAGGACCGGCGGCGACGGGGGCCGCTTCTTTTCCGTGCGCCGCAACGGCGTCACCGGCAGTGGCAGCGGCGGAAAGCTCTCGCCTCCCTTGATCCGATGCGGCCTTGCGCGCTTGGGTGGACCGCAGCTCGTTGCGTGCGCCGCAGCCATCGTTCCGACGAGGCACGCCACAATCGCGAGTGCAGCAACCGCGCGTTTTGTTTTCATAGCTAGGCCTCCTAGCAGGCTCACGAGCCGCGCAGCGGCGACTGGGAGTAGCCTCGGGCGCCAGCCCGTGGTATCAGGCTCAAAGAAAAACTCGAGCCCCGTCAGGGGCGATTGAGTCTAATGCCACATCGTGTTGAATCGCCCCAAAGGGGCTCTGTTTTGTTTTCGCCACCTCATTCCACGGGCTTGCGCCCGAGGCTACTACCACTCGCCCCCGGGGGGCTCTGTTCTTTCTGTCGCCCTGTTCTATGGGCTTGCCCTCCTTCGCGAAGGCTTCGGAGCGTGTGCGCCCGAGGCTA
>CBDUSE010000062.1:0-15752 GCA_965369835.1 uncultured bacterium
GCTGTCCTTTTAACTGCGAGTTCTGTGACATTATCGAGCTGTACGGCAGGAAGCAGCGAACGAAAAGCCCTGACCAGGTCATACGGGAGCTTCAGGCCCTCTACAACCTGGGTTACCGGGGGCACATTGATTTCGTTGATGACAACTTCGTCGGCAACAAGCGGAAGGTCAAGCAGCTCCTGCCCGTCATCCGCGAGTGGTGTGAGGCGCACAGGTACCCGTTCTATTTTTCTGCCGAGGCCTCGATTGAGTTCGTCGATGATGACGACCTCTTGCAGATGATGCAGGCGGTTGATTTCCGGTATGTTTTTGTCGGTGTTGAAACACCGGAAGACGAGATATTGAAGCAGACGCAGAAAAGACAGAACATCAGCCGGCCGCTTGCGCAAGACATACGGAAGATCTCCGCTCACGGCATGATCGTCAACGGCGGCTTCATTATCGGCTTTGATAATGAAACCGACCGGACGGCCGAGAAGATGATCCGGTGCATTCAGGACTCCGGGATATGCATGGCGATGCTCGGCACGCTGTATGCGCTGCCGAATACGCAGCTCACGAGGCGGTTGAGACGGGAAGGGCGGCTGTTCGAGGATGGCTCAAAGCAGCGGGACAAGAGCACCGAAATTGACCAGATGACGAGCGGCCTGAATTTCGTGACCACCCGGCCCCGGTCCAAGGTCCTCGAAGACTACGTGCGCGTGCTCAAGCACGTCTACGACCCGAGGCGCTACTACGAACGGATTGCGTACACCGCTCTCAACTTGAAACCGATCAACAAGTACAGGCCCTCCTTTGGGCGGATGCTCGATACGGCAAGGGCCTTCCTGCGGCTGTGCGGCACAACTGCGTTCAACAGGACGACGGGCCCGCTTTTCTGGAAGCTGCTCTTCACGGTGCTGTTGCGGAACCCGAGGGCGGTCGAATCGGCCGTGAACCTCGCCGCGATGTTCATCCACTTTGAGAAGCAGTGCAAGTTCGCCATTGAGAGTACCGACAGGAGACTGGCGCATATCAAGGAGCACGGCGAGGAGTTCGGTGGGCGCACGATGTGTGAAGGCGCCCACGACATCCGCCCCGCAGAGGAGCCGGTACTGACCACGGCGGACTGACCTCGGCGCGGCTCCCGTGCTGGATGAGCCACCGCCTGCCGCACGTTCCGTAACTGGCCCGCCTTCGATTCGCAGTCCGTGACTCTATCCAATTGAGCTACGGGCGCGCCGGAGTTGACACGCCGGCCCATATCCTCAAGAATCCGTCGGCAAATCCACAGTGCGCGACGTGGCAGGAGGAAGAGGCGATGCTCGAGTGGCTGATTCTCGGCGCCGGCAGCTGGGGCGCGAACTACGTGCGGGCGGTGGGCAGGCTGCGCGGTGTGCGCGTCGTCGGCTATGCGGACACCAACCCGAAGGTGCTCAGAAAGCTCCGGGCCGACGGCGTCGGGCCCGCGCTGCTGTTCAACGACGCGAAGGCGGCCCTGAAGGCGACCCGGTCGGACGTGGTCTCGTGTTCGATCCCGAACCCGCAGCGTGTGCCCATCCTGCTCGCGGTGATCAAGTCGGCGGCGGCCGTCATCACCGACAAGCCGCTGGCGCACACACCCGCCGACGTGAGGAAGATCGTTGCCGCGGCGGCCAAGAGCGGCGCTCGCGTCTGCGTCGCGCAGGACTACCGCTACAAGCCGGGGCCGCGAAAGGTCAGGGCGCTGCTCGAGGCCGGCCGCCTCGGGCGAATCTCGAACGCGACGATCGCGTTCCTGCGCGACGCGAGCTGGGCGCGCGGTACGTTCTACGCCAGGCTGGAGGGCCCGAGGGGGATCGCGCTCGAGATGGGCATCCACCATTTCGACATGATGCGCTGGTTCTTCGGGCGCGAGCCCGACACGGTCGAGGCCCGAAGCTGGCGGTCCCAGTGGGGGTGGGCCCAGGGCGACACGACGCTCCACGCGCTCCTCGGCTTCGGCGGCGGCCCGAGGGTGACGTACGCGGCCGACTGGGGCTCGAGCGCCGACCACACGTCGTGGAACGGCCGCTGGGTGTTCGCCGGCGAGCGCGCCGACCTCCGCTGGGACGATGAGGAGGACGGGACCGTGGACATCCGCCTCGTGTGCTCCGGCAAACGCGCGCGCCCGGGCGCGCGGGGGCGGGTCGAACAGCGCTTCTCGCCGAAGTCCAAGCGCGGCTCGGTGGACGTGCTCGTCAAGGCGTTTGCCGACGCGGTCAAGAGCGGCGGGCCGATGCCGGTGCCGCTCGAGGACAACGCACGGAGCATCGGGCTGGCAATGGCGGCGGTCGAGTCGTGCCGCCGCTGCAAGGAGATTGACGTACACCGATTTCTGGAGAAGGAGGGGCTTTCATGCCGGTGATTGACAGCAAGAAGGGCAACGAGATCCCGCCGGCCTGCCCGGTGAGCGCCTTCGGCCTCGCCACCTTCAAGGCGAGCGAAGAGATTGACTTCCGCGACCATTTCCACGACGCCGACGAATTCTACTGGATCGCCTCGGGCCGCATGGTCGTGCGCGAGGAGGGTGAGGAGATCGAGGTGCGCGCCGGCCAGGCGCTCTGGACGCCGATGGGCTGGGAGCACGGCATCGCGCGGGTCATCGAGGACACGACGATCGTCTGGAGCGAGATGACGCTGCGCGGCCTCAAGCGCGCCGGCCACCTGCACCGGGGCGAGGACGCGCCGAACATCGTCGGCATGGGAAAGGCGGAATAGGACGCAGACCTGCCGAGGCGGCGCGGGAGGTCGGCGCTTCTGGGGCTGCTGGGCAGAAGCGGTGAGGCACAATCAGAACGGCTTGGACTTCTGCCGCCTCCGGAAGCACATCCGGCTCAGATGGAACGGCATTTGTCAGTCGATCTCGTAGAACGGCATCAGTATCGTGCAATAGGCAAACAGCGCCAGAAAGAGCAGATTCCAGTCTTCGGCCCGTTCGCCGTCGAACACAGCGATCCTCATGCCCTGTTCCCCGGAGAGTGCCTCTCGGATGTCCTTCAGACGCACGGCCTGCTCCTCCATCACGATCGAATTGCCGAGAGAGGAGCGAAGCACGTGCTTTCCCCTTGCGAACCACCGGCGTGGTGTCTCAGTTCGTCCAGTGACCGTGATGTCGGCGTCGAGATCCTCGACGACGAGCTCCATCCTCTGTCGCGTGACGCGGATCTGCTTTCCCGACGAGGCATTGACGGCCGTGGCCTGCATGTGGAGTCCGACGAACCTGTCCCCGAGGAGCTTGGCGAGCAGACTCCTGCGGGGCGTCTTCATCGGCTTCATTCGGAACTCGAACAGGCCGTCGCTGTTCTCAACCTTGAAGTGGTTGACGGTCTCGAAGAACCAGTGGAAGTTCGTGCCGGTGAGCAACGTCTCGCAGTCCTCGGTCTGGTAGATGACCGTGCTGAAGGAAGCCGTGAAGGGCTTGGCCAGTTTGGCGTAGATATCCATACTGCGGCCTAGATCTGCACCTGTATGGTGGTCACTGAGAACACTACCATAGCCACGGCGTTGAGTGAAGCGTTCGGGCCACCTGCACCGGGGCGAGGACATGCCGAACATCGTCGGCATGGCGAAGCAGGAGTAGGCTCGTATTTCCCGTACGGGCGTCAAACCGGTCGGCGCGGATTGCGTTCAATACGTGTGCCGGCGGCCGATTCCCGGCCTTTGATCGGAGACCACGACTGCCTGGGGAAGAAGGCGCATGACCGCTGACTGCGAGAACAGGGCCCCCTCGGCGAGCGGCGGAAGAGCCAGGGCCCTCGTCAGGTTCCTACCTCCGGCCTGTTTGGTGCTCATTTTGATCCTGCATTTTCTCTTTCTGCTGAGTCAGTTTGCGCCGGCGATCGCCACACCGGACGCAAACGGCTACTGGGCCCAGGGCAGCCTGCTGTTCACGAGCGGGCGCACGTCGTTCGAGCTCGAGGCCGATACACAGTACGTCGGCATGCACTGGCTGATCACCGACTCCGGGCGCTACTTCAGCCGCTATCCGCCAGGTCTTGCCGTGGTAGCGGGACTCATGTACGGGCTGTTCGGCGCCAAGGCGAGCGTGCTCGTCAATCCGGTTCTGGCGATGCTGTCGCTGGTGGGATTGTACCTGCTGTCCAGGCGGTTCGTGGGGCCGTAGTGGAGTGTGGCCGCCGTCTTCGTGCTGGCGGCGAACCCGGTGTTCGACCAGCAGGCGGTCTGGTGCTTCGCGCACATGGCGGTGACCTTTTGCCTGATCTGGGGGCTGTTTTTCCTTGTGTGCTGGTCGGAGCGGGGCCGGCTCTTGGAGGCCTTTCTGGCCGGGCTTTTTCTCGGGTGCATTCCGGCGATCCGCTACCCGGAAGCGCTGTTCGTGCTCGGTGTCGCCGTTTTCCTTTTCTGGCACCTGCGCTCGCGCAAGCGGATCTGGCTGCATTACGCGGCCGCGGTCGCGGGGGCCGCGCTGCCGCTGGTGCCTCTGCTCATTCGGAACCACGTGGCGTTCGGCGCGTTCTATCGCACGGCGTATGCGCTGACGAACGAGCAGACCGGTTTCAGTTGGGCGTACTTCAAGAGCCATTTCGTCGGCTATATACGCGGCCTGCATGGCGAGGGCGTGGGGCTCTTCTTCCCGCTCGGCATGATCGGCATGACGATGATGTGCTGCGTTCGTCGCTGGCGTCGTGCCGGCGTGCTGTTGCTCATGCTGGACGGGCCGGTCGCGTGCGAGCGGGAACTGTATATACCGTGGCGCGCGCCGAGGCAAGTCCTTTTCACGATGGCGGGCGAGGACGGTCCCAACATAGTCGGCATGGCGAGGCGGGAGGAATCCGGCGACGCAAAAGAGCGTCCGTGGTATCAGCGATCGCCTCATACGGCGGCCCATCCTCTTGGTGGGCGCGCCGTTGTCATCGGCTTATTTCAGCTCGAGGCCTTTCGGAACCCACACGACCGTCTGGCAGTGCCGACACACCCAGGGATGCTCCTCCCATTCGTGGCCATCAGGCGATTTCCGTGTTTCTAGCTCGGTGTGCTTCTGCCACTCGTGCTTCTGTCCTTCCGGATTTGCCGGGCAGGGCGTGTCGGTCCCTTGTTGACGCAACGCGGCTGGAAACTGCTGCCTGTAGTGCGTCATAATGTTCTCCTTCCTTTCGCCTGACCGCTTGAGTCGAATGACGGCAGCGGATCGCGGCTCTGCGGGCCTGGCGGGCCGCTTCCGATATATCGGTCTGCCTTCAACAACAACAACGCCTTGTTTTCGGCGGTCCGGTGAGGTGCCTCAGGGGATGGAAATCCACTCCGCGCCCTCTACCATAGCAGGACGGATGCCATACCACAACTGCTGTTTGTCTCGAATTGCCGGCTCACGGGCGCCATGAACATAATCACCCATGCAACAACGAGTTGCGGTGATCTCCCAGCAGTCGCGACGCTCCCCCCGCCCTTGTTTCGGTTTGATTCGGGCTCCTTTCGTCTACTATGATGCATCGAGGATGCCGTCAAGGATGCCAGCGCGTGCCCCAAGCGTGTGGGGGGCTGCATCGTAATGAGAGGACGTGAGAGGGCGTTTGGCGCGGCTCCTGTTTGGAGACGGCCGCGGTCAAAGTCAACCCGAATCGAAGGGAGGCCGGGTAGATGCTCAATCCAAACGTGCGACACATTCCGGGGCCGAGCCGCTTTTTCTACGTGATTGGCGCTCTTGTCATCGTTGCGGGGTTCGTCGTGGGCGTCAGGGCGTTCGTGAAGGATATCTCGACTGTCGGCACATGGTTGACGCGCGTCACGGTGCCCGGAACGGGGGAGATGACGCTTGCCGAGCCCGGCAAGTACACGGTCTATCACGAGCACCAGAGCGTCGTGGACGGTACGCCCCATTCGAGCCACGGCGCGAGTCCGGGCGCGCTCGAATATGTCCTTCGCAACAAGGCGACGGGCACCGAGGTGCCGCTCACGGTTCCCTCCTCGGACGAAACGTACAACTTCGGCGCCCGATCAGGCGTAGCCGTGATGGTCTTCACCATCAGCGAGCCCGGCGACTACGAGCTGTCGGCGAGCTACCGCGAAGGACACGAAGGGCCGGAGATGGTCCTCGCCATCGGCAAGGGCGTATTGAAGCGGCTGGCCGCCGCGATACTGACCTTGCTCGGGGCGGTCGGAGGCGGGATCGTGATCGGCGTCGCCATCATCGTCGTCACCGCCCTCATGCGCGGCAAAGCGAAACGGGCCCTGCAGGCCTATCCGCCGCAGACGATGGCTCCGCCGGGTCAGGGCGTTGGGCTTTGACCTGGCGCGCTGGGCGCGGTACTCTTATCACGACACGTGACGTACACGGCAAACGGAGGGCGGCGATATGGTGACGGCATTCATCCTCGTTAACGCCGAGCGCGACCGGATCGCGCCGGCGGCGCAGGAAATCCTCGACCTCGACGGGATCGCCGAGGTCTACAGCGTAGCGGGCGAGTGCGACCTCGTGGCCGTCGCGCGCGTGCGAGAGAACGACGAGCTGGCCAAGCTGGTGACCGAGGACATGATTGCCGTCAAGGGCCTCAAGAAGACGACGACACTCACCGCCTTCAAGCAGTACAGCAAGTACGACCTCGAGCGCATGTTCAGCCTTGGCGCGGAATAAGGAAAAACAGGGATAGTCACCTATCTTTCCTAACACAGGGCCGTCAAGCGCATGCACGGTCGCCGCGCATGGTCGGCGGACCTCAGTTGGATTGACAGCGAAGAATCGGTCACTGGCCCCATTTTTCTTGTTAGACCTTGATCTGCGCCGAGACGAAATAGTGATCGCTTGGGTAGCGGCCGTCGCGTGAGTCGGTGATGATCTCGGCACCGCTGATTCGTACGTCGCCGCGGACGAAGATCCAGTCCATCTTGCCGATCTCGGAGACGTAGGCAGGGCCGAGGAACTCGTGCAACGTGGGGCCGGGGTCGTCGGTACCGTGGACGGCCTCGTAGGTGTCGCGCCATCCGGCTTCGCGCAGGATTTCGATCGCCGGGTTGCGTCCGTCGCAGTTCATGTCGCCGACGAGTATCTGCGGGTAGTCTTCGGGGAAGGCGCGCGTGTCCTTGCTGATGAGGCGCGCTTGGTTTTCTCGCGCCGGCTGGCTGATGTGGTCAAGATGGGTGTTGGTGATTCGGCACTCTCTTCCACTCGCCTCGTCTTCGAGGCGAATCCAGTTGGCTAGGCGGACGTCGGCGCTCTCCCACGACGATGAACCCGGGACGTGCGGTGTCTTCGAGAGCCAGTAGCCGCCCGTCGAGACGCGAGCGAACATGTCGCGCCGATAGAAGATCACGTTCGGCACATGCTCGTCCACCACCGCCTTGGCCATGCCGAACGAGTCGAACTCGGGGAATGCCGCCTGCAGATCGAGCAGTTGGTCGCGCATCACCTCCTGGAAGCAGATGATGTCCGGTTTGCGCGAGCGGATGACGTCGAAGCAGAACGCCTTCCGATGAGCCCAGTTGTTCTCACCGTCCTCGGCAGCCGAGTACCGGGTGTTGCAGGTCATGACGAGCACGGTGGTTGCTTCCGATCTGTGCGGTGTGGTGGGACGCGAGAGGCCGCTATCGGATCGAGTACTCGATGGTGACGACGGCCTTGATCTTCTTTTCGACCGTGCTCGTGCTGTACATCCCGTAGCCCGAGATCTCGGTCGAGTGCTTCGGCGTGATCTGGAACACGCCCTGGCTGGCCGAGCGGAGCGCACCCATTCGGCCGCCGCTCTTGGTCACGAGCTGCTCGGCGCGCTGGCGGGCGTTCTTGGTGGCCTTGCCGAGCATCTCGATCTTGAGGTCGTCGAGCTTGGTGTAGAGGTACTCCGGGTCGTGCGAGGTGAACTCGACGCCCTCCTTGATCAGGCTTGTCGAGCCTCTGGAGACCCTGTCTATCAGGGCGGTGTCCGAGGTGCTGATCTCCACGGATTGGCGCAGGAAATACGCCTCGATTTCGTTTGTTGCATTCCCCTTTTCGTTTCGCTTGTACTGCGTTGATGTGGTAACGGAAGAGACCTCGATGATGTTCTCGCTCACCCCTTCCCTTTTCAGGTAGGCGATGACTTCCTCAAGATCGTGCTCGAGTTCCCTGTATCCGGCGACGAGCTCCAGCGTCTTGACCTGAAAGCTTCCTCGCCACCTCGCCCAGTCCGACGTGATGTCCTTTTCGGCGTAGCCTTTCACGGTAATCGTCCTGTTGGTGATCTTGATCTTCTCGACTGTGCGCATCGCGATAGAGGTCGAGACGATGAGGCCGAGCGCGAGGGCGATTCCAAACAGGAACAGCCCGAGCCTGTTGCCGGCAGATCCTTCGCTCATGAGACGATCTCCCGTTGTAGATGTCAGTTGTAAGCGGCAGCCTATTCGCGGAAGTTGAGGCGCTCCTTGGCTTTGACGAGCTGCGCGACCAGGTCGTTGATCGGCGTCGGCACGTGGTGCTTCTTGCCGAGCGTGACGATCGCGCCGTTCAGATGGTCAATCTCGGTGCGGTGGCCGTGCCGGATGCGATGGAGCATCGAGGGGTAGTGCGCGCTCGTGACCGGGATAAGCTTCTTGAAGAGCCGTTGCAGGTAGCCGTGCGGCGTCGTGGGATCGAGCTCGATTTTACGCTTCTTCGCCACCGCGTAGACCTCCTCGACGATCGCCTTCATCAGTGCTTTCGTCTCCGGGGTGAGCAGCAGCTTGCCGTAGGGAATGTCGAGCAGCGTCGCCAGCCCGTTGAGCGCGCAGTTGTAGGTGAGTTTGGCCCAGAGGTGGCGCTGGATGTCGGGAACGGCCTTTGTCTTGATCCCGCAATCGGTGAATGCCTGCGCGACCCGCTCGGCGCGGTCGAGCTTCTTGCTCTTGCCCGCCTCGCCGACGAGCACGTCGTCGGCACTCACCGTGACCGTGACGATACCGGGGGTGAGCTCGGCGCCGAAGATCACGCGGCCGGCGAGAATCTGCCCGATCGGGATCTCGGCCGAGAGCGCCTCGATGTTGCCGTAGCCGTTCTGGAGCGACACGACGAGCGCGTGGTCCCGGGCGATCCGCTTGATCTCCTCGGCGGCCGCGGCGGTGTCGCTCGCCGTCACCGTGCACAGGATCAGGTCGAAGCGCGGCTTGCGACTGCGCAGCAGCTTCGCCTCGGAACAGAGCTCGATCTTCGTAAACGTGTGCGAGCCCCAGATGCCGTTGACCTGCAAGCCGAGCCGCTTGACTTCGTGCAGGTGCCACGGTCGTCCGAGCAGCGTCACGTTGTGCTTGCGCGAGAGGAATCCCCCGAATACGCTGCCGATCGCGCCGGCGCCATAGACCAAGATCTGCATCGGTCTTCCCCTCTCTTTCGCGGCCAACGTTTGACACCCCCGAACCCCTTCAGTATAGTGCGCGCGTTCTCTGGGATAAAAGGGAAAATCGTCGTGCGCGACCAGGTCAGAAAGCTTATCCGCAGCCGGGACCTCTACGCCTTTCTCGCCACGTTCGATCTGCTCCAGCGCCGCGAGGTCCCGCCCGAGGTCATCGTGCGCGAGGCGGCGTGCGGGTTGGCCGAGGTGCTGTTCCAGGACGAGTACCCCTCGACGGTGCCGCACGGAATCATGGGGCTCATCGGCGCATGGCAGGCGGCGCAGTTTGTCCCCACGACCGAGCGGCTCAGGCCGCTCTCGCAGGCGCTTTGGTACGCCACGACGGAAAAGAAGCACGACCCGATCCGGCTCGGCCAGATCAAGGCGTCAAGCTACGGCAGCCCGTCGCACCGGCTGCGCGGCTTCGAGCACGCGCTCAGCAAGCGCCACCCGCGCAAGGCGTTCGCCCTTTTCCAGAGCTTCGTGCGCAACCCGAAGCAGCGCTACATCATCCGCGACCGGGTGCTCTTCGGTGCGCTCAACGACACGAGCTACATCGGCCACAAGCTCATCTACTGGGCTAAGGTCTGGCAGCTCGGCATCGCGATCGGCTTCGAGCGCACCACGCCGGCCTTCTTCCCCGCGCTCCACCTCACCATGCTCGGCAAGCGCGAGCATGACATCAGCCAGCACGTCCGCGACCGGCTCGCCGCGGCCAACGTTGACCTCAAGCCATACGCCCGGCAGCGCAAGGACCTCGGGCAGGCGGAGGCCGACGCGCTCGAGCAGCAGATCCTCTGGGATGACGAAGACGGCAAGCTCGTCGAGACGATCGCCGCGCTCATGGCCGACGGCTACGGCGTGCGCAGCATCCTCGACGCCGTGCTCGTGGCGGCGGCACGCTCTGTCGTCAACGCCGAGGCGGAGCGGTGGATCCTCGCCGTGCACGGGTTCAATTACACAAGCGAGTGCCGGTTCGTCACCCGGTCGTCGCGCAACCCGAAGCGGCTCCTCGCGGCGTTCATGGCCGCGCTTTTCGTGCGGAAAATGGCGCGCCAGAGCACGAAGCTCGGCGAGAACCGCGACCCGCTCGGCGGTACGGCGCTGCCGGCGTCAACCGACCCGATCACGACGCTCAACCACGCGATCCTGATCTCGAACGTGCCCGAGGCCGCCCGCTGCGCCCTCGCCGCGATCGAGCGCGGCCGGGCCGACGAGCTCTACGCACAGCTCGTGCTCACGTGCGCCATGAACGACGGCACGCAGGCCTTCGGCCACGACATCAAGATGGCGGCCAACGCGATTGACGCCTACACCTTCTCGCTCTCGCCCAACAAGGCCGTGCTCCTCGAGGCGCTCGCCTACTTCCTCGCCACCCTCCCCAAGGGCCACACCGTCCACCGCGAACTCTGGGTGTAGGAAGCCACAGATTTCACAGATCAGACTGATCCGGATTCCGGCAAGCATCGTCGAGCTCGGCGAGTCAGTCGCCCCAGACGGGGCTCTGGTGGTTGTCGCTGCCCGATACCACGGGCTCGCGCCCGAGGCTACTACCAGTCGCCGCTCCGCGGCTCAGGGGGGACCGAAAGCCGCATCTCGTCTCAAGGTGGTGGACGGTTGTGTCCAGAGTTTTGTGCAATTTGCGTTTGGGTTGTGTTGTGGGGTGTGCTCATGGCGGTGCGCTTGACAGGGATTGTCGAAGGGATGCAATATCCGGAGCCCGAAAGGGCGTGTGGGAGTAGCCCCGGGCGCGAGGGCCTGTTGAAAAAGGCCGTGATTGACGTGCCCCGCAGGGGCGCAACGTGAGTAGCTCCGGGTGAAACCCGGAGAACGAGTGCGCAAAGACATCAATCCAACCCCGGAGGGGTTGCACCCTGGCAGCGCATGCCCGACGAGTTCGGCCCCTTCAGGGCCGGGTCCCCTGGGTATTGATCTTGGCCCGTGGGTTTCACCCACGGCTACTCACATTACGCCCCTTCGGGGCGAAGCAGGTGCTGAGCAGCCTCTCGGAAGGCTTTTTCAACAGGCCCGCGAGCCCGTGGAGAGCGATCGCGGTCCGACATCCCAGAGCCCCGGAGGGGCGATTGAGATCCGGACCAGGGGCGTTCGGAGCCGGTTACTCGAGGGCTTCGTAGAGAGCGGCGGCGCGGTCCTCGTCCTTGACGACGAGGATCTGGCACTTGGCACGGCGGAGCATCTGCTCCTTGGCGTCGAGGAAGGTCTCGCGGCGGCTGGTGAACTCCTCGATCTCGTTGAGCACAAGCAGGTCAATCTCGAGCGCTTCGAGCTGCTTGACGATCTCGCGGCTCGGCTCGCCCTTGAGCAGGATGGGGTTCACCTCGATCCCTTTGGCGCGGCCGAGCTGGCGCACGTGGTTGAGGTAGCGCTTGCCGTCCTCCTCGAGGTCGTACTCGTAGTCGGCCGCCTCCTCCTTGATGAAGATGCGCGCGCGCATCAGGTCGTCGAGCACCTTGGTATCCACCACGTAGGCGGCGTGCAGCGGCGCGGCGTGCAGCTTGGCGAGGACGATGGCGTATTCGGCGGCGCTGATCGAGGTGTCCGTGCCGTCCACGTACACGAGAATCTTGCTGACCGTCCTGGGCTGTTCAGGCATTGGCCGCACGCCTCCTGGCTTCGAGCCGGTTCTTGATCAACTTGAGCACGTAGAACGCCTCGCGCTCGCCCTCCTCGAGCACGTCGCTGATGTACTTGATCGTCTCGCGGAAGTCGGGCAGCGCGATCTTCTCGAGCGCGTTGACGCGCCGGATCGTCTTTTTGACCTCCTCGGTGAGCCGGGCGACGGCGACGTTCGTCTCGGCGTACTTGCCCAAAAGACGAAGCACGTCGCGGAAGTTGGCCAGCGACTCGTCGAGCCAGAAGCTCGTGTCGCCCAGGCTGTAGTGCGGCGGCTGCTCGATGATCTCGGTGTCCACCACGGGCACGCTCACGCCCATGATGCGCCGCGTGCCGATGCGCACGTTGGTCTTGGTGTCGACCGCATGCGCGGCGGCCGCCACGTTGCGCCGCCCCATGCGCACGACGGCGCGGCGCAGCGAAGCGTACGCCAGCGCCAACGCCTCGTCAACCCGGCGCTGCAGCTCCTTGGCACGGTCCATGACGCCCATGAGCTCAGCGACGAGGATCTCGCGTTTCTGCTCAAGCAGCTCGTGGCCCTCGTGCGCGAACTGGTAGTCGCGCCGCAGGCGCAGCAGGTTCGTCTTTGTCGGTGCGATGCCGTATCGTGCCATATCGGCATTGTCTCATCGTGTGATGTCGCGCTGAAGACGGTGACAGGCGCGACGAAGGCTTCCGACATTCGCTGGTGTCTGAGTGGACCCCGAATCGATCATGTCGTCTGTCACAGTTTCCTTCGCATGCTCATGTGGCGGCCGAGCTGCAACGCTATACGTCTGAATCCCTTATCTTGCTGTAAATGTCCTCACCCAAGCGGGTCAGCCTGGCGCGGATCTCAGGCCATTCCTCCCTGTCCTTTCTCCCTTTCTTGAGCACGGGGAAAAGGATCTTTGCATACTTCGGGGATTCGCTAAGCTCGTACGTGTATTCTTCCTCAGGGAAAAGCTCCAGCACCCTGCTTCTTTTGGCTAGTCTATTGTCTCCTTGGAAGGACAAAAGTACGGAACACTCATGATTCTGTAGCTGTAATATAAGGGCCATCCCTTTGATTCCCTTCGAAATCCACGCCTCGTCTCTGAGAGGGACAGGCTTGCCGGCGAACAGACCTTCCTCCCGTACTGGCTCCCAGAACTCGCTGTGCTCAACATTGGTTTTTTCCGTCTGGATATCGATCGCTGGACGGGAGACGTGATGGAACGAGAACTCATCATGTTCGTTGATCTGGGCCTGTATCAAGTACCAGTCGATCCTGCTGTCCTCGTTTCGGAGATTGCACGTTGCAATCATCAGTTCCTCGAAATCCTCTGCGACCAGGACCGCGACATCAGACTCCTTGAGTCGTGCATAGGCTTCGAGTCTTCCCCAATGGTCCCAGTCCGCTTTCCCAAACTGGTTCTCAATCACGAGAGTACCGTCAGTTCCCGTCGCGACGATGTCTGCTTTTCTTGTCCCCACGTTGGATTCCGTTTCCGCATCCTCGAATGAACCGACGCGAAGGTGTGAGATATGGCTGGCCAAGTCTCCTGAGAAATCCTCCTCGTGAGAATAGACTGCGGATAGCGGTTTCATTTTCTGCAGCCTCATCTATCCCTCCTGCGCAGAGCAACGCCTGTCGGCATTAGTACAAGGCTTCAAAGACGGCGGACTTGCGAGCATAACGCACCTGGGGGCTAGTCAAGGAATATGCCGCAGTCATTCTGTATGCTACGGACTGCATCGGCTTCTCTCCTTTCCGTGTGGCTGCTTGCGCCGGTCAACACAAGCCCCGTCAGACCAAGTCCATCGTGCTCCGTCTCTCCGCATCCGCGTCAGCGCTGTTCCTCAGCCCTCGCAGAGGGCGGAATCCTGTAGCCACGGGCGTCAGCCCGTGGATCAGGGCGTGCGTCTTCGAGCCTGAACCCCCGCAGGGGGTGGCATCCGGTCGCGATGTTCCTTATGTCGCCCCCTGCGGGGGCTCGATCCGTTCCTTCTCTCTGTTCCACGGGCTGACGCCCGTGGCTACACCATGTCGCCCGCTGTGCGGGCTTGGTCGTCTCAAGAACGGGAGGGCGTTGTCGTAGGCGGCCTACTGCTGTTCCCCCTTGCCATAGTATTTCTGGATTTCCTCGTCGGTGATGCGCGTCAGCTCGTCCTTCGGCAGCATCGAGATGACCTCCCAGCCGAGGTCGAGCGTCTGTTCGATCGAGCGGTTCTCGTCGGTGCGCTGGTTGAGGAACCGGCGCTCGAACGCCTCGCCGAACTTGAGGTACTCGTGGTCGAGCGGCGTGAGCTCCTCCTCGCCGATGACGCTCGCGAGCGCGCGCACGTCCTTGACGCGGGCATAGGCGGCGAAGAGCTGCGAGGCGATGTGCGCGTGGTCCTCGCGCGTCATGCCGGGGCCGATGCCGTCCTTCATCAGGCGCGAGAGCGACGGCAGGCCGGCGATCGGCGGGTAGACGTCCTTTTGGTGCAGCTCGCGTTCGAGCACGATCTGGCCCTCGGTGATGTAGCCCGAGAGGTCGGGCACCGGGTGCGAGATGTCGTCGTTCGGCATCGTCAGGATCGGCATCTGTGTGATCGAGCCCTCGATGCCGAGGATCTTGCCCGCGCGCTCGTACACGGACGCCAGGTCGCTGTAGAGGTAGCCGGGGTAGCCCTTCCTCGACGGGATCTCGCTTCGCGCGGTGGCGATCTCGCGCAGCGATTCGCAGTAGTTCGTCATGTCGGTAAGGATCACGAGCACGTGCATGTGCGCTTTGAAGGCGAGAAACTCCGCCACCGTGAGCGCCGTGCGCGGCGTGATCAATCGCTCGATCGAGGGATCGTCGGCCAGGTTGAGGAAGAGCACGACGTTCTCGAGCGCGCCGGTCTCCTCGAAGCTGCGGATGAAGAAGTTCGCTACGTCGTACTTGATCCCCATCGCGGCGAATACGACGGCGAACTCGGTCGCCTCGCCCAGGATGCGCGCCTGGCGCGCGATCTGCGCGGCGATTATGTTGTGCGGCAGGCCGCTGCCCGAAAAGATCGGCAGCTTCTGGCCGCGCACGAGGCAGTTCATCCCATCAATGGCGCTCAGGCCCGTCTGGATAAATTCTTTGGGGTAGTCGCGTGCGGTCGGGTTGATCGGCAGGCCGTTGATGTCCTGCTTGTCCTCGGCGATCGGGCGCGGCAGGCCGTCGCGCGGGCGGCCGATGCCGTCGAAGACCCGGCCGAGCACGTCGCGCGAGACCGGTATCTCGAGCGGGCGGCCCTTGAACCGCACGCGTGTGCCCGGCAGCGTCAGGCCGCTCGTGCCCTCGAAGACCTGCACCACGGCTCGGCCTTCGCTCGTCTCGAGGATGAGCCCGGTGCGGGTGACGCCGCGCGGGTCAATTACCTCGACCATCTCGTTGTAGCCGACGTTGTGGATGTTCTCGACGACCAGCAACGGGCCAACGACCTCGGCCACGCCGACGTACTCGCGATCGGTGAACTTAGAGCTCGGTGGGCTGCTCATAGATCGCCTCCAGGTTGTCGAACGCGCGTTCGAGGCGCCGCTCGAGGTCGTCGAGCTTCTCGACCTGGTCGTTCGGGACGCTGAACTTCATGCGGATGATCTCCGGGTAGACTTTCATGCGCTTGATCTTGACGAGCGTGGCGCCCTTGCGGATGAGCGCGTCGCCCCGCTCGTGGAGGGTCAAGATGATGCGGAGCATCTTCGTCTGCTTGGCAATGACGGCGTACATGTCCACCGGGTCGAACGCGCTCTGCTGCAGGAACGCGTTCTTGAACATGTGGCACGTCTCGAGCACGAGGCGCTGGGTGTCGGGCAACACGTCGGGCCCGACGTGCTTGACCACCTGCTGG
>CBDUSE010000063.1:0-15749 GCA_965369835.1 uncultured bacterium
GAGAGCGAGCTGACACTGCGCGACCTGCATCGCATCCAGGAATCGTTTACCCACATCATCCTCGGCACCCTGCACCAGCGGGTCAAATACCCCAAGGAGGGGGAGCCGAGCGAAGGTGAGCCGAGGGAGGACGAGGCTCCAGAGCCCGAACCGACCGGTGCCGCGAACCGTTCTAATTAGCGACTCACAAGACCACCTCGAGCTCGATGCCGGGAGCGTGCGCGACCTGGCCGAGCTCGTGCACGAGGCCGAGGGCGCGCCGGCTCAGCTCGAGGTGAGCATCGCCTTTGTGGACGACGCCGCAATCGCCGCGCTCAATGCCCGCCACCTCGATCGCCAGGGGCCGACCGACGTGCTCGCCTTCCCGATGAGCGAGGGGGACTTCTCGGAGGTCCACGCGGAGCTGCTCGGCGACGTGGTGATCTCGACCGAGCGGGCAATCGGCTACTGCCGCGAGCACGGCGGCGACCCGCTCGAGGAGCTGTCGCTGTACCTGGTGCATGGCTTACTTCATCTGCTTGGCTACGATGACGTTACGGAGCCGGAACGCGTGCGGATGCGCGAGCGTGAGCGCGAGTTGCTGCGCCGTGCGGCCGAGGCGGACGTTGTCCTGCGCGGCCGGCTCATGCATACTGACACCTAGGAAGGAGTTCGACCAGTTTTAGAAGAGACAGAGTTATTCCTACTCTACGCGGTGCTGGTGGCGTTGAGTGCAGCGGCCGGCATCGCGCGCGAATCGCTGCTGGTACTGCGCGCCGCGCACAAGGGCGGTAGCGCCGAAGGCCGGAGGGAGGCCGAAGGCACCGGGCCGCTGCTCGAGCGCAGCGACGAGTATCTGCTTACCATCCTGATCGTCAACCACCTCGCGAAGCTCGCCAGCGTGTGCGTGCTGTTCGTCCTTTTCAGTCGAGTGACCTCTCGAGTCGTCGTGCAGCTTGTGCTGGCGCTCGGGATCGGCTCCGGGTTAATCCTCCTCGTCACCGAGCTGGTGCCGCGCCACGTGGCCCGGGCCCGTCCTGAGGCGTCGCTGCGGGCGGTGGCGCCGCTGGTGCGCGCGCTGCATCTCGTCTTTTATCCGGCGGCCTGGGCGGCGGGCCGGGTGGTGCGTCTGCTCAAGCGAGCGTTCGGGATCGAGGGCTCGATCTTCCCGCTGCCGGAGACACCGAACGCGCTGCTCGAGCTCATCGAGGCCTCCGAGGAGAACGGCACGCTCGAGGAGGACGACCGCGAGCTGATCACCTCGATCTTCGAGTTCCGCGACACGATCGCGCGTGAAGTGATGGTGCCGCGCGTGGACATGGTGTGCCTCGAGGACGAGACCACGCTGGTCGAGGCGCACCGGCTCGTCATCGAGAAGGGGCACTCGCGCATCCCCGTCTATCACGACAACCTCGATACCATCATCGGTGTGCTCTACGCCAAGGACCTGCTGGCGTACGTCGAGAAGGGGCCACTGGGCGAGCGGAAGGTCAAGGAAGCGGTGCACGACCCGATGTTCGTGCCCGAGACGAAGCGGGTGGCCGAGCTGTTGCGCGAGTTCCAGCAGGCGCGGCTCCACATCGCGATCGTCGTGGACGAATACGGCGGCACGGCGGGGCTGGTGACGATCGAGGACCTGCTCGAGGAGATCGTGGGCGAGATCCGCGACGAGTACGACACTGAGCCGGCGCTCTACGAGGCGGACGGCCGGGGCGGGTTTATCGTGGCCGCCAAGATGTCCATCGGCCAGATCGAGGACGATCTCGGCATCGTGCTCCCGGAACAAGAGGAATATGATACACTCGGTGGGTATCTCTTCACCCGCCTGGGCAAGGTGCCCGAAGCGGGTGAGGTGGTGAGAGAAAACGGCGTGGAGATCACGGTGCTCGCCGCCGACGAGCGGCGCATCCAGAAAGTGCGGCTCGTGCCGCTCGCAGCGGGCGATGCGCCGTTAGCGGAACCGGAGCGCTGAGGGCTTCAAACCCTGCGGGCTCACCGCTGGGTGCGCGATAACTTCTTCGCCGGCCTCGCCATTGTGCTGCCGATTGTGCTGTCCATCTTCCTGTTTTACTGGGCGCTGACCAGGATCACCGGCGGATTGCTCACGCTGCTGAAAAAGCACTGGCCGGACTTCGCGGCCGGCGTGAAGGACCCCCAGGCGGAGATTCCCGTCCGCATTGTGATCCTGGTGGGGATGATCATCGCCACGTTCTTTATCGGGTGGCTGGCCCGGAGCATCATCGGCAAGCACCTGATCAAGCTCGGCGACATGATCCTCGAGCGCATCCCGCTCTTCAACCGCATCTATGTCGTGCTGCGCCAGATCAGCCAGTCGGTGCTGAGCGAGAAGAGCGACATGTTCTCCGCCGTGGTGTTGGTTGAGTTCCCGCGGCCGGGGCTTCGCTCGCTCGGGTTTATCACTTCGCGCACCCGGGGCGAGATCCAGGACAAGACTGCGGGTGAGGTCTACACCCTCTTCGTGCCCACCTCGCCGAACCCGACGAGCGGCTTCATGATCATGGCGACCGAGGACGAGTTCACGCGGCTCGACATGAGCGTCGAAGAGGGGATGAAGATGGTGCTCTCGGGCGGCGCCGTGCTCCCCGAGGGCCGCGAGCTTTACACTCGGTTCCGAAGCGCGAAAAAGGCCGGCCGGCTCCCCGCCGCCGTCGAGGAGAATAAGCACGCGTGAAGAGGCTCCCCCTGTCGGCCGCCTTGTGTTGCCGTCGTGAAGGAACCTGTCCGGCCTGTCCTCCGGCCTGTCCTCCGGAGCCTTGGCAGAGGGGGGAGCCTTGGCGAAGGGGGAAGCTTCAGCGAAGGAGGAAGCCTGTCGAAAGAACTTGTCCTGAGCTTGCCGAAGGAACCTGCCCGTGAGCACCCGCTTCGTCACGACCCCCGCCGTCATCCTCAAGACCGGCGACTACTCCGAGACGAGCCGCCTGGCGACGGCGTTCACCCGCGACCTCGGCAAGGTGCGCCTCATCGCCAAGGGCGCCCGTCGCCGCAAGAGCCCTTTCGCCGGGCTGATCGAGCCGCTCAGCCACGTCGAGCTGGTCCTGATCCCGGGCCGGTCCGGTCTTCACACGCTGAAGGAGTGCGCGCCGCTCGGCGAGGTCACGGCACTGCGCGACGACCTCGGCCGGCTGTCGGCCGCGCTGTTCGTGCTTGCGCTCGTGGACGAGACGCAGATTGATGACGACCCACAACCGGCCGTGTTCGAGCTGCTGGTCCATGCACTCGGGCGGCTCGAGGCGACCGTGAACGCGCCGGCGCTCCTCTTTGCGTTCCAGCTCCGGCTCATCGAGCTGAGCGGCTACGGGCTCGACCTTGCGCACTGTGTCGCCGACGGTGCGGAGCTTCGGGCTGCGGCTTTCTTCTCGCCGTTGCACAAGGGGTTCTGCTGCAGGCCGTGCAGCAGCGGCCTGAGCGGGCGCGCGGTTTCGCCCGGCGCGTTTAACGTGCTGAAGCGGCTCAACGAGGCGCCGCTCGAGCGGGTCGAGCGGGTGCGGCTCTCGACGGCACAGACGACTGAGCTTGCCCGGCTCTTCGACCTCGTCCTCGAGACCTTTTTAGAGAAAAAGCTCGCCGTCACCTCGATCATCAGGAAGCTGAGCGCACCGCGGGGGTGAGCATGCTGCGCGCAAGGGAGCGAGCCATATCCGAACTGCTCGGGGCCGAGCGCGGCGAGGTCCGCTCGGCATTCGGGCGGCTCGGCGCTGCGCTCGTCTTCCCGAACACGTACTACGTCGGCATGAGCAACCTCGCCGTGCACACGCTCTACCGCGCGATCAACGCGCACCCGGAGTTCTGGTGCGACCGCGCGTTCGCCCGGCCCAACGCTCGAGCTGTGACGATGGAGACCGGCCGGCCGCTGGCCGACTTCGATCTGATTGCCTTCTCGCTCTCGTACGAGCTCGATGAGCTCGACGCGGTCGAGCTGCTCGAGCGCGCAGGCATACCCCCTCGGGCCGCCGACCGCGATGAGCGCCGGCCGCTCGTCATCTGCGGCGGCGTGGCGCCGACGCTCAACCCGGAGCCGATGGCGCCGTTCGTGGACCTCTTTCTGCTCGGCGAGGTGGAGGAGACACTCCCCGCGCTGCTCGACGCGATAGCGGGGGCACGGAATCGCGACGCGCTTCTCGATGCGGCCGTCGAGATCGCCGGCTGCTACGTCCCGACGCGCGAGGAAGCCGCGCCGGTGCCAGCATGCGTGCCGGATCTGGATGCGCACCCAACCACCTCGGCGATCATCACGCCATACACCGAGTTCGCCGACCGCTACCTCGTCGAGATCAGTCGCGGATGCACGCGTGCCTGCCGGTTCTGCGCGACGCGTGGGCTGTACGGCCCCGGGCGCATGCGGAGCGCCGAGGCGATCCTCGAGTCGGTGCGGCACGGTATGCGGCTCACCGACAAGGTCGGCCTGGTCGGCGCGACGATCGTGGACCATCCCGAGGCCGAACGGCTGTACGAGGCGCTCCTCGAGATGGGCGTGAAGGTCTCGGTGTCGAGCTTTCAGGCCGACCGCGTCTCCGACGCGCTGCTGCGGTGCCTTGCCGCCGGCGGGCAGCGCACAGTCACAATCGCACCGGAGGCGGGAACCGAGCGGCTCCGGCGGGCGCTCGGCAAAGGCCTCACGGACGGCGAGGTGATCCGGTGCGCCGAGCTCGCGAAGCGGCATGGCCTACGCTTCGTGAAGCTCTACTTCATGGTCGGCCTGCCGGGCGAGACCGAGGATGACCTCGCGGCCATCGTCGAGCTCGTCGTGCGTGTCGCCAGGGTGTTGCCGACCAAGGTCGCGCTCAGCCCTTTCGTGCCGAAGCGCACGACGCCGTTCGCCGACGCGCCGGTACCGGCCAAGAGCGATCTCCAGCGCCGCTTGCGCGGCCTGAGGCGCGAGCTGCGGCGAATCGGCAACGTCACCGTCACCGCGGGCAGCGTCGCCGAGGCGCAGGTCGAGACGCTGCTTTCGCATGGCGGTCGCGAGGTGGCCGACCTGCTCGAGCGGGGCCGGAACGCGTTGCGCGCGGCGGCGACTCGTTTTTGCAGGCAGCGACAAGCTCATTGATCTCGGCCTCGGCGAAGCGCTGCACACAGTCCGCCGCGCCGAGCAAGCCAAACCGGCAATTGGTGCGCCGCGCGTCCTCTTTCCGGCACAACGACGACCCAAGCACCGACGGCACAGCATCCTCCGTGTGCGCGACTGTCCTGTTGTAGCGCCGACGTCTCGCCGGCTGCCCGACGGGCATCCTGCCCGCCGTCAGCGTAGCCTGCCTGTGCCTGATTGGAGAATGGGGTCGTGATGGCTGGGTGCCAGGGCGGTGTCTGGTCGGGGGCGGGACGCCCCCGGCCATTGAGCCGAGCTCAGGCCGGGGCCGAGACGGCGGCGCTACGTTCGTTGCGCGGGCGGGCATCCCGCGCCTTACAGGCGACGCGCGCCCGGAGAAGGCAAGCTCTGCGTCAAGGCGAAAAAATGGTGCGCCTGACAGGATTCGAACCTGTGCACATGGATCCGGAGTCCAACGCTCTATCCTGGCTGAGCTACAGGCGCACGGAAGCTAACTCAACATAGAACTACACCCGCCCGGTGACTGGTGTCAAGGTGCGAGCGGCGAGGCGGGTCTCTCGCTGTGCCGGGTGAGCGGCCGATCGGATCGGCGCCATTAGGCGGAGGGGGCGGCGTTGAGGAGCTCCATGAGCTTGCGGAAGTCGAACGGCTTCTGGAGCGTGGCGTAGGCGTCGCGGGCCGACTCGGCCATCGTGCCGTCGAAGTCCACGTGGCCCGACATGAGGATAACCTTGATGTTAGGGTTGACGCGCTTGACCTGTTCAAGCAGCTCCACACCACTCATCTGCGGCATGAGGAAGTCCGTGATGAGGAAATCGGCCGGCGTCTCCGCCAGCATCTGCAATCCTTGCTGACCCGATTCCGCGGTCTGCACCTCGAACCCGTTATCGGTCAGAATCGTGGCGAGCACTTCCCGGACGATCCCTTCGTCGTCAACGATCATGACCTTCATGGGTCTGCTCCTTGCTGCCGGCAGCGCAAGCCGGTTGCGCCGTCGGCAGCTCGATGCGGAACGTGGTGCCGGCGCCGGGCTCGCCCTCGACGGCAATGCGGCCGCCGCACTCGCTGACGATCGTGCGGACGATCGAGAGGCCGAGGCCGCTGCCCTTGCCGACGCCCTTGGTCGTGAAGAACGGCTTGAAGATGCGCTCGCGGACCTCGCGGGACATGCCCGGGCCGTTATCGGTGACCTCGAGCACGATGAGGTCCCCCTCCGGGGCGACCCGGGCGCGGATGTGGATCACCCTCGGCGCCCCGCTCGGGAGGGTATCGAGGGCGTCGCGGGCGTTGATAAGCAGGTTGATCAGGACCTGCTCGAGGCGGGCGGTGTTGCCGCGTACCTTGGGGAGCGACTCCTTGACCTCGGTTTCAACGGCGATGCCGTGGCTGCGCAACTGTGCCTGCAGAAGTCCGAGCGCGTCCTCGACGACGTCGCCGAGCGCGGTGGCGGCGAGCGGCTCGAGCGTCTCGCTACGGCCGAACGAGCGCAGGTGGCCGATGATCCACGAGACGCGGCCGATCTGCTTGTTGATCGTGTCGAGCCACTGCTGCGCGCGCTCGATGGGGAGCTCGCCGCGCTCGATGTCGGCGAGCATGCTGGTGACGATCATCTGGATGGCGGCCAGCGGCTGGTTCATCTCGTGGGCGATGCCGGTGGCCATCTCGCCGAGCGCGGCGAGACGGGCGGCATGCACGAGCTGGCCGTCATTTCGCAGCAGCGCTTCCGTCCAGTCGCTTTCCACCGGCCCCGGGGCGGTCGTGTGTTCGCCCGTCGCGCCGGGGGGAGTGCCTGCGGCGATCGGTCTCGCGGGCTTCTCGGGTCTGGCCGATTCCGGGTCCATGGTCGAGCGACTGTCCTACTTGGAACTGACACACTGATACTCAGGCGACGCGGCATCGGGTTTCGGGTCGTCACAGGTGGGCAGGACCACGGTGACGCTCGTGCCCTTGCCCGGGGTACTTGCGATGTCAATGGTGCCGCCATGGCTGCGCACGATGCCGTGGACGGCCGAGAGGCCGAGCCCGACCCCCACGGTCTGCTTGCTGGTGAAGAACGGCTCAAAGGCGCGCCGCTGTGTCTCCTCGTCCATACCGACGCCGGTATCGGCGATTTCGCACACCAGGCAGGGGCGCTCGACCGGGATCGAGGTGTCGAAATCGAGCAGCAACCGCCGTTCGAATCGCACCGAGACGCGGATCTCGCCTCCGTTGGAGAGCGCCTCAATCGAGTTCTGCACAAGCCCGTGGAAAGCCTGGTACAGCTCGCCCGGGCATCCGTTGGCGAGCGGGAGATCGTCCGGCACGTTGACCTCGAAGCGGACGTCCGCGGCAAGCTCAGGCCGGAACGAGGCCGCCACATCGCTGAGGAGATGGCCGACTCTGACCGGCTGGCGGCCTTCCTCGCCCAGGCGCGAGAACGTAGCAAGCTGGCGAGTCAGCGTCGCCATGCGCGAGAGCGCCAACCGCGCCTGCTCGAACGGCTTCTGGCACTGAGTTGGGCCGAGGGCGGCGCGCAGGATCTCGAGGCTCCCCGAGACGACAAACAGCAGGTTGTTGAAGTTATGGGCTACGCCCTGCGCGAGGGTGCCGATCGAGGCAAGCTTCTGCGCCTCGAGCACCTGCTCCTGAAGCCGGTGCTCCTCGGTAAGATCCTCGTGCAGGACGAGTGCCCCCTGCACCGTGTCGTGATCGCCGGTGACCGGCACGCCGCGCACGCGCACTACCGCGCGATCGCCCTCCGGGCCGGCAGTCTCGAATCGGGCCTGGTGCTCAAAGCACGTCCCCTCGAGCAGCGGCCCTATGCGCTGAGTGATGCCGACGGCGATGGCCCCGGGATGTTCGGCGAGCTGCATGCCGGTGAGCGGCGGCCGGTACAGCTCGGCAAAGAGCGGTTGCGCCTCGTGCCAGGCATTGACCGCTTTGATGCGCCCTTGCGCGTCGAGGAGCATGATGGAGATCGGCACGGCGTTGAAGATCGTGCGGTAGCGCGCTTCCGACCGGGCGACCTCGAATGCGCGGCGCTGGACCTCGCCCTCGAGGTCGGCGTTGATGCGCCGCAGCTCGTCCTCGGCGCGCTTGAGTCCGACAAGATTGCGCACCCGTGCGAGCAGTTCATCAATCTCGAACGGCTTGGTCACATAGTCATCGGCGCCGACCTCGAACCCCTTAGTGAGGTCCCGCGTGCCTGCCTTCGCCGTGAGCATGAGCACCTTGACGCGGCGCAGCGCCTCGTCCGCCCGAAGACGCCGGCACACCTCGTAGCCGTCCATGCCGGGCATCATAATATCGAGCAGGACCAGATCCACCGGCGTGCCGGCCAGCACCTCGAGGCCGGGCTCGCCGTCCTCGGCTTCGAGCACGGCGTAGCCGGCCATCTCGAGGTTGGCGGTGGCGATCAACCGGTTGTCTTCGTTATCATCGACAACCAGAATGGTCCCATTCTGTCGGATCGCTTCGTTCATTGCACCTCCGCCGCCTCGCGAGCGATTGGTTCGTTCGTGATCGTGCTCGTACAAGCCGGTAGTGCGAAGTGGAAGCGGCTGCCGACGCCAAGCTCGCTTTCGGCCCAGATGCGGCCACCCTGCGCCTCGACGAGTTGCCGGCAGATCGCCAGCCCCAGGCCTACGCCGAGCCTCGAGCCGGATCGGTCGAGTTGCTCGAAGCGCCCGAAGACCTGCTCGAGCTTGTCGGCCGGGATGCCGCGGCCGGTGTCGCTGACGCAGAACTCGACGAGCGTGCCGTCCTCGGCGGGCTCGGCGCTTGTACTGATGCTCCCGCCTGGGTCGGTGAACTTGACGGCGTTGCTTAACAGGTTCACTAGGATCTGGGTGAGCCGGGTCTTGTCGGCCAGTGCCGGTGGGGTGCCCTTGGCCACAGTGAAGGCGGGCGTCAGGTTCCGCTCTTCGAAGGCGGCGAGGAACTGGTTCTCGGCGGCCTGGAACACTTCGGCCGGATCAACCGCCTCGATCGTGAGGGCGAGCCGGCCCGCCTCGATCCGCGAGATATCGAGCACCTCGGTTATCAGGTTTTGCAGGTGGCGGCCCGACTTGATAATGCGCGAGAGGAAATCGTCGGTCTGTCCATCTTGGGCCTGTCTGCGCAACCTCACCAGCGTGTTGGCGAGGCCGAGGATGCCGTTGAGCGGCGTGCGGAGCTCGTGGCTGATCGAGGCAAGGAACTCGGACTTGAGGCGGCTCGCTTCCTCGGCGTTGCGCCGCGCCTCGATCAGTCGCCGCTCGGTCTCCTTGCGCAAGGAGATGTCGGTGACGATGCGGAAGACCACCGGCTCGGCCTCGCCCACATCGAGGGCATCGAAGCTGGCCTCGACGGGGAGGTGGGTGCCATCGCTGCGGCAGATCTCTTGCTCGATCACCTGGTGCCCGTGGCCGGCAAGCGACGCCTCGACGAGGGCCTGCTCCATCTCGTGTTGCTCGTCGGGGAGCAAGTCGGCCCAGCACATGCCGACGAGATCCTCCATCCGGTACCTGACGAGGTCCTCAAAGGCATGATTCCACCGCATCAGGTGGCCGGCGGGGTCCGAGATGACCCAGGCGGTGATGGTCGAGGTGATGATGCGCGAGAGCAGGTGCACCTCGTGCGTGCGTTCGGCCACGAGGGTTTCCAGGTCGTGGCTGTAGCGCTCCAGCTCGGCGTGCATCCGTTTCATCTCGGTGATGTCGCGGGCGGTCGAGAGCACCCCGGTCACCTGGTCGGCAACGTTGCGCAGCGGCTTGCATGTCCACGCCAAGAGACGCTCGGCGCCGTCGCATCGGCGCTGGAGCGAGTCGACATGGACGGTGTCCGCCGTGCCGTCGAACAGGGGCCGGATCGCCTCGAGCGTCTCGGTGCGAGTCGCCTCGCCGATCATGAAATCGGTCGCATTCCTGCCGAGGGCGTCGTGGCCGAAGAACTCGAGGCCGGGTTTGTTGAGCCAGACGTAGTTCTTGTCGGCGTCGAGCTCGGCGATGATGTCGGGGACGGCCTCGACCAGAGTCCGGTGCCGTTCCTCGCTGCGGCGCAGCTTCTTCTCGGCGCGCTTGAGCTCGGTGATGTCGCTGCCGACGCAGAGGACTTCGGTGAGGCGGCCGTCGGCGGCATAGATCGGTTTGTTCGTCCAGGCGATCCAGACGCGTTCGCCGTTGCGGCGCACGTTTTCGTCTTCGGCGGCGGCGTAGCGCTCGGGGTGTCGCCCGATCTCTTTGATGGTTGCATTGAGATCGCTGCCTTGCGAATCGGTTGACGGCACGATCGTACCGACGACGTTCCTGCCGAGGATTTCCTCCTCGGCGTAGCCGAAGAAGTGCTGGGCGAACTCGTTGAGGAAGGTCACATTCCCGTCCGGGTCCATGCGCAGGATAATGCTGTTCGCGTTTTGCACGAGTTCCCGATACTTCTCTTCGCTCGCTTGCACCGCCTGCTCGGCGCGCTTGCGCTCGGTGGTGTCGCGCAGGAAGCAGACGGTGATCGGCAAGCCACCGGCGCCGTCCGGCTGTTTCCAGGTCGAGATGTACGCGTCGAAGACGCTCCCGTCGGCCCGGCGCAGGCGGAGCTCGCCCTGCCAGTTGCCGTGATTGGCGGTCTCCCGGATGATCGCCTCGCCCGCGGCGGGGTCCTCGGTCAACTCACGCATCGGCCGGCCGAGCAGCTCGCCCGCGCTAAAACCAAACAGATCACGGCTCGAGGGATTGGCGTAAACGATCGCCTCGCCCCCGCTCCAAGCGACGATGGCGTCAATGGACGATTCCACCATGGACCAGAAGAAGCGCATGCGCGCCTCGGTGCGCTTGGTCTCGCTCACGTCGCGCACGCTGGCGAGCAGGTGGGGCTCGCCGCCGCACGTGATGCGGCGGGCCGAGAGCGTGGCGGGAAAGGTCAAACCGAAATGGTCGCGCAGCTCCGCTTCGTGGATCGGGACGAAGTCCTTCCCCTCAAGACGGTCGAGCAACTTTTGGAGACCCGCCTGGCCATGCGCGAAGAGGTCGGCCAAAGCAGAGCCGGGGGCGAGCGGCGCATCGGTGTCGAACAGGAACAGCTCGCGGCACGCGCGGTTCGCTTCGACAAGAGACCACTCTCCACCCCGGGCCAGGAGCATTGCTTCCGGCGCCAGCTCGAACAATACGCGGCAGTCCTCGTCGAGCACGGAAGCACACGGGCAGATCGGGCTCTCGGTCGCCACCTGCTCTTCGCCTGTGCCCACGTGATCGCTCCCGGCAGCCAGTCAGGGGCGGGCGGGTCAGCAATCGGTCGCTCCGGACCTCTCGGCCTGGGCGCACCGCTTCTTGCTCCCGCTTCCGGACCGGCCGCTACGCTCTCTCGATATGATTCCGGTGCTCAGGGAAAGCCACCTCAAGTAGTCCTTTCGGCAGAATGGGGGAGCGACCTGAAGGGAAAATCAGGGAGTCGGGGCGCCCTTCTTCGCCGGCAGGTTGCTGAAAAAGGCTGATATCCGGTTGAATCGTGAAGCCCTCTGGGGCCTACTTCCAGTTGCCTCTGCGCGGCTTGTGCGATGGGCTGGCAAGAAAGGATTCTTCGAGCCAAACAAAGGTATCTCGACTCTCACAGCAACCTGCATAAGCTTTCTCCTTCAGAAAAGCTTCGGAGGACAGGATGGAGGGCAAAACGGCGGGCACGCTAACCCGCCGAAGGGAAGCTGGCACAGGCGATTCCCAGAAGGTGTAGTCCTCAGCGCGGATCTGCTCGACAAGTTGGCGCTCGTGGTTGGAGCGCCCGACGCCGAGCCGCTTGGTCGGCATCCTTGGGTCGTAGATGAACTCGTTCCCCCAGCGCAGGATGCCGCTGTGACCACAGAGGAAGACCGCCGCCGCGAGTGGTGCCGCCAGCACGGAAACCGTGCCGGAGCGCGTCGTGGCCATCCGGTTTCGTGCGCGAGGCGGCTAGAAGGTCAGCTTCACCGCGAGGGTGATTCGCTCGTTGTTGAGGAGCTGGGCCTGAAACTCGGCCATGATCAGCGGGGTGGCCCGCCAGATGACGCCGACCACCGCGCTCAGCTCGTCTTGGTTCTCGTACTCGATGACCCGCTCGAAAGTCTCGCCCGTCCGCGTGATCGTCTGGATGGTTTTGACCTTGGTCGTCACGTCGGCGAACCGCACGCCGGCATAGGGGAGGAAGTCGCCATAGCGGAACTGCATCATCGGCGTGACCGTTACCTCGCGCCAGTCAATGTCGTCAACGCTCGAGGTGAGCCCCCGCGCCACGTCGAGCTGCGACACCTCGCCTTCGATGTCTTTGAACCGGCCCGTGAGGAAGCCGATCTCCACAGCGAAGAGCCAAGAGTCCGTGAGCGGGTAGCGCACCGCGGCCGATAGGCCGTAGACCAGGTTGTCCGAGCTGGCGAACGTGGTGTCGAACCCGGCGTCCGTGCCGTGCGTGTTCATCAGGTCGTAGTCGGCCATCCCGATCGTGCCGCGCAGCTCGACGTAGCCGAACGAGAGCCACGCGACGCTCAACTCGATCGTGTCGAGCTCTTCCTTGACCGAGAACTCCTCGAAAAGCGCTTCGATCTCCTCGATCGGCACCGACGAGCCCCGGTAGTCCATCTCGTCCTCGCGCGCGCTGTAGGCGAGCGAGACGGTGAACATCCCCTTGCGCTCCTCGTCCGAGAGGAACTGGCACCAGGCGCGCGGCGCAATCGCCGCGAGCAGAACCAGGAGAACGAACAGATAGAGCAATCGGCGCGTCATGAGACCTACTCCTCGGCGGTTCCGTCTGATTCCCGTGGCGCAATGGCGCAACTACCGTGCCAACCTAGCGGCGGGGCACACGGAGTGTCAATCCTTTTGCCACGAGCCAACAGGGAACGAGCTTGCCGCCCAAACCGATCCATCAGAGAATGCGGCGGCTTGGGCCGCGCGAGCCCCGAGTTTTTTGCAAAGTTCTCGCAAAGCGCGATTGTGTTCCAAGAAGCTGCCCCCCCATGCAAACAGCAGCCGCTTGCGGCTCTTCCTGCTAGTCAGTTGACAGAGGCGAAGGCTTGTCACCTCCCCGCCTTTGCCGGCACCAACCACCTGCTTTTGCCGCGACAATTCGCTTGACTCCACGAGTGCGCTGTGGTAACTATCCCTCGTCGGGGGAACGGGGGCCGGAGGCGTTCCTTTGGCTCCTCAGTGTCCCAAGGGGCGGGATCACGCACCAACCGGTAGCCCAGCATCAGAGCCTGCCGCCCGTGCTCGTTCCCAAGAACCACGGGGAGGGCCAATGCAACGGGTGCTGCTCGTCAGAAAGGATGCAGTGCCCGACAGACAAAAGGGAGGCCGTCATGGAAGGTCCGCGCTTCGTGTTTGAGACAGAACTGCATGACGCCGGCGGGTTCGCGAAGGTCATTAGAGGCAGAGACAAGTACCTCGAGCGCGACGTTGCCGTCAAGGTTCTCGACCCGCTGTTGGCGAATTCCGAGGAGGCTGACAGGGAGCGCTTTCGTCGGGAGGCACGGATCTTGGCCAGATTGTCGCATCCAAACATCCCGGCCATTTACGATGTCGATTTCACTGAAGAGCATTTTCACATCATATTCGAGTTCATTGCTGGCGAGAACCTGAAGCAGGTAATCGACGAAAACGGCCCTTGTCAGCTGTCCGACGTTCGACGCTGGTTCAGCCAGATAGCCTCGGCGCTCGAACACGCCCATAGCTTGGGGGTTATTCACCGCGACATCAAACCGCCTAACATCATCATCACGGACGACCGGGCTTCAGCATACCTGGTGGACTTCGGAATCGCCATCTCGGAGGAGGATGGGAGAAGAATCACGGAGTCAGGTTACGTGATAGGAACTCCCGGATACATGTCGCCGGAGCAAGAGGCGGGTGCACCATTGGACACCACTACGGACCTGTATTCCTTGGCCATCACTCTCTATGAAGCGCTGTCGGCTTCCAGAGTGCCTGTCGGTGACTATGAGGCCCTTTCGATCTCGAACGAGGCGATCTCTCCCGAGATCGACGCCCTGATTCAGGACTGCCTGCGATCCAAAGGCGAACGGGTTAGCACCGCAAGGGAGTTCAGTTCGCGCCTGGCCGGAGCCCTTCAGCCTGCAAAGACGCTTTCCGAGGTACTTGCTCATGGACGCCTACACGAGCTGGCGGCCGTTATCGAGCAGTATTCAGCCACAGATTTCGCGAAGCTCCCTGAAGGCCAGCGCATGCTGATTCTGGAAAAGACCGCCAGCGTCGTTAACTCCGGGGACCCACATTTGGACTACCCGGGCGCTCAGCTCCTTGAGCTTCTCTTGGAGCGCGGGCTCATGCTGGAGGCTGAGCAGTATAGAGACATCGTGAAACCAGCCTTTTTCTGGGCGTTCGAGAAACGCTTCGGTGACTACCTCGGGAAGGAATCCCTTACACTAGCGCTGGAGAGAGCCTCCTATCAGGCTCCGCAACAGGCCCACACGGTTCTTCGCGAGGAGTTTTCTGTTTTCCTCAGTAAGGTCAAGATGCGGGAGAAGGAGGATTGGTATCTCCACCGGGTTCGTACGATCGTCCAGACCCTTATGGCCAATCCCTGCTGCACCGCCGGAGCTGACTCGCTCGCGCAGGTCCTTAGGACTGTGAACGAAGTCCAACGGTCCAGGCCAGATTCCGGACTCTGACCGGATCCAGCAAATGCGTAGAGCGTGCCGCAATAAAGGCCACGCGGCGGCCTTCACGGAAGGGCTCATGCTTGTCGTAATGCCTTGTGTTGTCGCGGAGGACGAAAGAGGGCGGCCTGGATCTGTTCTTGGCGCGGATGGTAGTTCCGTAGGAAGAGGGCGGTGAGGACAATGCTGAGGACGAGGCAGGGGACGATGGGGAAGTGGAAGTGCGTGCCGTCGCGCTCGGTGTGGATGTCGGCCGGGTGCTGGCTGAAGCCGGGCAGGCAGACGAGCCACGACAGCTTGACCCGCAGGACGATCAACAAGCCCACGACCGCTAGGCCTAACCCCACCACGATGAGCAGGTACCCGATCCGGGCCTGCACCGGCGCCGCTACTCGCCGAGGCACTGGGCGATGAGCTCGCGCTGGCGAGGGCGGGTGTCGAAGTCAATGAAGACGATCTGCTGCCAGGTGCCGAGGGTGAGCTGCCCGTCGTGCACGGGCACGGTCAGCGACGGGCCGAGCAGCGAGGCACGCACGTGCGAGTGGCCGTTGCCGTCGTGCCAGGTGTCGTCGTGGTGGTAGCGTGCGCCGGCGGGGGCGAGGCGTTCGAACAGCTCGCCGAGGTCGGCCACGAGGCCCGGTTCGTACTCGACCGTTGTTATCGCGCCCGTCGCGCCCGGCACGAAGACGGTGACGATACCGTCGGTAACGCCTGCTGTCTCGACCGCGTCCGTGACCTGCTGCGTGATGTCCGTCACCTGGCCGTTGCCGCGCGTGGAGAGCCTGATCGTCTGCGTCGAGACTGTCATCTTCCTGTCTCTTTCTTGCTGGTTCTGGGGACTTCCCTAGCAGGCTGCTGAAAGAAGCCAGCGCTCCGAGGGCGAGATAGCGCTGCTTGCCTCGAAGCATCCTCCTTTATCAGCCCACCCGTGAGCCGCCTAGCGGCGACTGGGAGTAGCCACGGGCGAAAGCCCGTGGGATCGGGGTCCCCAAGAGAACCCGAGCCCCGAAAGGGGCGATTGAGTCTGACGCCACATCGTTCTGAATCGCCCCTAATGATGTTTGCAGAAGCAATGCGACAGCTTATCACAGGAGAAAAGACCTGCATTAT
>CBDUSE010000064.1:0-15667 GCA_965369835.1 uncultured bacterium
CGCGGCCGTCGCCAACCGGTCCCACTAGATGTCTACGTCAAAGGGTTCCTCGCTCTCGGCGAGGCCACCACCCCGGGCGAGGGGCTCGAACCGGGTATACTCTTTCAGAAACGCAAGTTGCACTTCACCGGTGGGGCCGTTGCGCTGCTTGGCGAGGATAACGAAAACGATGCCGGGACGGTCGTTCGGATCGTAGAACTCCGGACGCGCGAGTAACATCACCACGTCGGCGTCCTGCTCGATCGCGCCCGACTCACGCAGGTCAGAAAGCTGGGGCCGCCGTCCGGGGCGCGACTCGACCTCGCGGTTGAGCTGGCTGCAAACGATCACGGGCACTTTCAGCTCCCGCGCCAGCCCCTTGAGCGAGCGCGAGATCTCCGAGATCTCCTGCTGACGGTTCTCCTGGCGACGCATCCCCGCGTTCATCAGTTGCAGGTAATCAACAATGATGAGGCCGATGTCGTGGGTCGCCTTGAGCCGCCGCGAGATGGCGCGCAACTGGAGCGGTGTCAGGCCCGGGGTGTCATTGACGTAGATCGGCGCCACAGTGAGCTCGCCCGCCGCCTTGACGATGTCGGGCCACTTGTCCTTCTTGAAGATACCGCGCCGCACGTCCTGCGCGTTCATCCGCGACCGCGAGCACAGCAGGCGGTGCGTGAGCTGCTCGGACGCCATCTCGAGACTGAAGACCGCCACCGGGATCTTCCGTTCCACGGCGCAATGCTCGGCGATCCGCAGCGCGAGCGCCGTCTTGCCGATCGAGGGCCGTGCCGCAATGATGACAAGTTCCGAGTTCTGGAAACCGCTCGTCATCTCGTCGAGGTCGTGGAAGCCGCTCGGCACGCCGGTCACATAGTGCTGGTCCTCCCAGAGCCGCTCGATCGTATCAACGACGCCGGTTACCAGCCCCTTCATCTCGCGGTAGCTCTCGGCCACCTTCTTCTCGGCGATATCGAAGATCGCCTTTTCCGCCTCGTCGAGCAGGTCCTCCGGGTCCTCGGCGCTCGTGTAGCAGCGGCCGACCACCTGGGTCGAGGTGGCGATCAGCGTGCGCAGCAGGTACTTGCCGCGGATGATCCTGATGTAGGAATCAACGTGCGCCACCGTCGCCACGCGGTCTATGAGGTCGGTGAGGTAGATGGCGCCGCCGGCCTCATCGAGCGTGTTCATCGTGCGCAGCCGCTCGGCCACCGTGTTGAAGTCCACGTCCAGGCGGCGCTCATACAGCTCGAGCAGGGCCCGACAGATCGTCTGGTGGGGCCGGTGGTAGAACATCTCGGGCTGGAGGTGCTCGCCAATCTTGTCGAGCGCTTCACGATCGAGCAGTGCACAACCGAGCGCGGCCATCTCCGCATCGAGGTCGTGCGGCGGCACCTTATCGAGCCGGGCGCTTTGGGTGAGCGGTTCAGGAGCCATTCATCTACTGTTCTGCAGAGGTCCGCGTACTGAGGCGTACAGCACCCATTCGCCGCAGCAGACTACGCCGATGGAGGAACGCACCAGAGCACGAGGCTGCTGCTATTCTTTCACAACCCACAGCTTGATTGTGGCGGTGACCTCCGGGTGGAGCCGGATCTCAATCGCATAGACGCCGAGCGCCTTGATTGGGTTCTCCAAAACGATCTTCTTGCGGTCGATCTCGAAGCCTTCCTCTTCCAGGAGCGCGGCAATCTCGTGCGCGGTCACCGAGCCGAAAAGCTGCTCGTCCTCGCCGACCTTGACGGCCGTTGTGACCGAGACATTCGAGAGTCTCTCGGCAAGCTCCTCGAACTCCTGCCGCTCGCTCGCCTCCCTGCCAAGCCGCTCGGCCCGGATCTTTTCTTGGAGCTTTGCGGTCTTGTCGCTCGCCGCGACGGCCCACCCCCTCGGAATAAGGAAGTTGCGCGCATACCCGTCGGCAACGCTCACCAGGTCGCCCTCGCGCCCAAGTCTAGCCATGTCCTTGACTAACAGCACATCCATCGGTCGGTCCTTTTGCCGATGCCGTTCAACTCGGAAACGTTCTGCGCGCCGCTCCGGCGGCGGGCGTCTAATCGGCCACGAACGGCAGCATCGCCATGTAGCGCGCGCGCTTGATCGCCACCATGAGCTGGCGCTGATGGCGCGCGCACGTGGCCGAGATCCGCCGCGGGATGATCTTGCCGCGATCGGTCACACACTTGCGCAGTCGCTGCACGTCCTTGTAGTCCACGGTCTTGACCTTGTCCACACAGAACCGGCACCGCTTCCGGCGAAACGGACCGCGGGTCAATCGCTTTGCCATGTTCGCTCTCTCTCCTTGCTGATCTTGTCTCGCTCCCTTCGACAAGCTCGGGACACGCTCGCCGGGCGCTAGAACGGAATATCGTCCTCGCCAACGTTCTCGGGCCCGGCAACGTTGTTGGCCGGAGGACTCGTCGGGGCGGGCCGCGCTGCTTCAGCCGGCTGCGCCGCGGGCCGCGCACCACCGCCCTCGCCGCGCGGGCTGCCGAGAAACTGGACTCGCTGAGCGACGACGCGGATCTTCGAGCGCTTCTCGCCCTGCTGATTTTCCCACTCGTCCATCTGGAGCCGTCCCTCGACGAGAACGGGCCTGCCCTTGGAAAGGTACTCGCTTGCTGTTTCGGCCTGCCGCCGCCAGACGACTACATCCACGAAGAGCGTTCGTTCGACCAGCTTACCGTCCCGGCCGGTGTAACTGTCGTTCACAGCCAGGCGCAGGTCCGCCACGGCGGTGCCGTCCGGCGTGTAGCGCAGCTCCGGGTCCCTCGTGAGGTTCCCCATCAGGAAGACCTTGTTCAAACTGGCCATGACTCACTCCTGTTTCTCGGGCCCCGCCTCCAGGCCGGCCCCTGCAGGCGCCTCCTCGGTTCTCGGCTCAGCTTCAGCCTCGTCGGTCGCCGGTTCGGCTTCGGGCTCTTGCGGAGCGGCCTCTGCAGGTTCCTCTTCCTCCGTCCCCTCCCCGGGGACGGTCTGGGGCTTTTCCGGCTCCGGCGGCGTGCGTTTCTGCAGTTTCGGGACGTCCTCCAGCTCCTTGCGCAGGATCAGGAAGCGAAGCAGACGCGGATGCAGCCTGTAGGCCGCCCGTAGCGAGGTGACCTCGCCCGGCGGCAGCTCGAAGTACATCAAGTGGTACACCCCGTCGTCTTGCCTGCGGATGCTGTAGGCGAGCCGCTTCTTGCCGAGGCGCTCGCGGTCCACGATCGTCCCGCCGCGCTTTTCGATCTCCTCGACGATGCGCCGGTTTGCCTTCTCGGTCTCCTCGTCAGAGAGATGCGTTTGAAGAATGTACATGCACTCGTACGTGTTCAACTCACTCCTCCATCGGCCCCGGCGCCTCTCCTGCCGCCAGGTCCATGCCGTTGAACCTGTTCATGGCCGGCTCAACGCCCTCGACTATCACGCGGCACACGGCATCGGCCGCCGCGCCGATCACCCGGCGCACGAGAGGGCGCTCCGACCTCTCAAACTTACCTAAAACGTAGTCGGTCAGGCTGCCTGCCCGAGTGCCACCGACGCCCACGCGCACGCGGGCAAACTCGCTCGAGCCAAGCGCCTCCACGATTGACTTGAGGCCGTTGTGGCCCCCGTCACCTCCCCCGTGCCGGACGCGCAACCGCCCGAGGGGCAGGTTCACATCGTCCACCACCGTCAGGAGGTCTTCGATGCCCTTATCAAACTCGGCCATGACCGCTCGAACGGTCAGGCCGCTCCGGTTCATGTACGTTTGCGGCTTGACCAGCAGCACCTCCCGCCCCGCGTACTCGAGCCGCGCGATCCGTGCGGCCGTTCGGTACGACCGCCTGAGCCGGGCCCCGTGACGCCGCGCCAACTCCTCGACGACGCGGTACCCGACGTTGTGCCGGGTGCGCCGGTAGCGCCACCCCGGGTTGCCAAGCCCGATAACGACCGCCATGTCTTGAAAACCATGCCAGGCGTGTTCGCCCGGCCCGGCTATTTCTCCTTCGACTCGCCCTCCGGTTTCTTCTCGCCGATCACTTCCGGCTCGGCCCCTTCTTCCTCGACGAGCACCTCTTCGACCGCTTCCTCGGCCGCTTCGGCCGCCACAGCGCGCGGCACGATCACCGTGAAGACCGGCTGGCCCTTGTCGGTCAGGACCTCGACGTTGTCGCTCACGTTGAGATCGCCTACCTTGATCGTCTGGTGCGGGTCGAGCTCGGACACGTCCACGGTGATGGCCTCGGGCATATCCGTCGGTAAGCACGACACCTCGATCTCGCGAACGATCTGCTCGAGGATGCCGCCCACCTTCTCGCCCTTGCACTCGCCCGTATGCACAACAGGAACGCGTGCGTGGATCTTCTCCTTGAGCGAGATCTCGTTCAGATCAATATGCAGCACGATACCATGCAGCGGGTCCGTCTGCACCTCCTTGATCAGCGCCGGCCGCTTCATCTTCTTGCGCCCGTCCTTGATCTCGAGGTCAATCACGATACTCTCGAGCGAGCCGGCGTGGCTGCCGTGGGTGAGATGGAAGACCTCCCGCTCGTCGAGCTCGACCGGGATCGGGGCGTCAATGTGCCGGCCATACACGACGCCCGGCACCTTGCCCTCGCTGCGCAACTTCTTCACCTGTTCCTTGCCGAGGCGCTCACGCCGCTCGGCCTTGAGACTCACTTGTGCCATACGTGCCTCTCTGTTTTACCCGCCCCAGCCGAGCCTCCTTAGAAGAACAGCGAGCTCACCGACTCGTTCCGATGAATCCGGATGATCGCCTGGCCGAGCAGGTCCGAGACGGTCAGCCGCTTCACGTCGAAACTCGACCGCTCCTCGCACTCGTTCGACCGCACGGTGTCGGTGATCACGAGCTGTTTAATCGGCGATGCCTCGAGCCGTTCCATCGCCGGCCCGACGAGGATCCCGTGCGTGACGCACGCAAACACGTCGCGCGCGCCGAACTCCTTGACGATCCGAGCCGCCTCCGCAAGCGAGCCCGCAGTCGTCACCATATCGTCAACAAGCACGACGTCGCAGCCCTTGACGTCGCCGATGATCCCGGTCGCCTCGACCTCCAGATCGCTCAACCGCCGCTTGTCCACCGCGGCGAGCGGCAGTCTCAGGTTGCTCGAATATGCCGCAGCGACCTTGATCCCGCCCACGTCGGGCGAGACGATCACCGGATCCTTCAGCTTCAGGCTGCGCACATAGTCACTGAACACCGGAAAGGCGTACAAGTTGTCGAGCGGGATGTCAAAAAAGCCCTGAATCTGCCCGGCGTGCAGGTCAACCGTCAGCACCCGGTCCGCGCCCGCCGCCACGATCAGGTTCGCCACGAGCTTCGCCGAGATCGGCACCCGGGGCTGATCCTTGCGGTCCTGACGCGCGTAGCCGTAGCACGGGATCACCGCCGTGATCCGCTCGGCCGAGGCGCGCCGGAACGCATCAATCATCACGAGCAACTCCATCAGGCTCTCGTTCGGCTCGGGCACGGTCGGCTGATGCAGAAAAACGTCCCAACCTCGGACGTTCTCGAGGATACGCACGAACACCTCACCGTCCGGGAACCGGGATATCTCGAGCTGGCCAAGAGGCACGTTGATCCGCCGGCTGATCCGTTCCGCCAGCCCCAGGTTGGCCCGACCCGTGAAAAGCTTGATCTCCCTGTGCATGATTCCCCGCGCGCGACGCGCCCTCAATCCCAAACGTCTCGACCGTACTCCGCCGCCTGCGGTCATACTGGGGCGGGAGGATTCGAACCTCCGGTGCGAGATCCAAAGTCTCGTGCCTTACCCCTTGGCGACGCCCCAACCGCCCAGACGAGGTGCCACGTGATAGGCGACTCCCTTCCGTCAGAGGAAGGGGGTACTCTCTATAGGGTTTGTGCAGGACGAGTGTCAATAAAAATCGCTGGTCTGACCAGGATGCCCAGCGAGGAAAGTGGGCCCGATGCCGGGGTTGCGTTGGAGCCGCCGCGGGCCGGCGGTCTCACGCGGTGCTCTGGCCGAATTGCTCTGTCGCGGCGCCGAGCCTTTGCAGGTAGGCGTTGACGATCTTCGATTGAACGTAGCGCCGGAACTCGGGTCGAATGGGATGACAGATATCGCGATGCTCCTCGCGCCGCCCGGTGGGACCATCCATTCTGTCAGGCGGGCTCAGTTTGTCGCCGCATTCGCTGCAGTAAACGTTGCGAATCGGGTTCTTCTTCCCGCAGGCGGGGCAGTTCTCCATGATCTTGGCGCTGGGCATCGCAACGAAAAGCCCTTGCCGCCCTTCGATGACCTTGATGTCGCGAACGACGAAATCATCATCGAAAGTGACCGTCGCAAAGGCCTTGAGCTTCCTATTGCCTGCCTCCTTCAGGGTGATCCTGACTTCGGTGATCTCCATGACAATTCTCCTTGGCTGACGCGAGTCGGTTCCTCGCCACTGCAACAAGAACGTCGCTTCTGAGCCGATGCTGCAATCGCAGCGAAGTCTCAGACGCTTCGGCTTCAGTGAAGCAGACTCCGTAAAGAGTCGAACCGCTCCCAGAAAGTTGCGGATATGGCAGGCCCTCGCGCATCACCTCCTCCCAAAGGCTCCGAAGGGACGGATATCCGGCAAAAACCGTCCCGGCAAGTCCGTTGTGCAGGCTTCTGACGAGCAACTGCACATCTGAACCGTTGATTGATCGTAACATTCTACGCACAGAATGGCGATCTGTCAAGTCCAAATCCAACCGACCGTACACCTCGCCTGTGGACACGCCGATCGGAGGCATCACGAGCACAACCCAGAACTCCGGCGCCGGCTTAAGCCGCTTCACACGCTCGCCCCGCCCCGTGCAGAGCGCCGTCCCCCCGTACAGAAAGAAAGCGACGTCTGAGCCAAGCGACGCCGCGACCCGAACCAGCCGGCTTCGGCTCAGCGGCAGTCCGTGCAGCTCGTTGAGGCCGAGCAACGTGATCGCCGCATTGCTGCTCCCGCCCCCGAGACCGGCGCCCACCGGGATCCGCTTCGCCAACCGGATTCGCACACCCAACTCAACGCCGCTCTCCGCTGCGAACGCCTCGGCCGCCCGCCATGCAAGGTTCCCCGACCCGGCCGGAACGCCGGGACGGTCGCACTCGAGCTCGATCTCCGAGCCGCACAACTCGACCTCGACCTCGTCGCACAGATCTATCGTCTGCATGACGGTGACAAGCTCGTGGTAACCGTCCGCGCGCTTACGCAGCGGTTCGAGGAAGAGATTGATCTTGGCCGGCGAGCGCAGATGAATGCGCCGGGCGCCGCGCTCGATCGTGAGGAGTTTCAGGTACTCGTCCATACCGCAAGACACCGCCTACGGGCGACGGACAACCTTCCCACCGATCATTACCCACGGTACCTCGCCTTCGTGCCGCACAACGCTAGCACACGTCTCCTCCATAGGACAAGCCGACGTCGGCAGGGCGACAACGTCCGCCAGCGCCCCCGGCTTCAGAACGCCAAGCCGCCCCTCGAGACCGAGGAACCGCGCCGGAACCGTCATCGCCATTCGGAGCGCCTCCTCGGCGCTGAACGCTGGGTGCGCTTCGAGAAAGATCCGGATTTCCCGGAGCATGTCGAGCTGCTCGTTGCTCGCCAGGCTGTCCGTCCCGAGGCAGATCGGCACCCCGGCGTCGCGAAGGCGCTCGGCTGGAAACGAGTCATGCCCGAAGTACTGGTGGCTGCCCGGGCAATGGACAACGGAGACGTTGCGCCGGGCCAGGATGGCGATGTCTTCGTTGTCGGGGTAGTTGACGTGCACCCCGAGCACGGGCCCATCGAGCAAGCCGAACTTGTCGAGGATCTTGACGGCCTGCCGCGGGTCGAACCACGGGCTGAGGCGCGGCTCCTGCCGGCTTTCGAGCAGATGGACCGTAATCGGCATCGGGCGCCGGAACAGCTCACGCCGAATCGCCTTCATCAGCCACTTCGAGATCGAGTAGACGGCATGCGGTGCCATGCCACGTGCTATGACGTTGCCGCTCTCGAACTCGGCAAACGCGCGTTTGAACCCTCGCAATCGGCGGCGGGCATCAAGCGGGGTGAGACCCAGTACCTCGGGAAACCACGCAATGCGCACGGGCGTCTCGTGTGCGACGCGCGTGATCGCGTAGCCGCCGTGATCGCAAGAGACCTCGAACACGGTCGTCGTGCCGTAGCGCAGAAGCTCGTCGAGGCCGGCTCGTACGGACGCCTCGTACGCCTCCGGGCTCATTCGATGTTTCGCCGCGACGATGGCGAACACCCACTTCGAGAACGGGTCGTTCCTAGGCAGCCTGTCGTGCAGGCACGTGTAGTCAAGATGGCAGTGGGCGTTGATGAGCCCCGGCAGGAGGGTCATTCCCGAAAGGCCAACGAGTTCAGCATCCGCCGCCTGCGCTTGAAGCTCGGCAGCCGGGCCAACGGCCGCAATCGTGTCGCCCCTGACGAGCAGCCCCGCGTCCTCGACGACCGGCCCGTCGAGCGTGAGTGCCCGATCAGCCCGGATCAGCAGGGGCCGCGATCCACTCATGCCAGTCCTCAGGCAGGATCTCGGCGCGGCGGTAGCGCTCCATCGAACGAGCGCACGGGCTGTCGCGCTTGACGCCCTGCACCCGCCTCGCCACATCGGTGACGATCGCCGGCAGCAGCGCGACCGCCCCGTCCACGCGCTCCCTCTCGTCGGGTGTGAGCAGCCCCTCGAACAGCTCGCCCGGCAGGTAGTCGCGCTCACGGATCCCCTCGGCCAGGTTCGTCAGGTAGCACAGCGGCACGTAGCTCATCTCGAGCTCCCGGGCCAGAAAGCACTCAGGCGCCACCGTCATGCCGACGAAGTCCGCGTCGAGGATTCGGTACTTGTGAACCTCGGCCGGCGTCTCGAGCCGCGGCCCGCGCGTGCAAACGTACGTCCCCCCGACGATATGGCGTACATCGAGTCCGCCGAGCGCCTCGTGCACGATCTGCGAAAGCTGCGGGCAAAACACCGGGTTCTGCCGGATAAAGCCCCACCCTTTGCCGTCGAAAAACGTGTTCGGCCGCCCCGAGGTCTCGTCAATCAGGTCGTCGGCGATCACCAGGTCGCCGATCTGGTAGAGCCGGTTAATAATCCCCGGCCCGCTCCACGCCAGCACCCACTCGACGCCGTGGTCCTTGAGCGCATAGACGTTCGCGCGGTAGTTGATGAACGGCGACGTGACGTTGTAGCGCTCCTCGCCGTGGCGCGACAGGAACAGGAACTTCGCCCCCTTACCCCCGGCAAGGCCCTTGCCCCCGGCAAGGGCCTTGGTCTCAACGAGGTAAAGCGTCTCGCTCGGCCCGTACGGCGTCTCGGCCGGCCCGAGCCGCTTGCCGACGATCTTGTGCTCCTTGAGCAGCGTGTAGGCCTGGCTCCCCCCAATGACCGCGAAACTGCAATTCGGCTTCTTCATCCGGCGTTCCGAGCTCACCCTCCCAGCTTCCTCGACTGCTGTGCGATCAGCCGCTCGAAGGACTCCTCCGTGTACCCATCCGGCACCTCGAACTCGCTTGCGTCAATCTTGCCCCAGCTGATCCTCGTGGCCTCAACACGCGGCAAATCCCGGCCACTGCCCGAATCAACACCGAGCGGCAGGGGGAAATACTCCATTGACGAGTACTGCATGTGCTCCTCTCCCGGACTTCCCGCAAGCCCTCCGGCCAGAGACGCGACCATCCCCCTGTTCTTGATCCTGCTGATCTTGTTGAACAGCGCGAGCTTCTCCCGACCAAGTGGGAGCTCATACGAGTACCAGAGAACGAGTTTGCCGAACGGCGCCTTCGCTTCGAAGGCGTGGCACCTGTAGCCGGCGATCGTCTTGCCGTTCGGCAGTCGCTTCACGTTCTTGTCAGCCGCCGGCGTGCCAGTGTCCGCTTGCGTGCACTTGCTCTTGTCAATAAGCTCGACACTCGTAGAGGCGTACTGCTTCCTCGCGTGGTCGAGAAACGTAACCTTCTTCTCCTTGAGATCAATTATGAGGCTCGCCGTCTTTCTGCCCTTGCGCTCATCGACACGGGCAAGGATATCCTTTGTGATATAGACCTTCCCGCTTGCGACCAGAGCGCCCTCCGCCTTCATCTCGATCGTGATATCCCGGTTCGCGCCCTCCTGGTAATAGACAAACCAGAACGCGCCGAAGGCGATCGCGGCGATCCAGAGGACGATGACGACCCTACCCATGACGTGGGCTCCCTCCAAAAGCGTGAATGTGGCGGCCTCTCGCGCAGCACGCGATACACTAACACCCGCAACAAAGGGAAATCAACCGAATGCGTCAGGCATTTGCCGGATGCTGGGGCCGTCCGGTCCAACCTGCCGGATCAGTTCTGGCGCTCGAGCATCTCCCGCGCAATCGCCGCCAGCAGCGCGCCGCCCGCCCCGAACGGCTCGAGCGCGGCGACCGCTTTCTCGACGTGCTCGGCCGCCAGCGCGCACGCGCCGTCGAGCCCGTGCACCGCCACAGCCGTCGCCTTGCCGTGCGCCTCATCAGCCCCGACGTGCTTGCCGAGCTTCGCTTCGTCGCCGACTGCGTCGAGCACGTCGTCCACGATCTGGAACGCGAGACCGAGATGGAGGCCGTAGGCGCGCAGCCCTTCAAGCCGCTCCGGCGCAGCGTTCGCGGCGATCCCGCCGATCACCACGGACGCGCTGATGAGCGCCGCGGTCTTGCGCTCGTGTATCTGCTCGAGTGCTTTCGCGCCGACCGTCTTCCCCTCGGCCTCGAGGTCCATCGCCTGCCCCGCCACCAACGCCGTGTGCCCGCTCGCCGTGGCCAGCTCGCGGATTGTGTGCACCTTCTGCGCGTCGCCGAGCCACTTGTCCCGCGCGATCACCTCGAACGAAAGAGCGAGCAGCGCGTCGGCGGCCAGGATCGCCATCCCCTCGCCCACGACCTTGTGCAGCGTCGGGCGGCCGCGCCGCAGATCGTCGTCGTCCATCGCGGGCAGGTCGTCGTGCACGAGCGAGAACGCGTGCACCAACTCGACCGCGCAGGCCGACGCAAGCGCCGCCGCCTCCGCGCCCCCGCACATCCGGCACGCCGCCAGACAAAGCACCGGCCTGAAACGCTTCCCCCCGGGAATGAGCGCGTACCGCATCCCCCGCGAAATCACCTCGGGGGTCTCGGGCTCGGAGGGAAGCAGCCGCTTGATCGCCGCTTCGATAAGGCGGCGCTTCTCCGCCAAGTCACTCTCGAGGCCCGGCTCCACGTCAGCGCCCTCGTCGAAGTTTCGTGTTCGCGTACCGCCGGACCATGTTGAACGTGATCCGGGCCACGTCCGCCTTGTCGTCGGTGAACACGTGCGCGCCGGGGTACGGGGTCGGCGTCGTGATCGCGCCGGCCAAGCTCGCCAGCCCGACGAGGTTCCCCGTTGTGACCGCTTCGAGCCGGCCCCGCACTTGCTCAAGCGTGGTCGGCTTCTTGAACGCGAACACCAGGTGGTTCGACCGATGCTGCAACACGTACACGCTCGGGAACGCTTCCTGCATCGTTTCGATCACGCACGCGACCAGGAGCTTCTCGCTCGGGTCTTTCCTCTGGCTCGAGAGCGCGAGCACGTTGGTGATCGCCACACCGTTGTCCGACATCCGGTCGCTCACGAGTTGGAAAAACTCGACGGTGGTCACGTAGAACGGGATGAACGGCCCGCCCTGGTACATGTCAATCTCAACGAGGTCGTACCGCTTCTTGCACTTGCGCAAGTATGGCCGCGCGTCCTGAATGTGGATCGCGAGATTGTCCCCTTCCTCGATCCCGAAATACTCCTTATTCTTCGCGATCTTGACCACCCACGGGTCAATCTCGACCGCGTCAATGTGGATCCCGGGGTAGTAGTGCTGGAACTGCTTGACCGACGTACCTGCCGCCATGCCGAGCACAACCATCTCCTTGACCGGCACCAGCTTCGGCCCGAGCAGGAAGTAGTCGTAATAGCTGTCCGTCTGGATCGTGCTCGGCAGCCCTTTCGAATACCACGCCCACCTGTTTACGGCGAGCACGTACGGCTCGCCCTCTTTCTCGCGCTTGACCTGCAGGTCGCTGTACGGGCTCTCGATGCGCAGCACGACGCCCTCCTCAGCCTTCGGGAAGGAAAACGGCAGCAGCCCCAACGCCAGGAGCGCAAGCGCCCACCTGCCTCGCACGCCCAACAGCCCGATCACGCCGACGACCAGCACGATCGCCGTCATGATAACGAGCGTCATGTGCGAGCCGATCGCGGGCACCAGCACGAACGGTGTGAGGAACGAGCCGAGGATGCTGCCGACCGTCGAGAGCGCGTAGATCGAACCGGCCGCCGTCCCCACGCGGTCCTCGATCGCCACCAGCCGGATAATGAACGGCGACGTCATGCTCAGCAGCACCATCGGCGGCCCGTAGAGCACGATCGTCACGAGAATCAGCCCGGTGATCATCCCGAACTCGACGAAGAAGAACTCGAGCAGCCCCTTGTAGACAAACGCGAAGCCGACCAGCAGCAGCCCGGCGATCACGATGAGCCGGTACAGCACCGGTGGCCGGGGCGCGCGATCCGCCAACCGTCCGCCGATCACGTACCCGAGCGAGAGCGCGGCGAGAATGACGCCGATGAGCGTTCCGGCCACGTAGCTCGAGTACCCGTACTCCGGCCCATAGAGCCGAAAGCCGAGCAGCTCGAGGCCCAGAATGGCGAACCCCATCAGAAAGCAGGTCACCAGCAGAAAGAACCGTTTCACCAACACATCATCCTCCCCACGCCGGTGAGGCCGGGAAGCGCTCCGCTCCTGGCATCAACTCGATCTTCATCCGGCCCTCGTTCAGACCCGCCAGCCGTGCCCCTCCTCGTTGCCACCGACCGGACACATATAGCGTCCCAACGGCGGACAGGTCAACAGCAACTGCGCCATTGCGACCCCTGCAGGAAAGTATGACGCCCCTGCCAGAAGGACTCATTCCAGTAAATGAGCCACCTGACTCAAGCGGACGGGCGACCGTGTCATGCGGCATGCGGCGGCAAGAGAAAAGGGAACCTCGCACCCGTCTTGCCCGTTTTTACTACTTGACAGAGATAATCAATGGTGTTAACTTTCAAACTGGCTTAGTTGTTGCTCATCAATCGAGCGCTCTTGGAGGAAAAGCCAGTGCAACCCAGAGATCCAGCGCATACCGACACAATCGTCAAGGAGCTGCTCGTGCTGCTCGACCGGATGGCGGCGGCGATATTTCGTTTCACCTCGGAGCAGATGGACAAAGACGATCTGTCGCCCAACCGCTTCAACGCCCTCCGCGCGCTTGGTCGCGACGAGCAGTTGACGATGAGCGCGCTGGCCGAGCGGCTCAAGGTCAGCACCGCGGCGGTGACTTCGATTGTGGACAAGCTCGAGGCGGAGCGGCTCGTTCACAGGAGCCGCAGCAAAGAGGACCGGCGCCAGGTCTACGTTCAGATCACGCCCCGTGGCAGCGAGGCGGTCAAGCGGGTCATTGATGTTCAGGCCGATCTGATACGCTACATGCTCGAGAATCTCTCCGGGGAGATGCAGCAGCAGTGGCTCGACCTCTACCGCGAGCTCGACATGCTGCTTGACCAAAAGGTCGCCACCATGCGGCGGGACGCCGAAGGCGCCTGATTTGGAGGAACCGTTCGTGAAGCGAATTCACTTGATAGCTCTCTCGGCCTGTCTCGCGCTGATAGGCGTGGGATGCACGAAGAGCGCGGACAAGACGAAGCAGGAGAAGCCGCCGAAACCGGTCGAGGTCGGCGAGGTCACGGTTGGCACGGTCAAGCGCGTGCTCACCGCGCCCGGCTCAGTCGTGCCCGTGCGCGACGTGTGGATCAGCGCCGAGGTGAGCGGCCGCGTTGTGAAGAAGCACGTCACCGAAGGTCAGCGTGTCTCTATCGAGCAGAACGTCCCGGCCGACAAGCAGACGGCGAACCTCATCGCCTCGATTGATCCGGCCGATTATCGGCGGCGGCTCAGCCAGGCCAATGCCTCGCTCAAGGTCGCCGAGGCCGGCCTCACCCAGTTCACGGCCACCCAGAAGCGGCTTGCCGACCAGATCGAGCGCAAGCGCCCGCTGCACGAGCAGAAGATCATCTCCGACAAGGTGTGGGACGACCTCGTCACGCGCAAGGAGGAGACCGACGCGCAGGTGGCGCTGTACGAGGCGCGCGTCGAGGAAGCAAGACAGGCGGTCGAGATTTATCGAGGCAATCTCGCCAAAACACCCGTCCGCTCGCCGCTCGACGACGGGTTGGTCGCGGAAGTCACGTTCGACGAGGGCGAGTTCGTCGCCCTCGGCCAGCCGCTGGCGCGCGTCGTCAACCTCGACGAGATGTGGATTGACATGCAGGTGGGCGAAAGCCGCCTCGGCGATGTGGAACTGGGGCGTGAGGCCACCTTCAGCGTCCCCGCTTACCCAGGCGAGGAGTTCCGGGGTAGCATCGAGACGATCAGCCCGGCCGGCGACCCTGCAAGCCGCAGCTTCCTCGTGCGCGTCGCAGTCGAGAACGCAGACCACCGCCTCAAGGGCGGCATGTTCGCCGTTGTCACGATCCCCGTCAACAGCCGCGAGGGCGTCACCGTCGTGCCCAAGTCCGCCGTCAGGCAGGAGGGGAAGTTCCGCTCCATCTTCCTCATCGAGGGCGACACGGTCGTCAAGCGCCCCGTCAAGCTCGGCCTTGCGAGCGGCGACTTCATCGAACTCCTCGACGAGGACCTCGAACCGGGCCGGAGAATCGTCACCCTGGGCGTCGAGGAACTCAACAACGGCGACCGGATCAAGGCCGTCACACCGCGCGAGTAGCCATTCGAACCCAGCAAACGGACTGCACAACTGATGAAGATCTCGAGCTTCTCGATCAGCCGCCCGCTGGCCACCATGATGGTCATCATCGGCATGATCTTCCTCGGCCTCGTCTCGCTCCGCGGCCTCCCCATTGACCTCTTTCCCGAGCTCGATTTCCCGCTCGTCACCGTCAACGTCGCCTACCCTGGCGCCGCACCGGGCGAGGTCGAAAACCTCGTCACCAAGCCCATCGAGGAAGAGCTCGGCACGGTTCCCGACGTGGAGAAGATCACCTCGTATTCGAGAGAAGGTCTGAGCACCGTGCTCGTCGAGTTCGAGTGGGGCACTGACCTTGACATCAAGGCCATTGACGTGCGCGAAAAGGTGGACCGCATCAAGGCTGACTTCCCCGGCGACGCCGAGGACCCCATCGTCCTGAAGTTCGACGTCATGAGCTCCGAGAGCGTGATGTGGCTCGCCGTCAACAGGAAGCTCACCGACGAGGAGCGCGCCCGCCTCGAGACCGACCAGGAATACCGCAACGACGTGGCGTACCTCACCCGCAAGTTCGCCGAGGACGAAGTGAAACCCGAGATTGAGCGGGCCGCCGGCGTCGCCTCGGCCGACATCGCGGGCGGCCGCGAGCGCGAGATCCTGGTCAGCGTGGATATGTACAGGCTCAAGGCAAAAGGACTGACGCTCACCGACGTCGAGTTCGCGCTCGACCTCGAGAACGTCGAGAAGCCCGGCGGACGGCTCGACGAGCGCCGCACCGAGTTCTCGACCCGCTTCCTCGGTAAGTACCGGAACCTGGATGAAATCGCCCGGATCGAGGTCGCCAAAGTCAACGGCAACCCGGTGTACCTGCCCGAGGTGGCCGACGTCGAGGACACCTACCAAGACCAGCGTAGCGACGCGCGCGTGATCGGCGCCGACGCCGTGATCCTCGAGGTGCTCAAGGACTG
>CBDUSE010000065.1:0-15652 GCA_965369835.1 uncultured bacterium
GCGGTCGAGATGGCCGCGTTCACGTTGGTTGTCGTATAGACATACGGCCGCCCGTCCCGGATCGCCATCAGCTCGAAGAGTCGCCCGTTGACCTCCCCCTTGGGGTTCCACCCTTCGTGCCGCGCCAGGGCCCACGCCGACGCCTTGGCCTGCTGGCTCTCGAGCTCCAAGCGCTCGACGGCCTCCAGCCGCACCTGCGGAAGGGCTAGGTCGAACCGCCCGTTCCCGGCGGCCAAGGCCGGCAGTGCAGCAAGGAGACCGAGCAAGAACGCAGCGATGGCGAAGACCCTTGAACGTATCATCGCCATCTCCTCAACTTCATATGTCTCCTCTCTCAGCGATGCACACAGAGCACGTGTGTTAGTATCAGGGCGCACGAAAGGCAATCCGATCCGGCATACCCCCCTGACTGGCCGCTCCTACACAAACAACCGCTTGTATTATAACCGCGGTCCCCCAGCTTTTCAAGGCGTTTTGAGCGAACGCGGGACGAGGCGGAGAACGCACTGCTGGCCCGCAGTCCAGTGCATCCGGCAAACGGGCCAAGCCGCCCATCGCAGCGCCGCTTTATGCTATAGTGCCGGCAGCGACAAGCCCGTCAGCGCAAGAGGAGAGTTAGATGAGAGATCTGTGCTTGTACGCCGTGGAAGTGGCGAAACAGAGGGGAGCGACATACGCCGACGCCCGGATCGTCAGGCTGCGCAACCAGAATGTGTCAACTGAGGACGAGCGGGTCTCCGAGATCCTGGACTCCGAATCTTTCGGCGTCGGTGTGCGCGTGATCGCCGACGGCGCCTGGGGTTTCGCTGCGAGCGCCCGAGTAGAAAAGGGCGAGATCGAACGGGTGGCTACACGAGCAGTCGAGATCGCCAGGGCGAGTGCGCTGGCGAAAGCGCCCGAGGGGATCCATTGGGCCGAGGAGGAAGCCTACGAGGACGTCTTCCGAACACCGGTCAAGAAGGACCCGTTCGACGTATCGTTAGAGGACAAGACCGGGCTCCTTCTAGCAATCGGCAAGGAAGTTCTCGCCGTCAAGGGCGCAAAGAAATGCCACGGGAACATGCGCTTCAGGCGCGAGCACCGCATCCTGGCCACGAGCGAAGGCAGCCTGGTCGAGAGCGAGACCACCACGAGCGCGGCCTGGTACCAGGCGACCGCCGTGGACGAGGCCACCGCGAAGGACCGTTACTTCGAAGCCTCCCCACTCAACGCCGGCTATGAGCATATCGAGGCAACGCCCCTACTGGCCGAAGCGCGCAGGGTCGGCGAGGAAGCAGTCGAGAAGCTGAGCGGCAAGCCGTGCCCTGTCGGGAAGAAGGACCTCATTCTCCATCCTTCACACCTGGCGCTGACGATGCATGAATCCATCGGCCACGCGACCGAGCTCGACCGGGTGCTTGGCATGGAAGAGAGCCTTGCGGGCTCGAGCTTCGCAACGACCGACAAGCTCGGTACGCTCAAGTACGGCTCGCCGATCATGAATATCATCTGCGACAACACGATGCCGTTCGGCCTCGCCACACGCGGCTACGACGACGACGGCGTCAAGGGGCAACGATGGCATATCATCAAGGACGGCGTTCTCGTTGACTACCAAAGCGGGCGCGAGGTCTGCCACGCGATCGGCGCAACAAGGTCGCGCGGCAGTTGCCGGGCGGACTCATGGGCGTCCATCCCGATCATCCGGCAATCGAACATCGGGCTCGAGCCGGGCGCGGAGCTGCTGACGCTCGACGAGCTTATCGCCGACACGAAGGATGGTATCTACATCGAGGGGATGGGCTCGTTCTCGATTGACCAAAGGCGGCAGAACTTCCAGTTCGGCGGCGACTGCTTCTGGGAGATCAAGGACGGAAGGAAGGTCGGCATGCTCAAGGACGTGACGTACCAAGCGATCACGACGGAGTTCTGGGGCTCGCTCGATGCCGTCTGCGACGAGCGGTTCTGGGAGCCGATCGGTGTCATGAACTGCGGCAAGGGTGATCCGATGCAGGTGGCGCAGATGACGCACGGTTCGGCGCCGGCACGGTTCAGGCAGATCAGCGTGGGAGGCGCATCAAGATGAACGAACCGGAAGCACTAAGCATTCTCGAGGAAGTTCTTGGCCTTGCGGAGGCCGACGCGGTCGTGGCGACGCTCGACGGCGGCACGAACGCGGCCACGCGGCTCGCCGACAACGCGATTACTCAGAACATCGAGAGAAGCAGCGCCGTCCTGACGGTGAGCTGTGCGTATGGCCAGAGCCATGGCGCCGCCTCGACGGACGACCTCAGCGATAACTCGCTCAAGGCGGTCGTCGAAGCCGCGCAAGCCATCGCTCGGAGGTTGCCGCCCGACCCCGAGTACATGCCGCCGCTCGAGACGAACGAGAGCGAGAAATACCCGAAGGTGGACGGGTTCTTCGAGCAGACTGCGCGCTTCGATCCGCTCGAGAAGGCAAAGCACCTGACCGCCGCCGCAAAGATGGTTAGCGGCAAGGACTTCAGGTTTTCCGGGGCGTATGCGAGCGGCGATCAGTTCCGCGCGGTTGCCAACTCCGCCGGCCTGAGGGCCTATCACGGTTCAACGGGCGCCGAGCTTCACCTGACGGCCCTGGGCGCGACCGGCTCCGGCTGGGCGGAGAAGATGTCGAACAACGTTGACGAGATCAACGTAGAAGAGGTGGCCGCCAGGGCGCTCGGGATTGCTGAGATGGCACAGAATCCGGCCGACGGTGAGCCGGGCAAATATACCGTCATCATGCACCCGGCGGCGGTGGCCGAGATGCTCGCGTTCTTGTTCTGGGGCGGATTCGATGCCAAGGCCACGGACGAAGACCGCACGTTCCTGCGGGGCAGGCTCGGCGCCAGGATCTGCGGTGAGGAGATCACGATTCGTTCCGACCCCGCCGATGCGCGCTGTCCCGGCGCTCCGTTTCAGGAGGAAGGGCTCGCGTCGCCCACCCTCTGCTGGATCGAGAACGGGGTCCTCAAGAGCCTCTGCTATTCCCGATTCTGGGCGAAGAAACAAGGCAAGGCGCCGACCGGCATGCCGTCGAACGTCATCATGGAAGGGGGTGAGACGACGGTTGACGAGATGATCGCCTCGACCGAGAGGGGCCTCCTCATCACCCGCTTCTGGTACATCCGCTTCGTTGACTCGATGGTGCCGCTGGTGACGGGCATGACGCGCGACGGCCTTTTCCTGATCGAGAACGGCAAGATCGCCGGCGCTGTCAAGCACATGCGGTTCAATGACGATCCGCTCGACATGCTGAACCGGGTGGAAGCGATGAGCCCGCCCGAGCGCACCGGCGAGTACATCAGCACACTCATACCGGCCCTGAAGATCCGGGATTTCAACTTCACGAGCACGACGAAGTTCTAACGTAGCCCCTCAGGCCAGCAGTGCCAGGTGATTCTCCCGGAGGATGTTGCGCGCCATGTGCGCGCTTCCAACGCCGTGCCGATCGAACGGTGGGTTTCGCCGCCAGAGCGCTCCTGAAAACCGAGCCATGGGAATCCAGGAAATTGAAAGAGCTTTCGTCAAACGATGAGAGACGTCTGTACGGTGATCTGGCGTGGACCTTCCCGATTATCAGTCCTCCGGAGGGCTACATCGAGGAGTCAGAACTCTTTTCCAAAGTCATCCGGGAGCATGCTCGAATCGGCGTGCGGACACTCCTCGATCTCGGCTGTGGCGGAGGGCATAACGACTACACCTTCAAGAAGCACTTTAAGGTGACCGGCGTTGATGTCAGTGAAGCGATGCTCGGCCTGGCGAGGCGGCTCAATCCGGAGAACGCTTATCTGATCGGCGACATGCGCTCGGTTCGGCTCGACACGACGTTTGATGCCGTCACCGCCTTCGATTCGCTCGCCTACATGCTCACTGAGGACGACCTGCGCGCAGCGTTCGAGACTGCTTTCGTTCACCTTGAGCCCGGCGGGGTGTTTCTCACGTGCCAAGAATACAGCCCGGAGCGATTCGAGCAGAACGGGATTGACCACTCGGTACACACACAGGGCGACGTCGAGATCACGCTCATTGAGAATGCCTATGACCCGAATCCGGGAGATGCCACCTTTGAGGCGACCCTCATCTACCTGATCCGGCGCGGGGACCGGTTGCAGATCGAGACCGACCGCCATCTGTGCGGCATCTTCGGTCTCGATACCTGGCTTGGCCTCCTGAGAGAGGTCGGCTTTGCGGTGAAGCAAATGGAGTTCAGCGATCCCAGCCTGAAAGGACAGAGCATTCCGATGCTGGTGGGCCTCAAACCACTTTAGGAAGTCCTCACATCGTGTCCAGAATCGCCCGCTTTGGAGTTTTCTGAGGTCCTCTGGGACGGCGGCGACGCGGCGAGGCTGATCTTGTCTTGCCCGGCGTGAGCCGGACGAGTGGCTTTCCCCCAAGTTATTCGATAAATCGTTCCGTCGCCTCTCCAGGGACAGAGCACCAAGGCGGCCTTATACTGGCATTTCCAGGACGCGATACTGGCGCGCCTACTTCTCCCGCGAAAAGCTCTTGACCCTCCCGAAGTTCCGGCGTTATCTTATCTGTGAGAGAATTCACAATACGCGGTGCGCGCAGGATCAAATGCACTCGCACAAGACCATCGGCCGTCTGAGCCTGTACCGCCGGCTTCTGTACGGACTCCTGCAAACGGGGGCGCGTTACGTCCATTCCCACCAGCTCGCAAGCCTCGCTGAGGTGACGGCCGCCCAGGTCAGGCGCGACCTGATGGCGGTGGGCTGCTGCGGAACGCCGCGGCGCGGCTACGACGTTCAGGACCTCATCGAGAGTATCGGCGTACTGCTTGATGCTCCTGAGACGCAAGGGGTTGCGCTCGTCGGCATCGGCAACCTCGGTCGGGCCATCCTTGCCTACTTCCCCGGCAGGCGGCCGAAGCTCGAGATCGTGGCCGCGTTCGATGTGGATCCCGCCAAGGTGAACCGGAAGATCCACGGTTGCCGCTGCCATCCTGTCGAGAAACTGGAGAAGATCGTTCGGGAGAAGGCCCTCCGGATCGCAATCCTCACGGTGCCAGCAAGCGAAGCGCAGAAGATCGCCGATATGTTGGTGCACGTCGGCGTCCGGGGGATCGTGAACTTCGCACCGATGCCGCTGCACGTCCCCCCCTGCGTCTACGTCGAGAACGTGGACATGACCATGTCGCTTGAGAAGGTTGCGTACTTCGCGCGGCGGGAGGGCCTGAAGGGGGACGCCTCGGCGTGACCCCGCTCCCGCGTGCCGGCTCCTGTGCAAGATGCACAAGGCAACTCAGGGGGACACGGTGGGGGAAGTGAGCCGGCTGGGATTCGAACCCAGGGCCAACGGATTAAAAGTCCGTTGCTCTACCAGGCTGAGCTACCGGCCCATGGTGTGAGAATACAGAAAGCGCGCCGGGCAAGGAAGCGAAAAAAGTGGCGCGTCGCATGCCCGGCAAAACTCTCTTTGCCCAGGTTCAAGGCCGGCGGCGGTGCGCCCGATTGGTAAGCTGCTGAAAAAGCCAGAGCGCCCGAGACACCTCTCTCTGCCTCCGAAGAACCCCTTCTTACCGGCACATCGCACGAGCCCCCCAGCGGCGACATCTTGCGGGGCGGGTCGCTCTCGGCCCGCCGAGGGTCGCGCATTGGCGTTTGGGAGTAGGCACGGATGAAGGCCCGCCGAAAGCGGGCAAGCCCGTGGTATCGGGTGCCCCGAGCACGAATAGCAGGATGATTCCCGTTGCCCGAACCGCTTCAACAAAAACGCCCTTGACCGATAGAAGCGTGCGGCGTATTTCTTCTCCGAACACCTCCTCGATGTAGCGCTTCCCGAGGAATGGGGGTATCATCAATAGCCGAAATACGGATTCCGATATGAGTGAGGAGCGACGCCGTGCTGCCGCGAGAACGTGTCTCCGCCACCCTTGAGCACCGCGAGCCGGACCGCATCCCCTGGGGTGAACATTTTATTGATTATAACGTATACGAGGAGATCCTCGGTCGCGAAACCTTCGTCCATGCCAAGATGAAGGAGACGCAGGCGCTGTGGGATGGCCGCCGCGACGAGGTGGTTGAGTCGTACAAGCGCGATACGCTCGACCTGGTGCGCGCGCTCGACATGGACATCGTTACCGTCGAGGCAGTACCGCGGAAGAACGACCGCCCGAAGCCGATGGAAAAGCTCGACGACGAAACCTACCGCAATGAACAGGGCGACATCTACCGCGTTTCGGCAACTACGCACGACCTGATGCTCTACAAGAAGAACCGGGACGCCTACGTCGCGCCGACGCTCGAAAGTCTACAGAAACAGATCGAACAACTCGAGACGCGTCCTCGAGACGATTCGAACGACTCACGCTGGGAGCTCGTGCACCACGCGGTCGGAGAGATGAAGGAAACGCACTTCACCGTGCTGCTCTGTGGCGACCTTGAGTTCCCAATCTTCGGGGCAACCGAAGAGGAAGGGTGGATGAACCTCCTGCTCGAGCCGGACATCTGTCGGAAAATCGCCGAGCTACACGGTCAAATGATTCTCCGCGAGGCCCAGGTCGCCGCGACGCTCGGCGTGGACGCCGTCATGCCGTGCGGTGACCTCGGCAGCAGTACGGACCTCATGGCCAGCCCGGAGATTTACCGCGAAATGGTGTACCCGTGGCACAAGCGATATGTCGAGGAAGCGCATCGCCTCGGCTTGAAGGTGCTCAAGCACTGTTGCGGACACACCTGGCCGATCATTGATGAGCTTGCCGAGCTTTACGACGCGTACGAGAGCATCCAGGCGAGCGCCGGGATGGACATCAAGAAGCTCAAGGAACGCGTCGGCGACACGCTCTGCCTCTGGGGCGGCATCTGGCACGAGCACATCATCCTCGGCGGCATCGAGGACATCCGCAACGACGCGCGCTACGCCTTCGAGCACGCCGCGCCCGGCGGCGGCTTCATCATGGGCTCGAGCCATTCACTCGCGGTCGGCGCCAAGAAGGAAAACATCATCGAGATGAAACGCTGCCGCGACGAGTGGGGCAACTATCCGATCAACCCAGCGGCTTTCGACGCATAGTGCCGCAGGAGCCTCGGCGCCCGCGTGTGGAGCCACGGCCCGGCTAGAACTGCCTCAGGAAATCCACGGCGGCCGCGATGTCTGAAACGGGGTCGTTGCCCCCCTCGCGCTCGATGGTGAGAAAGCCCTTGTAGCCGACGCCGTTCAGCTTCTCCAGGTACTTGGGGAAAGCAACCCCGCCCGCGCCGAGCGGGACTTCCTCGCACGTGCCGTCGTCGCGCCGGACGCCGTCCTTGGCGTGCGTGTGCACGATATACTCAGCGAGGACCTCGACGCCGCCGAGGTGGTCGAAGCCGTTCATGACGAGGTTGGCGGGATCATAGTTGACCTTGATGCCCGGGCTGCCGACCCTGACGAGGAAGCGGTGAAGCACCTCGGGCGCCTCGGCGCCGGTTTCGCTCGCAAACGAGACGCCCCGATTTGCGGCATAGTCCGCCACCTCGCGCACGGCTGGAACGCCGGTGCGCCATTCCTCGCCGTACTCGTCTTCGGGCAGGGGACCGATATGCGTGGTGACGATGCGCGTGCCGAGATCCGCAGCGAGGTCCACGAACTCCTTACACTTGGGTACGACCCACTCATTCGTCTCGGCGTTCAGCAGGCCCTTGCCGAGATCGCCGCACAGGGCGCTGATCACCAGACCCTGGTCGCGCACGAAGTCGGCAAGCTCGAGCCGCTTCTCGGTGCTCAGGTTGCCCGGCTCCATGTCCCCCGACGTGCAGTAGATCTGAAACCCGTCAGCGCCGAGCTCGGCCGCCTTCTCGATCCCGCGCCGGGTGCCGAGCCGAAACGACTCGATCATCACGCCGATCTTCCACGCACACATCCTTGTCCGCCCCCCTTCAAGATGCTTTCCGCCACGATGCTTCGCACCGTTTCTATCGCATAGTCGTGCACGACGAAATCACAAATCCGCGCCGCACTTCTTGACACCTCGTCGTCAGGTAGTTCCCGGAGGACTGTACCATAGTTCTCGCGCCTGCTCAAGGGCACTTTTGACGGTCGCGACCGGCAAAGGAAGTCCGCCCTGGCCGCTCGCGCACGGTTGAAACCCGCGGTCGCCTGTGCCACTATTGAATTGAGCGTTCATCGAGAGGAAGATCGTCCATGGCCGTCGAGGGAAAATCGCCCGCGCCCGTCGAGAAAGACTCGGCCACGCCCGCCAGGAAGAGGTCGGCCGTCGGCAGCCGCCGGAAACGCCGCCTCCGCAAGAAAAGCGGCGTCGTCCTCACCTTCGTCCTGGTCGGCCTCATCGTCTTCTTCACCGTGGGATACCTCGAATGCATCCGCTCTACGCCCGGTGAAAGTGACGACGTGACGAAGGGGCTCATCCTTGGGCCCATCGCAAGCGGCAAGTACGAGGACGACATTACCGATGGCCGCAGCAAGCGCGGCTTCGTCAAGGTCAAGGTCCAGGTCGAGTTCACGCACGGCAAGATCGAGAGCGTCAGGCTCCTCTTGCATCGCCACCTCTGGCCCAAGGCCAAGAAGGCGACACGACGGATCCCGAAGCTGATCGTCGAGAAGCAGAGCACGAGGGTTCAAGCTGTTTCCGGCGCGACACTCAGCAGCAAGGCCATCATGCTGGCGGTGCAGAACGCGCTCGACAACAATCAAAAAAAGAACAAGTGGGACGTTTACGAGAGAACCGGTGAAGGGGGGCGTTGGGACGACAAGTACTGACGCCGAGGAGCGCTCGGGCATTCAGCTCGCCGCGCGATGACTCATTCGACGTGCGCCTGCCCCTTTGAGTCGAGAAGACCCCGGCACTCTCGCCTACCCCACCCGACGGGAACCATGAAGGTCGCGCTCACCATAGCAGGATCGGACAGCGGCGGCGGCGCCGGCATTCAGGCCGACCTCAAGACCTTTGCCGCTCACGGCGTCTTCGGTACCTCGGCGATCACGGCGGTCACGGTCCAGAACACGCTCGGCGTCCTGGGCGTCGAGGCGATCTCCCCAAAGGTAGTCGCGGGCCAGATCCGCGCCGTGTTCGACGATTTCCCCGTGGCGGCGGCCAAGACCGGGATGCTGTTTTCTGCCGAGATCATCGAAGTCGTCGTCGAGACGATCCGGCAGCTCGAATTCAGGACGCTGGTGGTTGACCCTGTGATGGTCGCCTCGAGCGGCGACCGGCTGCTCGAGCCCAAGGCCGAAGCAGCCCTCGTCGGCAAGGCGTTGCCCACCGCGTACGTGGTGACGCCCAACATCGCCGAGGCCGAGGCGATCACCGGGCGTGCGGTGGAATCGCTCGCCGACATGCGCGACGCCGCGAAGCAGATCTTCGACGAGCACGGCGCGCGCGCCCTTGTCACTGGCGGCCATGCTGCCCGCGGCGGCCATTCCGGCCGCGGTGGGCACCGAATCGAACGCGCCACCGACATCCTCTACGACGGGGAAGCCTGGCATGAGTTCAGCACGGAACGCCTTGACCCGAAGAACACCCACGGTACCGGCTGCACGCTGTCGGCCGCGATCGCGGCGAACCTTGCGCTCGGCAAGGGGCTCGTCGAGGCCGTGCGGCTGGCGAAGGATTACGTCACGCGGTGCATCCGTCACGCCCCGGGCCTCGGCAGCGGCACCGGCCCAATGAACCACTTCCCGCCGGGCGAGTAGCCCGGCAGGCCATGGGTCAATCGCTCGGACATGAGATGGCTGAAGCCCATAGTCGAGAAGCCGGCTGGAAGCCGGCTCACACTGGGAATGTGGCGCCCGGAACCCACCGGCTGATGGTCATCAACAAAATATCTTGACGAGGTGGCCCGTTTGGCGCGCCAGCGTTGTAGGGCGGGTCGCCCTCGGCCCGCCGCAGCCGCGAAGCGGCGACAGGGGTGGCACGCCAAGACATCTACCGCGCCTTCGGCGCTTCGGCGGGCTGAGGGCGACCCGCCCTACATCCCGATGTCAACTTATTTCGTTGACGACCATAAGCCGGTGGCAAGACCTATTCGGGCTGCCGACCAGCGAACGTCGGCGATGCATGGCAGTTGCGGCGGCGCCTCTTCGGCTTCGCCCTGCGCAGCCCGTCCTCCGAATCCGGCACCACGATCAGGTGAACATGGCTCGGCATCAGGCAATAGGCCCACACCTGCACCCTACATCATGAACACCACTGCGCCATCAGGTTGATGTAAGCCTTATAGTCGTCCGTGCAGAAGAAAGTCTGCTGCCGGCGGTTGCCGCGCTGTGTGACATCGCGTGCAACACGACGTGATACGCAAACCCAGGTGCCACCACCCGTGCCAGTCTCGCCATGACTGAAACCTGACGCAACCCGCGACCCAAATCAAGAAACAAGTATGGTGTCCCCAGATCTCCCGGCGGCCCATCGACGGGTCGAGGTAGCGGGCGCCGAAGTATATGAGGCCAGCGTCGGGGGGACCGGCGGGCGTCGCGTCCCACTGCTTGGTCGAGAAGCAGAAGTCGTTTTCGACGCCGGCGGCGGTCCACAAGGTCACCGGGGCGCCCCAGGCTTCGTACTCGTAGAAGGCGATCATTTTCGTGTCGGCGTCGGTGAGGGCGGGGGTGTCGCCCTTATGGTTATAATGGTAATACCGGTAGTCGCTGCCGTCAAGCTGGTAGATGATCGAGCCGATCCCGGCGCCGAGTTTTGTCGCTGGGTTTCTGACGTAGCGGTAGACGAGCGTGCTAAGCGAGCCACCGCTGACGGTCCACTCCTCGATGATGCTGCCGCCCGTACAGACGAAACCGCATGCGGGGGCGCAAATGAGACTCTCGAAGTACATGATCAGCGCCGGAGCCCCCTCTTGCTAAGGCGAACCGTCGCTTGCCTCAAGGAGGCTTGGATCGAAATCCCGACCTTCGTAGACGACGCAATCGGTTAGGGACTTGCCGAGGGACTCCCGGAGCGCTCGATCCAGATGAAGCAGTTCAGCACGAAACTGTTCTCGTCCGCATGGTAGCGAAGCCCCGCTAATGACCATGACGCTTGGGTCATGCATAGGCCTTCTGGGAGAGCTAACGTATCGCGCTGCCCAACCCGTAACAAGGACCACCTCCTCGGGGTCACTGGTGCGAAATTTCCCGCTGAGAGACCTATGGCTTTCAAAGAAGCTCCGGACGGCGTTCCATTCGTCGTGGTCCAGGTTCACATAGACGATGTGTTTTCCAGTCCTTTCTAGCCAGCCAAGATCGCTCTCGCCTATGCCCTGAGCAAGGTCTTCGAGGTATTCCTTCACCGAGCCCTGGCTTGAATAGGGAGGCACCTCATGGCGATCAGCATAGAGGGCGATCCTCAGCCCCATTTGCAGGCTATTCATGGTAGCCCTCAACTGCTTCCGCCCAGGCTGCCTCATCAGCCATAGCGCGAGAATCGTGAGCCCAATGACAGTTGCACCGAGAACTACGGCAATAAGTGTCCATTTTCTTTTACTGTGTATCATTAATGTGCCTCCAACCTTACGGTCAATAATTCGTGGTACACCATACCTAATTCTCCGCTTCTGGCTGTCTGGGTCCCGGTTTCTTGGGCCGCCGCGCTGCGTGACATCGCGTGCAACACGACGTGATGTGCAGAGCCAGGTGCTGCCACCCGTGCCAGTCTCGCTACGACTCAAGCTTGACGCTGCCCTCGACGGAAATCAAGGACCAAGTATGGTTCTCCAGATCTGCCCAGATCTGCCAGATGTGCTTCAGCCTGCAGCGTGGCCGCGATGTTCAATCTTCTAAACTGGGGCGGACGCCCGCCGCCGCTCCCTTTTCGCTCACCGCTGGGCGCGCGGGGCGGCATAGACGCGGATCTCATGCATGCGGGCGTGGCACTCGTCGGCGTCGGACGTGATGCGGATGTAGCGACCCCGGGTCGGCGCGTTCGCGTAGGTGACCCACCTGACGTTGGGCTGCTTCGGGTCCATGTCCTTGAAGCACCACATATCGTAGCTGAACTTGGTCACGCGGGGCCTGGCGAAGGGCTTGCTCGTCTTGAACTCGGGGTCGTCCGAGACATCAATCCGGAAGTAGTCGTAGAACGTCCCGTGGTCGCCCGACTTGACGAGGCGGATCGCCGCGATCGGCACCGACTTGCCGAGGTCGAGCTGCACGAAATCGCCGCGCTTCGTCCGGCCGCCTCGCCACTCGGTCGTCACGTCGTCGTCAACGGCTTTGGCCGCGGACTCCTCGCCGGTGCTTGCGGTGACGGCGCAGTGGCGCGCGATGTTTGTTTTCCAGTTCACCCGCGCCGAGGGGACGATCTCCGTCTGGAACGCGTAAACGTACTTGTCCTTCTCGCCCTTCCAGTAGCCGCGGTTGAGCCACACCAGCTTGATGAAGCCGTAGTAGCGCTGGTTGTACGCCTCGACCCGCAGCAGCAGGTTCGTGTTCGTGCCGACGATACAGATCCGGCCGAACGGGTTCTTCTTGAGCAGCGTGTGGCCGGTGGCCGTGGTGACATCCGTCTTCTCGAGCGAGTCCTGGTTCGGCAGAAGTAGGTAGCCGAGTGTGCTCGCGCGCAGGTTCTCGGCCACCACGTTCTCGTCGGTGATCGCGTTCGAAGCGGCCTGCCAGATCTTGACAGCCGCGCCGGGGATCGGCCGGCCCGACGCGTCGAGGATGCGCACGTAGATGCGGCGCGGTAGGTCGTACTGCCACTCGCCGAAGAAGCCGCCGCGGTACGGCAGGTTCGAGTTGAAGCCCGCGATGCTGTGGAGCGAGAACAGACCGGTGCCGATGCGGTAACGCGGATCGGGCCGGGTATCGCCGCCGCCCATGAGCCCGCCGAACGGGTACATTTCGCCGCGCGTGATATAGTACTCGCCGCCGTCCTTGACCTTGCACTTGCCGCTGGGGCTCGAGGGCTCGGACGGCTCCATGTTCGACCAATAGATGTCGAACGCGGCGAGGCATTGGTGCGAGCACTCGTGGATCCACGAGCCCTCGAGCAGCACCGAGCGCGTCGTGAAGAACCGCTTCACGTTCTTGACCTGCTCGTCGTAGTCCTTGGCCTTCTTGTCCCACGGCCAGGTCGTGCCCCACTCGCCGTCGAAGCGGCAGTCCGCCAGGCCGCTGCCGGCGCGCGAGCCGATCGTCGGCTTCGGCGTGTGCTTTCCCCACGGGTCGAGCAGACGGTTCGGGACGACCTCGATCTCGTCGAGCGTGATCCGTTCGAGGCAGCCGTCGCGCGCGATCTCGGCGAAGCGCGACTTGTCTAAAAAAGTCTCGTTCCACATCCAGACGTGCCACTGCAGGTAGTCCTCGAACGAGTAGCTGCCCCAGGCGTTGCACTGCGCGTTGATGAAGTCGTAGCTCTGCTTGTCCACCCAGTATTTGAGCGTGCGCCCCTCGACGTACTTGCCCAAAAAATTGTTGTTGCGGCAGAGGTCGGGAAGGCGTTCATCGGGGTCGGCCCAGAACGCGATCACGAGGTCGCGGTGATCGCGGTGGTCGGCCTGCCACCTCCACTGGTACTTGACCATCGCCTCTTTGCCGGGCTTGAGTCGGCCGTGCCAGGCGCCCTGTTTGATGACGCGCCCGTTCATGAACCACTCGTACGGGATTAGGCCGATGAACTCCTCGGTCCCCTTGTTCTTGATGTGCGCGCTGAAGGTGACCGTCTCGCCCTGGCGCGGCCACTTACGGGCGCGGCCGTACTTGGGGTTATTCATCAAGCCGACGTTCTCGCTGCGGTACACCTTCATCTCGTACTGGCCCGTGCCTTCGTCGAGGTAGCGCAGGTAGCGCGGCGTTCGCTCGATGAACGTCACGTCGAGGTCAATCCCGCGCGGCCTGGCATCGCTCTTCGGCATCTCGTAGGTGATGGTGAGCGCCGGCCTGAGCTTCGCGTTGAACGCCTCGCCGCTGTAGAAGAAATGCCGGCCGGCCGTCTTGGCGGGTTCTGCGTACTCGATGAGCCAGCCGTAGTTCAGGTAGTGGCGCTCGTACCAGTACTGCACGTCCTCGACGAGCTTCCCGCCTGAGAGCGTCAGCGTGCCCGTTTCGGCGTCGTACGCGTCCGCCATGTTCACCACGAGGCTCGGCACTTCGGCGCGGTCCACGCCCGGCATCTTGGCGCCCGGCCTGGCCCAGCGGATCGCGCGGCCCTTTGGGGCGTGGTAGACGTTCACATAGTTGGCGGCCCAGTAGAGCTCCTTATCGAGCTCCCCGCCGTCGCGCCACGACCTGAGCACCCGATACAGGCGCAGTTCACCCTCGGGCTTGAACCGGCCCGGCACGACGTGCAGGACGAGCCTGGCGTCCTTGATTGTGCTGTTGCGGTAGATGGCGCGGTTCAGCGACTTGAACGCGATCAGGATCGTGTCGTCGCTGCCGGAACCGAGCTGAAGGCTCCTTGCGCCGCCGTAGCATCTGAGCGGGCGCTTCTGGACGAGCGTCGCGTCCTCGGCGCACATGTACACGTACGGCTCGCCGCCGTATTCCGTGCCCTTGTACGGATTGATCGTCGTGTAGCGAACGAGCGTCACCGTTCGCGTCTCGCCCGCTGCGGCGCACGCGCCACAGAGAAGGAGAGCAACGACGGCGAACGAGACCGTGCGGGCCTGCATGGAACGCCTCCTGTGCAACGGGTGTGATGAACGCAGGCCGATTCTAGACGGAAACGTGCTGAAACGGAAGCGGCGGAATCAGGCGCTTGTGAAAGGCTGCTGCTTGAGGAGCTGCTCGAGGGCCTGGTTCGCCTTGAAGATCACGTTGCGGTTGCGCTCGAAGTGCACCGTCGCCTTCAGCGGCTCGATCGCCTTGGCGTCGGCGGTCTTGCCAAGCGCCTCGGCCGCATACATGCGCACGCGGTAATCGTCATCCGAGAGCGCCTGGATCAACGGCTCGACTATCCTTGACCCGCCCAGCCCCGCCAGACTGAGCGTCGTCTGCAAGCGCATGACGGGGTCCTCGTCGCTCAGAAACTCCGTGAGCAGAACGATCCCCTGCTTATCGCCGATTCTGGCAAGCTTCGACGCCGCCTCGATCCGGATGAGCTTCTTGGGGCTGGAGAGTTCGTCCTCGAGGGCCTGTCGCATCTGGTCGAGGTGCTGATTGATCGCCTCGAACGCGCTCCCTTCGTCGGCATACAGGCCGATCACCTGGTCCATCACGGTGACCCGGAAGAGCTTGCGCACGTGGTTGGTCGGATGGATGATGGCGAGTTCCCCGCCCAGGGACTTCACCCTGTGCTGCAACGAGGCGAGCGTGGCCAGAAAGACGCTGGGCGCAGTCTGAACACTGTCCATATCGAGCAGGATGCAGCGCACGCCCCCCTGTGCCAAACCGGAGCAGAGGGTCTCGAGGCCATCGAGGGTCTCGCGATCGCCGGAACTGATCCGACTGTCGAGTTCCACTATGGCGATGTTATCTTTTTGCTTGGCTATGTGCATGGGCAAACCCAACACCTAATGTAATATTATCACAGGTCTTCAAGGAAATCAAGAGTGTCGCGATTACCGCAGCTCATCCCGCTGTCGGGTTCCACTACAGCGTCGCGGTCTTTTTGCTCCACCATATGCATGGACACAGTCCGCTTTCCGGCGTAACACGTGAGGCCGTTCGACGAGAGAATCCCCCTGTATCTTGGGTATCGGCCGCGCACGCCGGCGACTTTAGCCCGCATTTCTCACAGCGGATGCACGTGCGGTGTTCCCCGAAGAGCCGCGTT
>CBDUSE010000066.1:0-15583 GCA_965369835.1 uncultured bacterium
ATCGTGTTGAATCGCCCCAAAGGGGCTCTGTTTTTTCCGTCGCTCTGTTCCACGGGCTTGCCCGCCTTCGGCGGGCTTGCGCCCGAGGCTACTACCAAACGCCCCTGCGGGGCTCCGGAATCCTATCGCTCGCTGATAGGCTACTGCCAAACGCCGCCTTGGGGCTCGACGATTCGGTTGCACGTCAGCCTTTTCCAGCGGCGTGCTAGAAATCATGATCAGGCGACGCGACCGGGCCCGTCAATCGAAAACGCCGTTGCTTTGCAGTATCGCGAAGGGCTATCATTCAATTCCCTCGGAGGGTATGGGACTCGGCGTATGGCGATCAGGATCCTTCATTTGGCGGACTGTCATCTCGGGTACGTCCCGGCGTGGCTCGGCCCGCTTGCCGAGCGGCGCGCGGAGGACTTCCGAAAAACCTTCGCCCGGATCATTGACATGGCGTGCGACCCGGAGAACGCCTTTGACCTTGTGGTGATCGCGGGCGACCTCTTCGAGCGTCACGACCCGGACGAACGCACCCTGGCCGCAGCGCGCCACCAGTTCCAGCGGCTCGCCGATCGCCACCTGCCCGTCGTGCTCGTGCCGGGCAACCACGACAGCATCAGCTATGCCGCCTCCGTTTACCGGCGCGAGAAGTTCCCGGGCGTCACGCTGGTCACCTGCCCGCAGGTCGAGCAGGTTATGCAATTGACCGTGCGCGACGAGACCGTCCACGTTTACGGCGTCGCGCACGACCTTGCACGCGGCGGCGACCCGCTCGAGACGCTGCGGCGTACCGACGAGCCGGGCCTCCACGTCGCCGTGCTCCACGCTTCCGTATGGGCTAACCCGGCGTGGGACCTCAAAGAGGAAGACCTCCCGATGAGCCGCGAGGCGGTCGCCCGCAGCGGCATGCACTACCTCGCCCTTGGCCACTTTCACGGCGGCACGCAGTACGAGGAAAGCGGTGTGCTCGCGGTCTATCCCGGCTCGACGGAAGGGAGAAACTTCTGCGAGTGCGGCCCGCGGTCCGTCGTGATCGCCGAGGTGAGCGAGAGCGGCGTCCGGATCGAGCGGCGGCAGTGCCACACGCGCGAACTTCGCGAGGTGACGCTCGACCTCGGCGAGCGGCCCGCCGCCTCGGACACCGAGATCGCCGAGCGGCTGTTCGGGCAGCGCGATGGAACTCTCCTCGTTCGCGTAAGGCTCACCGGACCGGCCGAGTTCGTTCCAGACACCGAGGCGATCCGCGCGCGGCTCGAAGGCGCGTTCTTCTACGTCGAGGTCATTGACGAGACCCGGCTCGTTGACGGGGCGCTTGTCAAGCGGCTCCGCGACGAGAAGACCATCCGCGGCCTGTTCGTCCAAAAAATGCTCGGGCGGATCGAGTCGGCCGAGGGGCGCGAGCGCGAGACCGCCGAGCGCGCGTTGAAGTGCGGTCTTGATCAATTTCTGCGGCACGGGGACTGCTAGCATGCGAATCCGCGCGGTACATATTGAGGGCTTCGGCTGCTTCACGGATCGTTCGTTCGAGTTCGGCGAGGGGTTGACGCTCATCGTCGGCCCGAACGAGGCGGGCAAGACGACGCTCGTGCGGGCCATCGCGGCCATCCTGTTCGGCCAGCAGGCGGGCGCGCGCCGCGACAACGCGCCGTGGGGCGGCGGCGTGTACACCGGCACCATCGAGCTCGCCGGCGACGAGGGCACGGTGCGCATCCGGCGAGAATTCGATAGCGAGCTCGTCGAGATTACAGAGACCGAGGATGGCAGCTCTCGGACGTGGCGAGGCACGGCGAACCCAGCCGGCCGTGGCCCCGAGCTCGAGGCGTACCGCGAACGGCTCAAGCGGCTCGTCGGCTTCGACGACGAGGCGCTGTTCAAGTCAACGCTGTGTGTCGAGCAGCTCGCGCTCGAGGCCGAGATCGGCTCGGACATTCGCACGCGCCTCACGGGGCCGTCGCAGGAGGACGCCGAGGCGGTCCTGCGCCGCATCGAGGGGACCTACGAGACGGTCTCGAACGACCGCATGCGCAAGGGCGCGAACCCGCGCCTCTTGGAGCAATGCGAACAGGCAATCGCGCAGAAGAGAGCCCTGCTTGACGAAACACGCGGCTACTTCGACGAAGTCAGGGGCCTCCAGGAGCGCGAGGCCTCGCTGAAGGAGAGACTCGAGGCTCTTGAGGAAGAGCAGGCGAATGATCAGCGAGTATTCGGGGAGATTGACGCCCTGGCCGACGCGCGGCAGGAGAAGGAACGGCTGGCGCGCGAGGTGCCCAAGCTGGCCGCCGAGCGCGAGAGGACTTCCGCCAACCTCGACAAGCAGAGGGAGCTCTCCGCGATAATCGAGTCCGAGTATGAAGGATGGGACACCCTCCCGGACGACTACGGCAGCATGCTGCTCGAGACGGCGCGGCGGCGTCAGGACGTTGCCCGCTCGCGGGACGAGGTCGAGCGGCTCGAGCGCGAGGCCAGGGCGGCGAAACTGCACGGAAAGTGGCTATGCGTCCTCCTGCCGCTGCTTGTGGTTGCTGTTGCGTACGCTCTCACGACGTTCTTTGACTCTTTCAAGCTGTTCATGATCGCTGGTGGGGCGGTTGCCGTGGCGTTGTTCCTTGTGCTCGCCACCGTGTATTCCGTGTGGTCCAGGCGCCACAAGCGGCTCTCCCGTGCCGCGGCCGAGGCAATCGAGCGGTACGAGGAAAACCAGACCTCGCTCAAGACGCTCGGTTCACGGCTTCAGCCGTTCATGGTAAGCGACGATCCCGGGGCTGAGCAGAAGCGCTACGAGCGCTACATCGAGCTGCGCCACCGGCTGGTGCGCGTCCAGGGCGCGCTCGAAAGCTCCCGTGACCTGGGCGAGATCGAGCGCGAGTACCACGAGAAGAACGCCGCGCTCGGGCGGGCCGAGGCGCGGCTCAACGAGCTGACCGAATCGAACCCCGCGCTGAAGCGCTTCCTCGACGAGGGCGACCCCCTGCGCGAGCGCGAGAAGCTCCGCACCGAGATCGAGGGCCGCGCAAAGACGCTCGACGGGGTCAGGGCGGAACGGACGCAGGTAGGCGCTGAGCTCCGGGCGCTCACACGCAAGCAGGTCGCCAACGAGTCGGCCTTGCGCGACGAGATTTCGCTGCTCGAGGAGCGGCGCGCCGAGCTCGAACGGCGCCGCGATGCGCTCGGCCTCGCGATAGACGTGCTCGGCGAGACGATCACCGAGTATCATGCAGTCCACCGCGAGGCGCTTGCCGGCAAGATCGGCGGGCTGTACGCCCGGCTAACCAGCGGGCGTTACGAGGGCGTCCGTTTCGACGAGCGCTTCGTGCCGTCGCTCGACGGTCTGGGTCAACAGGGCCTTGCGGTCGAGCGCGTCAGCCAGGGCGCGCGCGACCAGCTCTACTTTGCTATGCGGGTCGCGGTGGCCGAGGAGCTGAGCGGCCAGGTCCGTCTCCCGTTTGTGCTCGATGACCCGTTCGTGAATTTCGACGACGCGCGCCTCGCCGCCGTCTACGAGGTGCTCCACGAGCTGGCCGCGAGGCACCAGTTCATCGTGCTGACGCACAATCCGCGTGAGCGGCAGTTTGTCGAACAGTGTCTTGAACTTGGGGCCACCGGCCACCAGTAGCAGCCTGCTGGAACGGGCCGACGCGCGGCCGAATCGGCGAGCCCCCAAAGGCGTTTGACAGTCGCCTATCAGCGCGCGGCAGGATTCCGCAGCCCCGCAGGGGCGTTTGTGAGTAGCCTCGGGCGCAAGCCCGCCGGAGCTCCTGTGAAGGCGGGCAAGCCCGTGGAACAAGGCGACAGAAAAAACAGAGCCCCTTGGGGGCGATTGATTGGAGGGCGGGTCGCCCTTGCGGGGTCGAAGGGGCCCGCCGAAGTCCCGTTAGGGGCGATTCAACACGATATGGCGTCAAGCTCAATCGCCCCTGATGGGGCTCGGGTTTTCTTGGGGCGCCCGAAACCACGGGCCTTCGGGCCGGTTGAAAAAGCTCACCCAGGGTGGCGCTCCGCCCCTCGACGAGCTCGGGGCGCGCTGACCCTGGGCTGTTCTATGTAGCCCCTTTGGGGCAAAGACACGCCAAGCAAGGGCGGGCTTTTTCAACAGGCCCCTTCGCCCGAGGCTACTCCCAGTCGCCGCTGCGCGGCTCATCCAATAGGACGCTGAAAAAAGCATCCTTCAGCGTAAACGGCTCTGCTGAGCTTGCCGAAGACAGAGCTATCCCGGTTTTTGCTGCTCCGGCTTTTTCAGCGGCCTGATGGTGGCTTGCCACGCCTTCTTCTGTGTGGTATCCTGAATAGAGTCTAGACGAAAATAACAGGCTTGTGATGTCGAACGAGACACCGACAGAACCGACCAGTGAACAGCGCCGGTCGTTCTCCGAGGGGCTCGAGCAGATGCTGCGGGAAGATCCCCGGTACACGCGCGAAGCCTATTCGCTCGTCATGGAGGCGCTCACGTTTACCTGTCGCGAGCTCGAGCGCGAGGGGCATGTCAGCGGTCAGGACCTGCTCGAGGGGCTGCGCAAGTACGTGCTCAACGAGTATGGCCCGTTGGCGCGGCTCACCCTGAGCGAGTGGGGGATCGAGTGCGGCAAGGACGTCGGCAACATCGTGTTCAATCTCGTCAAACATCACCTGCTCAGGAAAACGGAAGAGGATTCGATCGAGGACTTCGCCGGCAGCTACGATTTCCGCGACGCGTTCGAGGCGCCGTTCGAGCCGTAGCCCGGCGCGCTTGGAGGAGAGAAGCATGGTCGAGGACGTGAGCGAAGAGGAAGTCTACAAGCGCCAGTTCATCGGGTTTGTGTCGCTGCTGGCCAACTCGGCGATGCAGCAGATGGGCAAGCTCGTGAATCCGCTCACCGGTAAGACCGAGCGGAACCTCGACGGCGCGAAAGCCACGATTGATATGATCAAGATGCTCCAGGCCAAGACGAAGGGCAACCTCTCCAAAGAAGAGCAGCAGGTGCTCGACAGCAGCCTCTCCAACCTCCAGCTCAACTACGTGGACGAGCTGAAACGCAAGGACGAGCCCGAGGGCGAGCCGAGCGCAGAGATTGCCGGCGAGGGAACAAAGGGAAGCGGAGAGAAATCCAACGACACGAAGGACACGCCGTCCAAGTGACGCGTCGAGGACGCGCGCATGCCAACAGGGGGGTTGCCTGAAAAAGAGCGCCCTGAGAGCCGCGCAGCGGCGACTGCCAAACGCCCCTCGCGGGGCTTGACGGTTGAGCCAGACGTTGAGCTTTTTCAGCAGCTTGCTAGGAGCGTTCTCAAGAGGAGGAGGCGCCGGCATCCCACTGCGCAGGAACGAAGCCATGCGCCACGTTAATCGTTCTGCACTTCCTGTCCCGACCAGCCGTGAAGCGTGGCTGCTAATCCCATCTTTTTCACGGGTTCTCGCCGTACTTGTTGTTGCGCTTGTTTTTCTGGCCGGCTGCGGCGACTCCACAAAGTCCGATCAGCCGTCCGACGACGAACGGGCCCCGCGGCCCGATGGTGTCGCGGGTGGCGCTTCCGCTTCCAAGCGTGCACAGCGCTCTGAAGCGACGCAGCCGATCGAGGCGCGACACGTCCCCGACGCGTCTCCTTTGATCCAACAGCACCACGAGCTCATCAGGAGCGGCAAAAAGCCGACGGCCCGACAGTGCCGGCTCTTCGCGGACGCCTACTACGAAGTCGGCGTTGAGCTCGTCCGTAAGGGCAAGCGCGCCGAGGCCGAGCCGTATTTCCGCGAGGCGCTGCGCCTTTGGCCCAAGCACGCGCGCGCCACGTTGCGCCGCGGCGATATTTTCGCCGTGCGACGCCAGTTCAAACCGGCGGCTCAGGCATATGAGCGGGCCGGGAAGCTCGACGTGGCCCTGCAAAGGACGGTCAGAAAGAGGCGCACACGGCTCGTCGAGCTCGTTTTAGCTATCGCCGATCAGCGGTTGGCCGACTGCGAGGTCGCGGGCGCCAGGCAGGTGCTCGAGTTCGTGCAGCGCTATCTCGAGGACGTCGGCGGCGACGAGGCGCGCAAGCGCCTCAAGAAGCTCGAGCCGCTGCTGCGGGCCGAGGTCCTTTTGGGCGAAGCGAGGCAGGAGATCGCCCGGCACCCGAAGACCGAGGGCTACAAGAAGCTGCGGCAGGTCGCTACGGACTTCCCGCGCACCTACTTTGCTCAGGAGGCGAACCGGCTGCTCGAGGCAAACGGCCGGAAGATCGTCCTGCACGATACGGCCACCGGCTACAAGCTACCGCTGCACTGGCGCCGCACGACGACCGAGCACTTTGAGATCTACTACGAAAAGCAGAGGGCCCTGACCGGCGCGAAGCGCCATGCCGAGGAGGCATTCAGAAAGATCGTCGCCGATTTCGGCATGGACGACATCGAGTGGAAGACGCGGATCACGATGTACCTCTTCAGCGATGACGAGGAATGGCAGGCCTTTCTTCGCATGAACCGCGACAAGACGATGGAGTGGGCCGGCGGGTTCGCGCTCCCGTGGGCAAACGAGATCTACGTGTACGTCAGCGACGAGAAGAAATACCTCTATAAGCGGCTCGTGCCCCACGAGCTGACGCACGTGCTGCATTACCGCTACGTCGGCGGGATTTACCAGCCGCTGTGCATCACGGAAGGGCTCGCCCGGTTTCAGGAGAAGGGGGGCGTCAAGGAGGCGCGCGAGGCGATTGATGAGCTGGTCAAGCGCGGCGAGGCGTTCGAGCTCGAGGAGCTGTTCAAGCTTTCATACTACCCGCCCCAGGCGATCAGTCTCTTCTACGCGCAGTCGGCCACGCTCGTCGGCTTCATGATCGACGAGTATGGCCTCGACAAGTTCAAGGAGTTCATGTTCGCCTTCGCGAGTACCCGCGACGCGGCCGAGACGATCGGTTCAGTTTACGGCATCTCCCTTGACATCTTCGGGAAGAAATGGGAGAAATACGTCCGGTAGCAACACTGGTTCGGCACGAGATGAGCGGGGCACCATGGACTGGCAGATACAGGCGCGCTCGAAGGCGTGCAGCAGTTGCAGCAAGCCGTTCGACGAGGGCGAGACGTACTCCTGCGTCCTTGCTGAGGGCGAGGACGGGCTCGCGCGGAGCGACTACTGCGCCTCGTGCTGGGAGAACGTTTCCGGCGCGGTGCTCAAGGCGCCGGGCGTGATCTCGACCTGGCGCGGCACGGTGCCGCCGAAGCTCGTGCCGCCGGCCGAACCGATCAAGCGCACCACCGCTGAGACTCTCCTGCGCAAGTACCTGCACTCGACCAGCCCCCCGGAAAAGAACTTCTGCTTTATCCTCGGCTTGATTCTTGAACGCAAGAAGCTTCTGCGGCAGCGCCAGGTGATGCACGACGAGCACCGGGACGCCAAGCTCGTCGTGTATCAGCACGTGCGCTCGGGCGAAAGCTACGTGATCGAGGACCCCGGCCTGGGCCTTGCCGAGTTGGAGGAGGTCCATGGGCAGGTGGCGGCGATCCTCGAGCGGGAGAAGGTCTCCGCCGCCTGAGGCCCGACGCACGGAACAGAGACCCTGCCGTCGGCGTCGAAACGAGGTGACATCAGCGGCTCCTGCCGGGAATGGGCCATGAGCACGATTTCCGATGCAATTAAGAAAAGGCGTGACGAAGAGGACAAACCCTCGGCGGAGACCGCCACGCCACGCGTCGTCCAGGTGGACGTGCCGAAGGATCACTCGGCGCGCAACACCTTTCTCGCCGCCGTGCTCGGAGCTGTCGTGCTGGCCGGCGCGGTCATCGGGGGCTATGCCATTCTGGGCAAGATCGGCGCGTTCGACCGGCGGCCCGCGGCGACACCCGATGTGACCGCGACCCAGGAGACCCCAGCCGTCACCGGGACGGGGCAGGAGACCGTCAAGGAAGCGGAGACCACCGAGCCGGCAACGGCCCCACCGACGACGCCGAAGCTGCAAGGGATATTTCCTGACCCGATCGAACCGAGCGCTATCATCAACGGCCGGCGGTTGAAGCTTGGCGGCGAGGTGGATGGGTTCAAGCTGGTCGCCGTTGACGAGGACCGGGTCGTCGTCGAGCGCGGGGGCAGACGGTACGAGCTTGTTCTCGAGTAGTCGCTTTCCATCTGAGGCACGCCGTGAGCGCTCGAGTCCTGATCGTCATATTTCTCGGCACGATCGCGTGGGGCTGTGCCACCACGCCGGAACCCGCCGAGTATGTGCGTGGCCCTGCCGAGACCGCCGAGTTCTACCTCGAGAACTTCTACCGCTCGCGCATGGCGAAGGACCTCTACCAGTGCCTCGCCCCGGAGGCGCGCGCGAAGCTGACGTACAACGAGTTCGTCCTCCAGCGCCAGCGCGAGATCGCCGCCCCGCAGCTCGAGAGTGAGACCGGCGTCGCGCGTGTGCAGGCCGCGGTGCTCAACGGGTACCGGGTCAACGAACGGCACCAGGTGTTTTACGCCTTGCAGCAGGTGCGCTACCCCTACACCGGCGGCCGGGACAACCATTACCGGCTGCTCCGGCTGAACGTGGTGAACGAGTGCAACCGCTGGTACATCGAGCCGTTTGTTGATGAGCGGACCTTCACGGTGCGGCTCCTGCCCGCGCTCAAGCGCGACGCGCTGCGCAAGCTCTACGATCACCGCGAGGCGATCGCCGGGATCATCGCCGACGACATGGACGCGATGCGCGCGGGCCGTGTCCGGCCCGTCGAGGAAGTGGCGACCGACACGGGAACGCTCGTGATCCCCGACCTCGCCGAGGTCGCTAAGACCATCCCCGACGACGAGGAAGCGAACCTTCAGGAGAAGCTGCGCGCGCTCCTCGAGGTAGGCAAGCTGCACTTGCGCAGCGGTCAGCTCGATCTGGCCGAGGAAGCATTCGCGCGCGCGCTCGAGCTCGATCCGCTCAACGCCACCGCAAAGGACTCCCTCAACCGCGTGCGCCAGACGCGGCAGCTCGAGAAGGAGAAGCAGGAGATGATCGAGCTGATCGAGCGGATGCTCGAGGTCGAAACAGCGTCGGAACCCCGCTAGCAGGCTGCTGAAAAAGAGCGATGTTGAACCGAATCATTGAGCCCCGCAGGGGCGTTTGGCAGTAGCCACGGGCGCAAGCCCGTGGAACGAGGCGACAGAAAGAACAGAGCCCCTTGGGGCGATTGGTTGTAGGGCGGGTCGCCCTCGGTCCGCCGAAGCCCCGTTAGGGGCGACTCAACACGGTGTGGCCTCAGACTCAATCGCCCCTTTCGGGGCTCGGGTTTTCTTGCGGTATCCCAATACCACGGGCTGGCGCCCGAGGCTACTCCCAGTCGCCGCTGCGCGGCTCGCGCGGTGATCCGGCAAACTGGTCACGCGCGGTTCGTGCAGTGGGCTGGCAAGAAAGGGATCTTCCAGGGCAAATGGCTCGGCTGAGCTCGCCGAAGACAGAGGTATCTCCTCAGAACTCTGGTTTTTTTCAGCAACCTGCTAGATCGCGGCCTGCCTGCCGCGTCTCGTGTGCTGGAGATGGGTGTGATCGAATCGCGCGGTGGTGATGGAGAAGGATCCCGAAGGGATTGGACATGAATAGCCCCGAGTGAAACTCGGGGTTTGAGGCAGACAAAATATGCCAACCCTGACAGGGTTGAACAACGGCCGTCACGGGACGCCCTGTTTGTTCGACCCCTTCGGGGTCGGCTATTCGTCGTCGTTTTTTCCGTGGGTTTCACCCACGGCTATTCACCTTGTTCCCCTTCGGGGAACGGGCGCTTCGCGGAAGCGGTGCCATTGCCGAGAGCTCCGGCAAGCAGGCACAACTGCCGGGCGCTTCGCGGAAGCGGTGCCATTGCCGAGAGCTCCGGCAAGCAGGCACAACTGCCGGGCGCTTTGCGGAACAGGCGCCACTGCTGAGAACCTCCGGGTCTTTGGCCAATGCGAGAGCCTTCCCTTCTGGAAGGAGGACAGGTGAGGGCAGTGTAACAGGCAGGCGCTATCGAACCGATGCCCGTTCCCGAAGGCGAGAAGACAGGCGGGATAGGGAGAAAGGGCCTCTTCAACGGCTGAGCGGCCCTTCCTTAGTCCTTTTCAATTACGAAAACGATGTGGTGCTTATAGACGGCAATGAACGGCTTGCTCAGGACAGGGGTGTCCGAGTCGAGCGGGCAAACCGTCGCGTCCTTGAGTGGGATGAAATTCGTGGCCTGGTTGATCGCGTCGCTGACGCGCAGCTTCGGCAGCCGGAACATGGTCCCCTCGATCCGGTACTTTTCAAGGTAGAGGACGATCGGCACGGGTTCGGTCTTGGCGCCCCATTTCTTCTCGTACTCGGTCATCGCGTATCCTCCGTTCTCGTTGCGGCTCACTGGATAGCACGGGGCGGCGCCGGTGTGCCACAAGAAAAACACGCCGCCACGATCTTGCAGCGGCATCTTCTCGTTGGTGGGGCCTCATCATCCGCATCGCCGGCGGGCTGCCGGCGCCGGCACGCCCGCGATCGCGCAGGCGAGAATCGGTTCAAGGGGTCGTGCGCCTCGCGTGCCTCATTCTCCTTGAGAGTGCAGGTCGTTGCCGCGCTCGATTATCGGCCCAGGCCTTACGGGCGCGGCCACGTCGGGTGCGAAGTTGACGTGGATGACGCCGGCCTCGAAGACGAGGCCCTCGCCCGCGATCCTGTTGCCCCGGATGCCATAGAGGTGGCCGAGGTCCACGCCCTTCCTCGTGGTGAACCGTGCCCGGTAGACGCGGTCGAGGAAGGCCCGCACGTCGCGCTCGTCAATGAAGCGGATTGGCCGTCCCGCCTTGTGGCGGATCGGGTAAGCGTCGAGGGCGTAGCCGCGTCGCACCTTCGGCCAGAGCGCGGCGAAGAGCGCGTCGTTGGCGAAGACCTCGATCCCTGCGATCCGGTTGTTAATCACGATGGCCGCGCCGACGCAACGACGAGGCGGCACCGCCATGCATTTGGCGTACTCGCCGAGCGCCTTCTTCACCGTCTTGTCGTTGAAGACATCCTGGAAGTTCGACGTCTCCGAGTTGACGCCTGCCTCCTTGGCGACCCGGTTGACCTCTTCCCAGACCGCGTCCTGGCCCGCCTTCGACTGCGCCTTGTAGCGGAGCGCGTTGTTGGCGAAGCTCTTCTCGGTGTTGAACGCCATTGTCCTGCCGGCCCACCGGCCCTGTTCCACGCAGTAAACGGGCACCGCTACCTCGGGCCCATGCGGTCTGAGCAGCGTGTCGGTGGTAATCACGCGGTTCTGCTTCGCGCCGCTGATGATTTCGCCCGCCATCAGGAAGACGTAGTGGCGTGAGTTATTTCGGACGAGCACCTCCTGCACGCGCCCCTGGCCTTTCTCATAGATCTTGAGCCAGCCCTGGGCGAGCGCCTCGTCGAGCGTGGCGTAGCTTGTCGGGTCCGTCCCGTCGGCTACATGGAGCGGGAAGACCGTCATGTTGCGCGTCGTGTACGGGCGCCCAACGGTGAGACGGCTAACGAGCTGTGTGATCTCGTTACCGCGCGGGAGAGGCGGAGAGCCGCGGGTCTGGCCGCCTGGTGAAGCACTCGCCAGGACGAGCCCGGCAATTAGTATTAGCCTTCTCATAGCTTGATCTCCCCGGTGTGTCGCGCACCGAGTGCGCTGTTGTCTGTCTGCGGTCTCTGTGACACCCCTCCGCCGGCGATGTTCCAACGGACCCGGACCATTTCGTTGACGCGGCCTGCCGCCGGGGATAGAATGCCATGTTGTTTGTGACGAGCAGGTCGAGGTGCCGGGTGGAGTTCTCGCTGACAGATTTGCTGTTGCTGCCGCTGATCCTGCTCACGGTGAGCACGCACGAGTTCAGCCACGCCTGGGTAGCCTCCAAGCTCGGCGACCCAACGGCCAAGGAGCGAGGACGGCTGACGCTCAACCCGCTGGCGCACCTGAGCTGGAAGTTCACGCTTGCCCTGCCGATCCTGCTGTACGTTGTGACGCTGGGGCGATTTGCGTTTGGCTTTGCCAAGCCGGTGCCGATCAATCCTTACCGATTGCGCAGCTACGCGCGCGGCTGGAAGCGGCCTTTCGCCGACATGATCTGGGTGGGGCTGATCGGCCCGGCGGTGAACCTTGGGATCGCGGGCCTCATGGTGCTGGTGGTCCTCTCCGGGATCATTCCGGCGGAGACCAAGGCTGGTTGGACGCTGCTTCAGCTCGTCTATTTCATGATCCTGATCAACCTGCTGCTGGGCATGGTCAACCTGTTGCCGGTGCCGCCCCTCGACGGCTCGCGGCTTATCATCGGGCTCTTGCCGCGCCGGCACGCGATCCGCATTCTGCGCTACGAGTTGATCGTGTTCGTGGGGCTGATTGCCTCGCTTGCAGTGGTGGCGATTCTGGCGGGCGGGATTGACAAGGTGGTGTTGCCGCCGCTCAAGTGGGTCTGGCAGGTGCTCGGGCTGAACCCGGAGCACTTCGACCGGCTCCTCGATCCCGAACGCTAGCGGCGCCCGACGTGGGGAGACGGTATGGGGAACTTCCTGACACGCGATGACTACAAGGTCGAGCTCGAGATCTTCGAGGGCCCGCTCGACCTGCTGCTGTACCTGATCCGCAAGGATGAGGTGAACATCCACGACATCCCGATCAGCCGGATCACCGAGCAGTACCTCGAGTACCTCGAGCTGATGAAGATGCTCGACCTGAATATCGCGGGCGAGTTCGTCCTGATGGCCGCCACGCTCATGCACATCAAGTCGAGGATGCTTCTGCCCCCTGCGGAACGGCCCGAGGACGAGGACGAGGGGCCGGAGGAAGATCCGCGCCTCGAGCTCATTCGCCAGCTTCTCGAATACAAGCGGTTCAAGGAGGTGGCGCGGGACCTACACGTGCTCGAGGTCGAGCAGGCGACCACGTTCTCGCGCAACGAGGAGGACCGCTCGCTGTCGGCCGTTGCAGAGAGGCCGCTGGCTGAGGTGAGCATCTTCGACCTGCTCGCTGCGTTCAACGAGGTATTCAAGCATGCGGCCGAAGCCCCCGTCGAGGAGATCCTCGGCGACGAGGTGAAAGTGGCGGACAAGATCCGCGAGATCAGGGAACTCGTGCAGCACACCGACATCGTGCGCTTTCTCGATCTGTTCAGGCCGGGCGCGGCGCGCATGGAGATCGTCGCAACATTCCTGGCGATGCTCGAGCTGATCCGCCTCAAGGCGATCCTGGTATTTCAGCGCCGGCCGTTCGGAGCGATCGAGCTGGCGGTCATCCCATAGGAGTCGAGATGGACGAAGAAGACCGCATCGTCGCCCAAGACGAGGGGCAAGACGCGCCCGAGACCGAGCGGCTCGAGACAGCGGACCCTGCACCGGACGCAGACGAGCTGCCAAAGGCCGGGGGCGCCGAGCAGCAGCGTCTCGACAAGCAGGCGATGACGCCGGAGCGGCTCCGGGCGGCCATCGAAGCGCTCCTGTTCGTCTCGAAGCACCCGCTGACGATCAAGTCCGTGCGCCGCGCGCTCAGCGACGACGTGGAGATGACCGAGGCGGACGTGGCCACCCTCCTCGAGGAGCTGCGGGTCGGCTACCTCCAGGACGGGCGCGGCTATCGGCTCGTCGAGATCGCGGGCGGCTACCAGCTCCGCACGGCAAGCGAGTTCGCCCCGTACATCCTCAAGCTCTTCAAGGAGCCGCGCGAGGAGCGGTTGAGCCAGCCGGCGCTCGAGACCCTGGCGATCATCGCCTACCGCCAGCCGATCGTGAAGGCCGAGATCGAGGCGATCCGTGGCGTGGACGTCTCGGGCATGCTCCAGAAGCTGATTGACCGCGGGCTCGTGTGCATCGCCGGGCGCAAGGAGGTGCCGGGCCGCCCGTTCCTCTACGAGACGACGCGCCTGTTCCTCGAGCACTTCGGGCTCAAGACCGTCGAGGAGTTGCCGCATATCAGCGAGCTTCGCGCCGCCGACCCGTTGCAGGGCAAGCTCGATTTGAAATGAGAGGTTCAGCGTATGGCCGACAAGCACGTTGAGAAACAGCTCGAGCCGCTGCGCGGCCGGATCCGCGAGCTCGACCGGCAGATCATTGACCTCGTCAACGCGCGCGCGAGGGTGGTCGTCGAGATCGGCGAGATCAAGGCGCGCGAGAACGCCGAGGTCTTCCATCCGCGCCAGGAAAAGGAGGTGTACCGCCGCATCGAGCAGATGAACGACGGGCCGCTCCCATCGTCCGTTTTCCGCGCGATCTACCGCGAGATCATGTCGGGGTGCATCGCGCTCGAGCGGAAGATGCTGATCGCCTACCTCGGTCCGGCGGCCACGTTCACGCACCAGGCGGCGCTCTCGCGGTTCGGCGTCGCAGTCGAGTACCTCCCCGTCCACACCATTGGCGATGTCTTCACCGAAGTCGAGACCGGCCACGCCGACTACGGCGTCGTGCCGATCGAGAACTCGACCGAGGGCGCGGTCAACAGCACGCTCGACATGCTGAGCCACTCGACGCTCAAGATCTGCTCGGAAATCCGGCACGAGATTGTTCACTGCCTCATCTCGAACGAGCCGAAAGAGAAGATCCGGCAAATCTACTCCAAATCCGAGGCGCTCGGGCAGTGCAATCACTGGCTGCGCACAACCTTCCCCACTGCCGAGCTCATCGAGGTCTCGAGCACGGCGGTCGCCGCCGAACGCGCCGTCGGCGAGGCGGGCGCGGCCGCGATCGCCAGCGAGCTAGCGGCGCAGATGTACGAGCTCAGGATCGTCGAGCGGAACATCGAGGACATCCATCACAACGTGACGCGCTTCCTCGTCATCGGTAAGCAGGACAGCCCGCCGAGTGGGGACGACAAGACGTCGCTGATGTTCTCGACGAAGGACCGGGTCGGCGCGCTGCACGAGGTGCTCGGTATTTTAAGGGATTGCGGCATCAACCTCTCGATGATCGAGTCGAGGCCGTCGAGGAAAAAGGCGTGGGAGTACTATTTCTTCACCGATTTCGATGGGCACGTGACCGATCCGGAGGTCGAGGAAGCGATCAAGCGGCTCGAGCAGCAGTGCCAGTTCGTCAAGATCCTCGGCAGCTACCCGAAGAGCTTCAAGCCGGCCGAGCAGTAAGCGGCGTTCACAGCATGGGGTCCGGAGTTTGAACGGTCACTTTGAGGAAGGCATACCGGCAATGATTATCGTGCTCAGACCAGACGCCACGCAGGATCAGATTGATCACATTCTCAACGACATCGCCAAGCTCGACCTCAAGCCGCATATCTCCAAGGGCGAGGAGCGCACGATCATCGGCGTGATCGGTGAGGAGGACGTGATCCGCACGCTGCCGGTCGAGGCGTACCCCGGCGTCGAGAACGTCATACCGATCCTCAAACCGTTCAAGCTCGTCGGGCGCGAGTTCAAGCCGAAGGACTCGGTGGTGGACGTGCGCGGCGTCGCAATCGGCGGCGACACCTTTACAATCGCCGCCGGCCCGTGCTCGGTCGAAAGCCGCGAGCTGACGCTGCGCATCGCGGAGACCGTGCACGCGCTCGGCGCGAAGATCATGCGCGGCGGCGCGTTCAAGCCGCGCACCTCGCCCTACTCGTTCCAGGGCCTCGGTGAGGAAGGGCTCAAGTACCGTGCCGAGGCGCGCGAGCGGACCGGCATGCCGGTCGTGACCGAGCTGATGGACCCGCGCCACGCGGCGCTCTTCGACGAGTACGCCGACATGGTGC
>CBDUSE010000067.1:0-15382 GCA_965369835.1 uncultured bacterium
GCCATCATATTATATAAGAGGAAACGGGCGAGTTTTTCAGCAGCCTGCTAGTGTACTGCTTCGCAATTGGAGTTGATTATGTACGCATCGAGGAGATTCACACGGACCGGGGAAGTCCGAGACATCCTCCCCAGAGTGAACGAGCAACGGTTGTCCCGCATAATCCATCAACTGCGTGAGACACTACACTAGCATGTCGGGGATGCCCTGTTTGGAGCCGGTGCGAATCTGGCGGTGGAGGATGTAGATATCGCCCCCGAGGATCTCTTGGTTGTTAAGGATATACTGCTCCAGTTCAGCCTCCGAGCTAAACGGCTTTTCGGCCAAATTGCGTGTCTGGTCCCGCGACTTCCAGTATAGGTTCAACATCTTGTTCCTCCCGCTTTGTCTCCTAGCCGCGCGCGACGCCCACAAATCGCCGCCTAACGGGGATGGTCAGAGGCGCCGCGCTTCGCGGCCTACCCTGTACCCTCTGGTTCGACGATCATTCTGTGATTTCATAGACCAGTGTCACACTGTCTTCTGCAGCCACATCCTCCGGCTCTATGTCAACATCATATTCCCGCATTGCCGCCGAACTCTCGCAGGTCACATTTGCTACTCGATCGTAAACCCGAACTTCGGCCCATCCGTAGTCGAGCTGCAGCAATTTGCCCAGCGTCACACCGGCTGCCGACGCCAGTGTCTCGGCGTTCCCTTTAGCCGTCTGAACCGCCTGGGCCAAGACTTTCTTGCGAAGAGCACCCTTGTCTTTGACGGAGAACAACACCTGAATCTCTGCTCCGCCGTGCCCCTGTGCAATGTGCCGGAACACCTTATTGAGAAGTTCCTTGTCCATCGGCAGTTCGATCTGCATCGTGTGCGAGGCAGAGTACCCTGCGAAGACATGCTGTCCGCCCTTGTACTGGGTCTCGACCCGGACATTGAAGCTGCTTGTCTTCAGTTCCGCCCTTTCAAGACCAGACGCCGTCATGCTTCCTCGCAGGTCCTCGGGCGGTGTGCCATTCTTAGTTGAAAGTTGAACGGCTCCAACGCCTGTGGTTTCTTGATGTTCGGAGAACAAGGAACCACGGGAAGGAGGAGCCATTCATGAGCAGTATGCAGCGTGTTGTGGGCCGGGGCAAGAAGTCTCGGCGTCTGGGCAAGGTCGAGGTGCTCGAGCGCGCCGACTACGAGGGGCTCGAGCTCGACACGAAGGTGGAGTTGATCTTGGGGCTGATCCCGCTGGGGCTGATGCACGTCGAGCAGGTGCTGGCTGACGAGGTCCGACACCTGGCTGGCGCCAAGCACGCGCGCAAGGGCGAGGCCCAGGTCGGTCGTCGCCACGGAGCCAACCCCGGCAGCGTGCGGCTGGCCGGTCAGCGGGTAGCGATCCGCGTGCCGCGGGTGCGCAGCGAGCGCGGCGAGATCGCGTTGCGCACCTATCAAGCGCTTCATGGCGGTGCGGGGCAGGTCGACGAGCGGCTTCTGCGCCGGGTGCTCTACGGCATTTCGTGCCGCAACTACGAGCGAGCGGCCGAGGTGATCCCGGGCGCGATCGGGTTGTCGAGCTCGTCGGTGTCGCGTGAGTTTGTCGCCGCCAGCGCCGCGCAGCTTCGCGCGTTTCAGGAACGCGAGCTTTCGGGCGAGAACTACGTGGCGCTGTTTCTCGACGGCAAGACGGGCGACGCTCGCGTCGCCTAAGCCGTTGCTTCGCAACGGCCGTTCGCCGACGCCACGATGGTCATTGCGCTGGGCGTGACGCTTCAGGGCGACAAGCGGTTCTTGGGCTTCGTCGAGACCGACACGGAGAACAAGCAGGTGCTGGCGGCGTTTTTGCGCTCGCTGCTGGCGCGCGGGTTCGATGTCTCGCAGGGGATCCTGGTCATCATCGACGGCGGCAAAGGATTGCGGGCGGCCGTGCGTGAGGTGTTGGCCAAGCGCGCGCTCGTGCAGCGCTGCCAGTGGCACAAGCGCGAGAACATCGTGAGCCATCTTGCCAAGCGCGACCAGCCGAGCTGGCGCCGCCGATTGCAGCGGGCGATGAGCCGGCCGACGTTCGCCGAGGCACGCTCGGCCCTCGACGAGATCGAGGCCGAACTCGAGCAGATCAACCAGTCGGCGGCCGCGAGCCTTCGTGAGGGGCTCGACGAGATACTGACCCTGCATCGGCTCGGCGTGTTTGCCGTGCTGGGCCGCTCGTTCAAGACGACCAACTGCTTGGAGAACGTCAACGGGCTCGTCGAGGAGCGCTGCACCAAGGTCGACTACTGGAAGAACTCGAACCAACGTCAACGCTGGCTGGCTACGGCGCTGCTGGACATCGAACCGCGCCTGCGCCGGGTCATGGGCCATCGCCACTTGCGCGTGCTGCGCGAGGCGGTGCAACGCGAACTCAACATCGCTGGGGCCGCCTGCGCTCGGGCCAAGGCGGCATAACGAACCATGAGCCGCTCAACGTTTCAACTAACTTTGGGATTGCACCGTTCCAAGCGGGGGCTTCTCGTTAGCGTGGGGAGGCGCTATACTACGTCTCACAGCGGTGTTTGACAACCCGGAAAGGGGTAGGACCATGCGACCGCGTTGGGTGTTTTTCCCTGTCATCCTTGTTGTTCTCGTCTCTGGCTGTGGGCTTCGGACGAGGGAGGCGTCGTTCGAGCCATGGCCGAACGATACGCAACCTTCGGTTGAAGTCGCTGTGCAAAAGGAAGCGGGCGCCCTCGGTACGTTCCGCGCGGCGTTCACGTTTCCCGGCGGCTGGCGGGCCGAGCGCGACGTGCTCGTCGTCCTCGCGCCGTTCTCCGCGAAGCGCGACCGGGAGGGGAAGTATGACCCGGCGCGACTCTTTCACGCGGCTGAGGCGCTCATTGGCGGCCTTGGCGAGGGCGACCGCGTCAATGTCTTGAGCTATCAGGACCTGCTCCGCGGCGAGTCGTGGTTCCCCAACGAGTTCCCGTTCGTCGAGAACGCCGACGACCTGTTTATCCGCCCCGTCATGGCGTTCGACGAGTGGAAGCGGCCGGCCGAAGCGGTGATAGGGCTCAAGGCGCTTCGCGAGCGCGGCATCGAGACGCTGCGCAACACCTCGTACTTCATCGAGATGCTCAGGGCCGCCGCCCTCGCCTTCGAGCCGGGCGACAAGCGCGTCAGGGAGATCATCGTTCTGGCCGACTCGCATTCGGTGCCGACGAAGGGCTTTTTCTCCGGCCTCCCGGTCGAGGTGCCGGAAGTAAAGCTCGAGCCGCTCGACCCCGAATGGACGGCGGCCCTCTTCCACCGCCTCCGCACTGGGCGCATTCACGTCAACTTCGTCGTCGTGGCGCAGGACGAGGACCCCGCGTTCTCCGGGAAGCGGCTGCGCCGGATGGCCGAGTCCACGCGCGGATTCTACTTCGACTGGCCCGACGACGAGGCGGCCCGCCGCCGCTGCGTCGAGCACATCGCCACCGGCCTCTACCGCGGCCTCGAGGTGGATTTCGGCGCGAGCGACGCGAACTACATCTACACGAACCGCTGGTCCCCTAGCGCCGACGAGGCATTCGTCATTTACGGGCGCTACAACCGCCCCGGCAACTACACGTTCACGCTGCGCGACACGACGACAGGACACGACCATCCGTTCGAGGTCACGCTCCCCCAAGAAGGGGACAGCTTCCCCGAGCTGGAGGCCGAGTGGGGGCGCCGGCGGTTCCTCGACGGTCTGTGGCGGCTCGCCACCTACGGTCCAGACGACTACCTAACCTACGACCTCCAGCAGCTTGCGCACCGCTACGGCCTCGAGCTGCCCGAGGCGCTGCGCCCTTCGCCGTTTGACGGGAAAGCCGAAGCGGTTAAGTTCAAGCGGCCGCTCGGCAAGGGGCGGCCGATGGAGGTGCCCGTCCTCGATGAGGACGCGGCGCTCCCGCCGCACTCGGCGCTGGCGGAGTTGGCGCCCTATGACATGGTCTACGTCCGCTACAACCGGATCCGGTCGGCACTCGAGCTGCTCGATATGGGCTACTTCTACGGCCGCGACGTGATCCAGGCGCTCGGCCTGCACCCGGACCTCACGATGCTCGAGGAGAAGGTGCAGACGCAGATGTGCGTACGCATCTCGCGCAAGCTGACCAAGCTCTACGAGGCGGCGGTGGCCGAGGTGGCGCAGGTCTCAACGGGAGCGTCGATCGGCGAGGGCCTCGACGTCTGCTTCATCATGCGGCTCAAGATGCCGATCGCCTACCGGCTCCGGATCAACCAGTTCCGCAAGCAGGCGATCGAGGACTACCCCGGTACGCGCAAACGGCGCTTCCGGCACGAGGGCGTCGTCGTGACCGAGACGCTCGGCCACCACAACGTGATCCGCTCGTACTTCGCCATGTTCAAGCACACGCCGCGCGGCGCGACGAAGCCGCGCTGGTTCGCCGTCAGCGGCAATTCGTGGGCGTCGGTGCGCCGGGTGCTCGACGTGCACGTCGGTAAGGTGCCGAGCGTGCTGGCCAACGAGGATTTTGCGCGGTTCCGAGAGAAGCTGCCTTTGGGCGGCTTCACGAACGAGGCGACCGGCGAGCAGTTCGGCGAAAACGTCTTCGTCTATTTCGGTGCGCGGGCGGCCCTGGCGCTTACCGACTGGCGGGTCGAGGCGCTCAAGAAGGAGCAGCAGGCCGTCGCTTCGCACCTGCACCTTTCGCGCAACGCGCTCGCCTCGTACGCGCGCGATCGCGGTGTGCTTCTCGACGAGCCGCGCTGGCCCGATGCGATCATGGGAACGCTCGTCGAGAACGGCTATCTGCCTGCGATCCCCGGCCATCCCGGCATCGGCGCGTATGCGTTCGATCCCGACCTCCAGGTCTTCTACTCGACGCGCTACGGCCGGCTCGGCTGGCTGACGCCGATGGCCGACCTGATTGACCAGCTTGGCGAGCCGCGCTACGGCAAGCCGGAGCTCGGCGCCACGGCGGCGCAGCTCGCGTGGACCGACGACGTGATCCTCTCGCACGCGATTACGCGGCCCGACCCGAAGGACTTCAAGTTCGCCATCCTGCGCGCGCTCGCGGGCAAAGAGACGAGCGACTTCAGCACCTTCCGCGAGCTCATGCAGCGGCCGGGTCTCGCCGTCGCGATGAAGTCGCGCCTGCTGCAATTCGGCGGCCGGGGGCTGGGCATGTCGAAAGAGGCGATCGCGCTCAAGATCCTCGCCAACAAGATCAAGGGCGAGATCAAGAAAGCCATCAGCTGGGAAGGCGACGACGACCCCTTCGCCTGGGCGGGCGACGAGGTCTGCGTCGTCCTCGATCCCGTGCTGGCCCACTGGCGTACCGCTCTCATCGATCCGCCCCTCGCGTTTGGCATCGAGGTGAAAGACAAGCACGGCGCGGCCGCCTTCCTTGGCAAGATTGCGCGCGCGCGAGGCACGGCACATGATGCGGTCGACCCGATATCCGGCATCGTCACGGCCAACGGCTGGTCGGTGGTCATGCTGGGCGAGGAGCATCCTGTGCTCGTCGTCGCGCGGGACGCCCGGTTCTTCCTCGGGGACGTTGGCGGCTTCCCTGGCCCCCCTATCAAGCACGATGACAGTGACCTCCGCCGCTTCCTGCCCAAGGAGGGGCATGCCCTCGTCCGCTTCGATACGACGCGTGGCGATCAGCTCGTCAAAACCGCCCTCGGCCTGTACGGCCCGGCGGCGGAGGAGCAAGCGCAGCGCGTGATGGCGCGGTTCGAGTCGCTCTACGGCAATCGCCTTGCGCCGTTCCGCCTCGAAGAGGTCCCCATGCTTGACGAAGCGCCGCGTCCCGCCGGCAGCCAGTACGGTATTGATCCTGTCGAAAGGCGCATCGCCTCGAACGTGTACGGCCTACCCGGCGACTTCCTGCTTTCGGGCCGCGTTCCCGCCGACGCCGGAATCCGGAAGGTGCTGGCGCAGAAAGCTGTCGGCTACGGCACCGTCGTCCTGCACAAGGACTCGATCGAGTTCGTCGGCGCCGCGCCGAATCCCGGCATCGCGGCGTGGAAGAAGGAGCGCCCGCCGTCGTCGATGGCTGTCAGCCGCCGCATCCGCGAGCTTCGCACCACCGACTCGCTGCGCAAGCTCGCCGCCGCCGTCCGCGAGCACGACGGCTACCTCTGGCGCCTTGGCCTCGGTGGCTTCGATGTCGAGGGAAAGCGATTCTTGTCACTCCTCCGTTCTTCTCGTCAGATGGCCGTGGACATTCGACCGCTTCCCATGGATGTCGAGGTGGCGCGCGATCTCACGGCGGTGGAGGATTGGCCGACTGACTGGCAATATGACCTCTATGTATCTCCGGTCATCGTCCATGTGTGCGGGGAGTTGCCAGCCGTGGTTGCGCAGGATTTCGCGGCGAAGTCGCTTTGTTGGCAGCGCACAGCCCTGCTCCTTGGTCCACCCGCGGGTTGTCACGGCCTTCTCGCTCTAGCGTATCTGGAGGAGGCCATAGGCATGTCCGAGCTGCTGCAAGGCGTGGGCAGTTCGTTGGATGTTGCGGCGGTGATGGTCAAGCATATCGGGCGAGACGTGATTTGTGGCGGCCGAGACGCGGTTGAAGTCATCCGCGAGCAGCTGGGCGAAATGGAGGTCTTTGACACGACGGGATTGTTGGCGAAGGCCGTCGAGTCCATGCGAGAGCTCCTGCAGGAGTGCCTGCCTTTCATCGAGCAGCAGCAGTGAGAAAGGCGGTCGTCGATCTGGTGGCAGCGAGATCAGCACAGGTCACGGGCCGGTTCTCTAGCGAATATCGCTGGTTTCGTGCTGGGCCGACGCTCGAGGTCCGCGAGGGCAAGAGGCGGCCGAAGCCGTCGCCCCCGAAGATCCCCGAGCGGCTCGTGGCGTGCCTCTGGTACAGCCAGCGGTACCTGAAAGACCTCAAGACGGCGGACGGCCGGCCCGTGAGCGTGCTGTCGCCGGGGGTGTGGAACCTTGAGGAAGGCCCCGACTTCGCGCGCGCGGCGGTCCGCGTGGGGGACGAGGTAATCTCCGGCGACGTCGAGGTGCACGTCAACTCGAGCGACTGGGCGGGCCACGGCCACGACCGGCGCCCCGAGTACGACAGCGTCGCGCTCCACGTGGTTATGTGGAACGATAAGGGCACGTCGTGTGTCACCACCGCTTCGGGTAAGCGCGTGCCCCAGGTTGTGCTTGCCCACGCGCTCACGCAACCGCTCCAGCGCGTGGCGCAGCAGGTCGAGACTGACGACTACCCCTACCGCAAGCGGGCCGGGGTGGGCGAGTGCGCCGAGCTTCTCAGGCGCGTGCGCCGGGCCGAGCTGGCGCGCCTGATCATGCTCGCCGGCGAGTGGCGCGTCCAGGAAAAGGCCGAACGCTTCGGCGACTGGCTTGGCAAGACCGACCTTGTCGGTGGCGACTTCGACGAGGTGCTCTACCGCGCCGTGATGGAAGCGCTCGGCTACGATGCGAACAAGGCGGCGATGCGGACGCTGGCCGAGCGAGTGCCGCTGCGCGTGCTGCGCGAGTTTGCCGAGGGCCAGCCGGCGGGCGCGGGCGAGTACGCCGTGCAGGCGGTGCTGCTCGGGCTCTCGGGCCTCTTGCCGCGCGAGGCCGACCCGACGTGGGACGACGAGACGAAGCGGTTCTACGCGTTCCTGACGGGGATCTGGGACGCGTTCCGCGACAAGCGGTCGTATTTCCCGATGGACGCCGGCGCGTGGTCCACACGTGGGCGGCCGGCCAACTCGCCGATGCGCCGGATCGCCGCCGCGAGCCGGTGGCTCCAGCGCACCCGGCGGCAGAAGCTGCTCCAGACACTCGCCTCGATTCTCGAGGGGCTGAACCGCACCGCCGCGCGTTTTGAGGAGGACTACCGGCGCTTCCGGGAAAATGTGCTCACGCGGACCCGGGCGATGCGCGGCAACGCCGTGAGCAAGGCATGCCGGGATGCGCGCCGGCGAATGACCGACCTGTTCGACGTAGGCGAGGACCCGTACTGGTCGAGGCGGTACGTGCTCGGCGGGCGCGAGCTCGACAGGCCGGTGGCGCTGCTGGGGCGGGGGCGGCTCGAGGAGATCATCGTCAACGTCGTGGTGCCGGTGCTGCTGCTGTACGTGCGGCGCGCACGGCCGGAGCTCGAGGGCGCGCTCCTGATGCTCTACCATGCTGCGCCGAAGGGGGTGGGCAACAAGGTGACGCGCATGGTGCGGCATCGCCTGTTCGGCGTGCAGCAGGACCCGATCGGGCCCGAGACAGCGGCTCTGCGGCAGGGCTTGCTCCAGATCTTCAAGGACTACTGCTCGAAGGACAAGGGCGGCTGCCTCGGGTGCAGCTTCCGGGAGAACCTCGAGCGCTGGATGAAGCGGAGGGACGCCGGCTTGGCCGGTTGACACATCTCAGAGGGACCGCTACTATCCGGTTTGCGCGGATCGCGCATTGCGGCTGCGTTTGGGAAGAGCGTCGCGGAACTGCTGCGACGCCGGTCGGCAGCGCTGGAACCGGAGTATCAATAACGGCGCGCTGGTTGAGGGCGTGAGGCGTTTGTTCAAAACCAAATCGGAGGAGGGAGCCATGGGTCTGCCAAAAGTGAGCGTCATTGGCGCCGGCCATGTGGGGGAAACGACGGCACACGCGATTGCGTGCAGAAACCTCGCCAACATCGTTCTTCTCGACGTCGTCGAGGACATGCCTCAGGGCAAGGCGCTCGACATGATGGAAGGCGCCCCGGTCGAGGGGTGGGACGTGACCATCACCGGCTCGAACGACTACGCGGACACCGCGAACAGCGACATCGTGGTGATTACCGCCGGCGTGCCGCGCAAGCCGGGGATGTCGCGCGACGACCTGCTCAAGGTCAACGCCGAGATCGTCGGCGGCGTCGTGGACAGCCTTGTGGCCCAGCCGGGCGAGCCGATCATGCTCGTCGTGTCGAACCCGCTGGACGTGATGACCTACCTCGCCTACACAAAGGCTGGCTACCCGAAGAACAGGGTCTTCGGCATGGCCGGCGTGCTCGACTCGACACGGTTCCGCTGCTTCATCGCGATGGAGCTCGGCGTCTCGGTGCACGAGGTCTCAGCGATGGTGCTTGGCGGGCACGGCGACTCGATGGTGCCGCTGACCGACTACGCCACGGTGAGCGGTATCCCGATCAAGGCGCTCATCCCGCCCGAGCGGATTGACGCCATGGTCGAGCGCACGCGCAAGGGCGGCGGCGAGATCGTCAAGCTGCTCAAGACCGGCAGCGCCTACTACGCGCCGGCGGCCGCGGTCGCCTCGATGGTCGAGAGCATCTCGCAGGACCAGGGCCAGGTGCTCCCCTGCTGCACGCTGCTCGAGGGCGAGTACGGGATCCGTGACATCTTTGTTGGCGTGCCGATCAAGCTCGGTGCCAAGGGGGTCGAGGAGGTGATCGAGCTCAAGCTGAGCGACGCGGACGCCGCAGCGCTCAAGAAATCAGCCGACCACGTCAAGGGCACGATCGAGGCGCTCAAGAAGCTGATGGGCTAGGAGCTCACCGCGAGAGACCCATCACAACGCCGAAATCGGGAACGCACTGCCGTTGCCGCTCCTCGGTCGAGGGGCGGCAACGTTGTCTTGCCATGATGCGAACTGAGGACACGAGATGATCGAAACTCGTCGAGGAGTGGGTGCGATGAAACCGATGGCGATGGTGATGCTGGTACTGGCGGCGGCCGGCGTGGTGCAGGCAACCTGCGGCGCCGATGCCGTCGAGGCCGGCCTGCTCAAGGAGCCGCGCGGGATCGGCGTGGACTCGCAGGACCGGGTGGTCGTGGCGTACGCGGCCAGCCACGTCGTGGCGGTGTACGGCCCCGATAGGCAACTCGTGCGCCTGTTGGGCCGGCTCGAAAAGCCGGGGGCCGATACGGGGCATTTCGATGAGCCCTACGGCATCACCTTGGACGTGGCGGACTCGATCTACGTTGCCGACACGAACAACGACCGCATCTGCGTTTTTGACTGCAAGGGCAAGTTCCTCAGAGCGATCGGCGACGCCGACGGCCCGGGCCGGCTGAGCAGGCCGCGCGGCTGCGAGGTGGACGAGAACGACAATGTGCTCATCGCCGACACGGAGAACAACCGTATCGTTGCTTTCAGCAAGGACGGCAAATACCGCCCGGACCTCAGCATCGAGGGTGCCGCGGCCGCCGAGCTGCGGCAGCCGAACAACGTCGTGCTGCAGGAGTACGGTCGGGGCAAGATGCGTCGGCTCATGATCGCCAACACGGGGCATGGGCGCCTCGAACGCTACGACTGGAAAGAGGTCAAAGAGGAGGGCGACGGCGAGAGGAAGAAGGTCAAGAAATGGGTCTGGACCGAGAAGTATTGGGCCAACCCGGGAGCAACCGACATCGCCGCCGGAACCTCCGGCGACATCTACACCGCGTGCCCGGACTGGAAGGCGGTCCGCCGCTGGACCGTTGATATGGCCTACGAGTGGGACACGATCAGTAGCGAGTACTCGAAGGCGCTCTGGGGCCTCGCCGGGCTCGGTGTCGCGAAGCTCGGCGTCGAGCCTTACGGCATCGCGCTGACGTCGAAGGGGCACCTTCTGGTCACCTGGCCCGAGGCGAACCGCGTGATCAGGTTTACTGGGGAGATGCGCGATCCGCCACGGCCCGAGGTCGCACGCCGCCGCCGGACCAGCGCGGTGATCACGTACGAAACGCTCGTGCCGACGCCGTCGCTCGTTGAGTACTCGAGCGACGGCGAGCACTGGACGTCGGCCGGCTCGCTCAAGCCGCGCACACGGCACGCCGTGAAACTTGCCGGCCTCGAGCCGGGCACGCAGTATCGCTTCCGGGTGTCGTACGGCTGCTCCTTCGCGCCGAAGGCGCCCTTTTTCGGCCGCGAGTGGCGTTTTGCCACCGCCGCGCCGAGGGGCATGGTGCGCTACCTCGACATGCCGGTCCTCGTCGTGCTCTACGCCAACATCTATGAACGCGCAAAGGTCCCCGAGGGAGTCAGGCCGCCGCAGGCGATGACGGACGAGGGCGTCGAGGCGCTCAAGCGCCAGATGGAGCAGGGCGCGTACCTCTACTTCTTCGCGTCGCGCTGGCTCATGAACATCCACTTCGACTGGGTTATCGTCAACGAGCCGCAACTCGTTTTCCCGGACCCCGAGGCACTCGAGCAGCTTGGCCGGGAGGACCGCGCGAAGTTCGATGAGCTGATGGGCCGCGCTTCACAGCGCGGCTTGGTCGAGCGTACCGACGAGAACCGGGCCGAGATCATCGCGTTGCTTAAGGAGATGCTCGGCGACGCGGTCGGCGAACGGGAGCTTGAATGGCTCACTGCGCCGAACCGCTGGAAGCGCGGCCCGAACTGGGTATGGGAGACCGAGGAGGAGTTCGAGGCCCTGGCCCAAGCACAGCACGGCAAATGGCACAAAGACTATGCGGGGGTGATCAGCCTCGGATGCCTCTGGCACTGGCACAAGGGCGACGCGCCGGGCGATCTCGTTCCCGGCCGCGTCCAGCCCGCGGCGTACGAGGACCCGGATGCCCCGTCGGCGCGTGGCTACTGGCGCCAGGCCGGCTCGGGCGGACTGACGCCGTTTTGGTGGTGTGGCGTCGGCCGTTGCGCCTTCAACACCGGGGGCGACACGGTGGGGCTCTTTGTCCATGAGTTCGGCCACAAGGTGGACGGGCAGTTTCTCTTCAGCGGCTACCAGGAGTTTGAGTTCAATCACTTCGCCATGGCGTATCTCGAGGGCCGCTTCACCGGCGGGCTCTCCGGCAACGGCTACGTGCTGCGGATCTTCCCGGAAGAATGGTACTTCGCTTCGATCCTCGGCGAGGTGAAGCTCGCGATGGACACCGACGGCGACGGCCTCGCCGACGAGGACGCAGCGCTCATCTGCGACGAGAAGCGTTTCGGCAGCAGCCCGCGCAGCCGGGACACCGACGGCGACGGCCTGAGCGATTACAAAGAAATGCTGCTGACCTACGGCGTGCAGGCGATCGAGTTGGGGAACAAGCGGATGATCGAGCGCCAGTTCCCGCCGAGGCCCGACCTGGCGGACGCCGATGGCGACGGCCTCCGCGACAACAAAGACCCCTACCCGCTCTACCCCGTGCCCGAGGCGATCGCGAAGCGCACGCCGGTCCTCGACGGCCAGATCGGCCCGGACGAATGGGGCGTCTATCGCGTTTTCAGGGACGTCGAGCTCGTCGGCACGCTCTACATGAGCTGGGACGACGACGCTCTCTACCTGGCGTTGGCGACGGATCGCTGGTCCCGAATGAAGGTGATGCTCGACTGTAGACAGGACGGATCGTGCTGGAGCAACGACAACATGACCATCCACGTGATGCCTGAAACCGGCGACCCGATCGGCGAGGTCGAGACGTGCCGGGTCGAACTGAGGCTTAGGGATTGCTCCGTGCGCGGCCCGGACGCCAAGGTCAACGAAAGCAACAAGCGGCTCTACGACGTCGGGAAGATCCGCTACGCAACCGGCACGCAGGGCGACCTGAAGGTGCTCGAGATCGCCGTTCCGCGCAACCTACGCGTCGGGCTTGATCCGCGCAACGGCTACGCGTTCGACTTCGCCTGCGTGCTTCAGCCGATCGGCAGCAGGACAGAGCTTGCACTCTTCGAGCTCGACTGGTTCGTCGGCGTGACGCTCGTCGAGAAGAAGTAGCAGGCTGCTCGACAGGATCAACAGGATTGACTGGATCATGGGAATCGTGTCGATCCTGGGGTTCTGTCTGAAATCCAGCCTCTCCGGCTCGAGGCCGAAGGCGCCGGCTCGAGGCCGAAGACGCCGGCTCGAGGCCGAAGACGCCGGCTCGAGGCCGAAGGCGCCGGCTAGAGGCCGAAGACGCCGCGCAGGAGCTCTTCCTTGACGTAGTTGAGCCGTTCGAGGAAGTAGCTCATGCGCGTCATGACCGTGTAGCCGAACAGCGCGCCGAAGCAGATCATCATCATCCAGCGGCCGTACAGGCGGGCATGGTTCACGGGCCGGATCTCGCGGCGGAACGTGAAGAAGAAGTACACGAGCACGCTCATCAGTGTCGCCGTGAACAGCAGGTTCTTGATCGTGGCCCCCCAGTCGAACGCGCCGTCGCGCATGGCGACGAGCGGTTTGAACGACTGCGTGATCTGCGGCACGATGAGCAGCAGGTAGTTCTTGAACGCCAGCCCCGCGCCCATGCCGATGAACAGGCCGAAGACGATGCGGCTCATCCACGCGAGCTTCTTGAAGTAGAGCGTGTACCACATCGCGCCCGGAACCAGGCACAGCACCCAGAGCACGTTCCAGTTCCACGAGCCCTCGCCGATGCTGGCGAAGCCTTGGCTGACCGGCAGCCACCAATTCGGGTGCACGATGTCGCGCCACGTGATCATGATGGCGATGCCCGTGGCGACGCCGAGCACGATGTGGTTCACCATGCGATAGACGGCCGTTTCCTTGAAGACGTAGGAGATCACCACCATGAACGTGATTGTGCCGATCAGCACCTCGATGATCTTGGCGGCGTCGGTGTAGGTGGGCGCCATCGCCGGCATCAGCGTTTCCTCCTCAAGCCGGACACGTACCCGACGTTGCCCAGGATGATGAAGAAGATGATGAGCAGGTGGACGAGCGACTGGGGTGTCATGAGCCGGGTGCCTTCGCCGGCCTGCTCGAGCTCGAGCAGCCGCTCGTACTCGGCTGCCCCGCGTGTGCCGCCGATGATGCCCGCGAGCTGGTTCGAGTCGTAGTAGATTGCATAGAGCGGTACGACGATGCTCATGCACGAGAAGACCACGGGCGTGCCGAACTGGCCGCGAATGAACGAGATCCACTCGATCGGCGGCTGATAGGTGACGCAGACGACCATGTGCGCTTGCTCAATGCTTGTGACCCGCTGCATCAGCGGCAACTCGGTCAGAGGCGTCTTCTTGAAGTCGGTCGGGTAGACCGCGTGGATGTCCTTGGCGAACGCATCCAGCAGGAAGCCAAGCGGGGCCCCGATAATACCCCCGCCGCCCGCACTCTTGTATCCCAGGTTGACGTAGTCCATGCCGTACTGCTTGTCGTACTTGGCGGCCAGCTCCTCGAGATGCTGTTGGGCGATCTCCGGCGCAAACGGTGTCGTGCCGAGCGTGGTCACGACGAACTTGATGTCCCGGCGGAACATGTGCTCGACGAGCGCGCGGAACTGCGGCCGGTTCTCCGACTGCGAGCCCATGTCCCACGAGCTGTCGAGGATGATCACCTTGTCGTCCGGGCAGCGCTCGATCTCGTCGAACACGGCTTTCGTCGCGGGGTTGATGCTGCTGATCCTGAGCGGCCTCAAGATAAAGGAGCCGACGGCAACAAGACACAGAATGCCGTAGATGAACCGCCGATCGAGCCCCTCGAGCCGTTCGGCCACACTCCGGCGGCGACCCTTGTCCGAAGGCGCAGCGTTTGCCTTCATGCCAACCCCCTAGTCGCGTCGCTTTTCCATCGAGAGCCACAGGCGCGTGGCCAATACGAGCCCGCCGACCGCGGCCCCGATCTGAATCGCCCGCATGGTCGGAATCACAACGGCGTAGTTGATCAGTTGTGCCACGTTCTGGATCTGGACCTGCTCGGGCAGCCGGCTCGTGATCAACTGGCCCAGCGGCACCTGGCTCAACAGGATGAGAATGGCGGCGACCATCATCAGGCCCGCCTCGGCGTTCTTGAGCTTGAATGAACGGTGCGACGACGAGGCCAGGTAGAAGGTCAGCAGCCCCATGCTCGAGGCGCCGAAGCTGACCAGCATGCCCGAAAACACGATCTCGTAGAGCTTGCGCCCAAGGTGGCCCGAGCCCGAGTCGGCCATGCCCCATCCAAACGCCACCACCAGCGTGAAGACAAGCGAAATGAAAAAGGCCAGCGAGTAGACCATGTTCTTGTCGCGCCGCACCACGCGCTCGCCGTGCAGCTTGGTGAGCCCGAACAGCCCGAGGCCGAGCGCCATCGCCCCCACGACAATGAACACCCGCGAGACGTACACGGTCCCCTCGGACAGGATGGTGCTACGCGGTGTCCGACCGAGCACCAGGGCCGGCTCGGCGGGGCCCGCCTGCCACGTGATGCCGTCGGCACTCGTCGCGAAACCGATCCGATAGTCGGTCGCGTCGGCCTGGGCGGTGCCGCCGTAGGCAAGCAGATACCCGTCGCCGTCGCGGACCACACTCAGGCCCGACAGGCCGAGCGCGTCGAACCGCTCGAGCAACGGCCCAACGTCTGGATCGTCTTCGACGGCCCTGGCTCCCATGACGACATCCGTGTACTCGGCAAGGCCGCGCTGGAAGAGCGCCGGGCCGAAGATGGGGTTACCGTCGTGGCGCGTCCACGTGATGCCGTCGGGCGATGTGGCCAGCCCGATGAGCGTCATCGGTACGACGCGGCTGCCCCCGTCCAGAAAGTACGTCTTCGTGCCGGCGTAGTAGAGCCGAACACCGTCGTCGGCCTGCACC
>CBDUSE010000068.1:0-15247 GCA_965369835.1 uncultured bacterium
ACCGGACGGCGGTCTTTTTCAGCAGCCTGCTAGTCCTTGATGTCGGCGAAAATCATCCGCCCCGCGGATGTCTGCAGGACGCTGGTGACGTTCACGTCGAGCTTCTGGCCGATCCGGTCGCGGCCGTTGTTGACGACGACCATTGTGCCGTCGTCGAGGTAGGCCACGCCCTGGCCTGCCTCCTTGCCCTCGCGCACGATCCGCACGTTCATCGCCTCGCCGGGCAGGATCACGGGCTTGAGCGCGTTGGCCAGGTCGTTGATGTTGAGGACCCGGACCTGCTGGAACTCGGCGACCTTGTTGAGGTTGTAGTCGTTGGTGAACACCTTGGCGTCCACCAGCTTAGCGAGCTTGACCAGCTTGGCGTCCACGTCCGAGATGTCGGCGAAGTCCGTCTCGTGGATCTTCACGTCAATGTGGGGGTCTTTCTGGATGCGGTTCAGGATGTCGAGTCCCCGGCGCCCTCGGGTCCGTTTGAGGGGGTCGGAGCTGTCGGCGATGGTCTGGAGCTCGCGCAGGACAAAGCGCGGGATGATCAGTTGCCCCTGAAGGAAGCCGGTCTCGGCAATGTCGGCGACGCGGCCGTCTATGATGACGCTGGTGTCAACGAGAATGCGCTCGGTCCTGGCAGGTGCGCCTCCGGCCTCGAGCTTGGTGGCGGGCAGCAGCAGGTCGAACTGCTCGGCGCCTTTGAGGGTGACGACCACGCCGAGGTAGACGCAGATGAGCATGAGCACCACGGAGACGTAGCCGCGGACGGCATCCGCGGGAGACTGCTCGCTGCCCGGCGGCGGGTGCTGTGAGCCGAAGAGTTCGTCGGGCAGAATGTGCAGGATTTGCCAGAAAATGAACCAGGCGGCAACGCCGACGACGAGCCCGATGAGCAGCGCCGAGAACCCTCGGATGGTGATGCGGCGGAAGTTCGTTTCGATGAAGATGACGGCCCCGCCCGCCGCGAGCCCGGCCAACACGCCGAGCACGGTCCGGCTCTCACCCCCGGTGTTAGTGGCGATGATGCCGCCGACGACCGCAGTGATGAGCACGAATACGATTCGCAATGCAATGAGTGCCATGTCGTAATCACCTTACAGTATTGAGACGCTAGTCATATTAGGAATGATCCGGCATCACTTTGGATAGATGCAATTGTGATACCGCGTGCGACCGATTGTCTCGAGCCGCCATGAGCGTTGGGCCGTTGGCCATGCGGCGTGCAGCCCGGACGGTCAGCGTTGGTCCGGGTGGAATCACCTCCTCCAGATCGTGGCGCGCCGGGCGGCCTCGGCAGCCTTGGCCTCTTCCTCGGCCCGGATCCGCTTGCCCCAGAACGGGCCGTGGTACTTGATGGCGACGACGGCGTCGCGCATCGCGTCGAGCGCTGAGACGGTCGAGTCGTACAGCTCCGGGTTCTTCACCAGGTTGCCGAGCGTGCCTTCTCCCCGGGCCGTGGCGGCAAGGATTGCGTCAACCGAGGCCAGCATGTTGTCAATGTGCCGGGCGTTCTTCGAGAGGTTCTGGGCGAGCTGGATGAGGTGCGTGCGCGTCTCGCGCAAGATCAAGGTGCCCTCCCGTGTGAGCTCGGGCAGGTCTTCGCTGGCCTTGCGGGCGTTCGAGACGATCGCGCGCGCATCGTCGAGGAACTCCGGGGTGAAGAGCCCGCGCAGGTTTTCCATGTCCTCGCGGAGCTGCCCGGTGATCTCTTCCACATTCTGCAAGATGCTTCGCACCGTGCCGACTGTCTCCTCGCTCGTGAGTATCGAGATGGCCCTCTCGGCCTGCCTGATGATATCGACCGGGTCCTTGCCGACGAAGAGCGTGTTTTCGCGCGCCAGTTCTCCCGGCTGCTCGCCGCGAATGAAGTTGACAATGACGTCGCCGAGGACGCCGCGCTGGGCGATCTCGGGCACGTCGGACTTGCGCAGCTTGGCTTGCCGGGCCACGCGCATGTGGACATGCACCTTGCCGGTCACGGCCACTTCGATCTTGTTGACGAGGCCGATCTCGACGCCCGAGAGGTACACGGGCGCGTTCTCGATCAGGCCGCCCGCCTGGTTGAACTGGCCGATCACAGTCATGGAGTCGCGGTATTTTCTGACGCCGCCGCCGAAGACCAGGGCCATATAGGCAAGCACCAAGATCGCCCCGAGGGCGAATAGTCCAACGAGCAGGTCATATTGTTTGCGGGCCATCAGGTATCTCCCTCTTGGCTGCACTTGCGTTTAGTCTACACCCTCAGCGGTGCCGGATGCAACGGCGACGCCTTTAGTCGCCGAACACCGCGGCACCACCGGTTCGGAGAAAGCGTTTGACCCTGGGGTCGTCCGATTTCCAGATCTCGCTCGGCGTACCGGTCGCAACGATCCTGCCGTCGGCCATCATGGCGATACGGTCGCCGATCTTGAAGGCGCTGTGCAGGTCGTGGGTGACGGCGACCGAGGTGGTGTGGAGCTGCTCTTGCGCGCGGATGATCAGGTCGTTGATCGTGTCGCCGGTCACGGGGTCGAGCCCGGTGGTCGGCTCATCGTAGAGGATGATTTTCGGCTCGTGAGCGATCGCGCGCGCCACCCCGACGCGCTTGCGCATGCCGCCGCTGAGTTCGGCGGGGCTCTTCGTTTGGGTCCCTTGCAGCCCGACGAGATCGAGGCAGTAGTTGACGCGGTCGTCAATCGCCTTGTGGGGCATCTTCTGGTGTTCGGTGAGGCTGAAGGCGACGTTGTCCCAGACGCTCATCGAGTCGAAGAGGGCGGAGCTCTGGAAGACCATTCCGAACTGCGAGCGGATCTCGAGGAGGCGGTTCTCAGCGAGCGGCACGATGTCGGTGCCGTTGATGAAGACGCGGCCCCGCTCGGGCTTGAGGATGCCGATCATGTGTTTGAGCAACACGCTCTTGCCGCAGCCGCTGCAGCCGATGATGACGATGGTTTCGCCTCTGCGCACCTCGAGGTCGAGCCCGTCGAGCACAAGCTGGCTGCCGAAGTGCTTGACGATACCCTGGAGGTCAATCGCCGTTTTGTTGCTCGCCGCATCCGTCATTGTGGCCTAGAAGAGGATGTTGGTGAGAAAGAAGTCGGTGATCAGGATCGTGACGCTCGCCGCGACGACCGTGCCGGTCGTCGCCTTGCCGACGCCCTCGGCGCCGCCGCTGGCGTTGAAGCCTTTGTAGCAGGCGACGATCACGATGATCATCGCGAACACCGCCGCCTTGATGATACCCACCCAGATGTCGCTCGGCTCGGTGAACCGGATCGTGTTGTTCCAGTAGAAGGCGGCGTTCACCCCCTTGAGATCGATCGCCACTAAGGCGCCGCCGACGATGCCGCAAGCAATGGAGAAGGCGGTCAGCATCGGGATCATCACGAGGCCGGCGATGAGCCGGGGCACGACGAGGTAGCGCACCGGGTCGGTCGCCAGCGACCGGAGGGCGTCTATCTGCTCGGTCACGCGCATCGTGCCGAGCTCGGCGGCCATCGCCGCGCCCATCCGACCCGCTACCATTATGCCGGTCAGCAGCGGACCGAGCTCGTTGGCCATCGAGAGGCTTACAACGGGTCCGATCGCACTCTCCATCTGCATCAGCCGGAACTGGTACCAGGTCTGCAGCGCGAGAATGGCGCCGGTGGCGGCGCCGGTCAGCAGCACCACGGGCGCGCTCTGAATGCCGAAGTTGAACATCTGGCGCGTGATCTCACGCCACCTCGGTGGGTGCGTAAAGACGATGACGATTGATGACGCAAGCAACTGCGTCATGCCGCCGAGCTGCGTGACGAACTCCGCCAGGCGTTTTATAAGGCGCATGCCCAGGTCTCTCAGCATAGACTGCGTGCGGGAGTGCCCGTCCGGCACGGGCTGCGGGTGAGGCAATCTCCGCAGTTGTTGGACCTCGGGTGCAGTCTAGCGCGGGGGACGGCGGTTGGGCAACGCAAAAGCCTGGCCCGGCGCAGGGAGGAACGGGCTACTTGAAGTCGAGGCGGTCGCCCTTGACGGTGACGGTGAGCACCTCGCGGTTCTTGAGCCCGCCGCGGAGGATCTCTTCGGCGAGCGCGTCCTCGAGGTGGCGCTCGATGGCGCGCCGGAGCGGCCGAGCACCGTACTTCTCGCTGAAGCCGCGGTCAATGAGGAACGCGCACGCGTCGTCGGTCACCTCGAGCCGCACGCCTTGCTTCTTGAGCCGCATGCGAACTTTATCGAGCTCGATGTCAAGGATCGGGTTGAAGTGCTCGCGCTCGAGGGCGCGGAAGACAATCGTGTCGTCGAGCCGGTTGAGGAACTCGGGGCGGAAAATGCGCTTGACCTCGTCCATGATCTTGGTCTTCATCCCCTCGTAGGAGCGCTCGCTCTTGTCGGCGCCGAACCCGACGATGGTATCCCTCTTCAGGAGGTCGGCGCCGATGTTCGAGGTCATGATGACCACCGTGTTGCGGAAGTCCACGACGCGGCCGAAGTTGTCGGTGAGCTTGCCCTCCTCGAGCACCTGGAGCAGGATGTGGGTCACGTCCGGGTGGGCCTTCTCGATCTCGTCGAACAGCACCACCGAGTACGGCTTGCGCCGCACCGCCTCGGTGAGCTGCCCGCCCTCCTCGTAGCCGACGTAGCCCGGGGGCGAGCCGGTCAGGCGACTGACGGCGAACTTCTCCATATACTCGCTCATGTCGAGCGAGATCATGGCGTCTTCGTTGCCGAACATGTACTCGGCGAGCGCCTTGGCGAGCAGCGTCTTGCCCACACCGGTCGGCCCGAGGAAGACGAACGAGCCGATCGGGCGGTTCGGGTCTTTGATGTCGGCCCGGGCGCGGCGGAGCGCCTTGCTGATGGCGGTGATCGCTTCGTCCTGGCCGACGACGCGATTGCCGAGATCCTCCTCCATCCGGAGCAGCCTCTCGGACTCCGCCTCCTCGAGCTTGGCGACCGGCACGCCGGTCCACTTGCTGATGATGTAGGCGATTTCCTCCTCGTCGACGGTCTTCTCCTTCTCGGCCTTGTTGTGTTCCCACTCGGCGACGGTCTGCTCGTAGCTCGTCTTGATCTCGCGCTCGCGGTCCCGCAGGGCCGCCGCTTTCTCGTAGTCCTGTCGGGCGATGGCGAGTTCCTTCTCGTGCTTGACCTGCTGGAGCTCTTCCTCGATGTTCTTGACGTCGGGCGGGCGCGTCATCGCCAGGATACGCGCGCGGGCGCCGGCCTCGTCAATGAGGTCAATGGCCTTGTCGGGCAGGTTGCGCCCGGTGACGTAGCGATCGCTGAGCGTGGCGGCCATCACGAGCGCGTCGTCGGTGATCTTGACCTTGTGGTACTCCTCGTACCGGCCGCGTAGGCCCTTGAGGATCTCGAAGGTTTCCTCGACGGTCGGCGCGCTTACCTTGATTGTCTGGAAGCGGCGCTCGAGGGCGGCGTCCTTCTCGATGTACTTGCGGTACTCGTCCAGGGTGGTGGCGCCGATGCACTGGAGCTCGCCGCGGCTGAGCGCCGGCTTGAGGATGTTCGATGCGTCAATGGCGCCCTCGGCGGCGCCGGCGCCCACGAGCGTGTGGAGCTCATCAATGAAGAGGATGACGTCCTGGCTTTTACGGATCTCGTCCATCACCGCCTTGATCCGCTCCTCGAACTGGCCGCGGTACTTAGTGCCGGCCACCATGAGCGCCAGGTCGAGCGTGATGAGCCGCTTGTTGCGCAAGAGCTCGGGCACGTTGCCCGCGACGATCTGCTGGGCGAGGCCCTCGACGATGGCGGTTTTGCCGATGCCGGCGTCGCCCAGGAGCGCGGGATTGTTCTTGCGGCGGCGGCACAGGACCTGGATGACGCGCTCGATCTCGTCGTGGCGCCCGATGACGGGATCGAGCTTCTTTTCTTCGGCGAGCTCGGTCAGGTCGCGTCCGAACGAGCGGAGCGCCGGGCTCTTCTGGCCTTTTTTTTCGCCCTGGGCCTTGCCGGGGCCGAGCGAGGGGGTGAAGCCCGAGAGGATCTGGAGGATCTCCTGGCGCACCTTCTCGATGTCCACATCGAGGTTGCGGAGCACCTTGGCGGCTACGCCGTCGGTCTCCTGTAGCAGGCCGAGCAGGATGTGCTCGGTGCCGACATAGTTGTGCTTGAGGTTCTGCGCTTCCTCGGCGGCGATCTCGTAGACGCGCGTGGCCCGCGGGGTATGCGCGGGCTTACCGATGACCTTCGTGCTCGGCCCGGCGCCGACGAGCTTCTCGACCTCGAGCCGGATGGTGTCGAAGTCCAGGTCGAGCTTGCGCAGCACGTCCACCGCGACGCCCTGGCCGAGCTTGATCAGGCCGAGCAGGATGTGCTCGGTGCCGATGTAGTTATGGTTAAGGCGCTGGGCCTCTTTCTCGGCGAGCTTCTTGACTTGCTTAGCGCGGTTCGTAAAGCGATCCCACATGCGACTCGTTCACCCCTTGTGTTGGCGTTCGCGGCCCGTCCTCATTCGGGTGGGCGGCCGCCTAGTTGTTCTGCAGCCGCTGGCGGAGCAGCGTGCCGCGCTCGATGTCGCGAACCGAGGCGTCGAGCGCCTTGCCGCTGATCTTCTGCAGGTGGGCCGGCTGAGTGAGGATAAACAGCTCGTTGACCGATTGCCGGTCGAGGTCCTCGACGAGGCTGAGGTCTATGCCCATACGCAGCGTCGAGAGATGGTCAATCGTCTCGCGCGAGGTGATGATGTGCGCGTTCCGCAGGATCCCGGCGGCGCGGCCAACCTTGTCGTAGAGCGCCTCCGACTTGGTCTTGATGAGCGAGACGCGGGCGTTCTTCTCGCTTTGGACGACCTGGCGGATCACTTTCTCGAGGCTGGCGATCAGCTCCTCCTCGCTTTTGCCGAGGGTGACCTGATTTGAGATCTGGAACAGGTTGCCGAACCACTCGGTGCCCTCGCCGTAGAGCCCGCGCACGGCGAGCCCGAGCTTGATGATTGCCTGGAGTACCTGGTCAATCTGCCGGATCAGGATGAGCGCCGGCAGGTGCAGCATCGCCGAGATCCGGATGCCGGTGCCGACGTTGGTCGGGCAGGCCGAGAGGTAGCCGAGCTTGGGCGAGTAGGCGTACTCGAGCCGTGTTTCGAGCTCGGCATCAATCTGCTGGGCGATCTCGAAGCACTCGCACAGCCGGAAGCCCGAGAGCAGCACCTGGAAGCGGATGTGGTCCTCCTCGTTAATCATCAGGCTCATGCTCTGGTCCGGCGAGATCACCACCGCGCTGCCGGCGCCGGCGCCGGCAAGCTCCCGGCTGATGAGGTAGCGCTCGGCCAGGAACTGCTTGTCGAGGTCGCCAATCTCGTCCATCTTGAGGGTGAGTCCACCCGTGAACTGAGCGACGTGTTCGACTGCTGCCTGGATGCGCTCGTGGACCTGGGCCTTCTCGTTGGGCGTTGCCCGGTTCGGGAAGATGCTGTCGGCCAGGTTTCGGGCCAATCGGACCCGGCTCGAGAAAACGATGTCCGAGTCCGGGCCGTTGCCCCGCATCCAACTGTGTCCGCTGCTGACCAGGTCGTCCAGGTTCATGTCTTGTCGCCTGTTGGTTCCTGTTGCTGTTCAAGCTGTCTGATCTCGTCGCGCAGCTCGGCGGCGCGCTCGTACTCTTCGTCTTCGACGGCCCGCCTCAGCTCCCGGTTGAGGTCGGAGAGCTGTTTGGTGGTCGTGTCAATTATCGCGGCGGCTGAAGGGCTCTTGCCGACGTGCTCGGTCTTTTTGTGGATGTCTGAAAGGATCGGCTCGAGCTGCTCGTAGAACGTCTCGTAGCAGTGCGAGCAGCCGAGCCGGCCGACCTTCCTGAACCGGCTGAAGCTCAAGCCGCAGAAGTCGCACGTCTGTTCCGGCTCCGTTGTTTCCTCTTGCTGCGCCTCCGTCAGCCCCTTGAGGATCTCGGCGACGCCGAAGTGCGCGGTAATGCCAAGGCCCTTCTCCCGGGCGCACTGCTCGCACAGGTTGAGCTTCTTCAGCTTATTGTTGACGATCTCGGTGTTGTGGACCGTCGCCGGGTTTTCCTGGCAGATGTCGCACAAGTGCGGTTTCGCCATGGTACGCCTCTACTGCGTTGCGTCTGGGGTCGTTGCGGGCGACACCGGTTTTGGCGAGCCGAGCGGCGCCGCGGGCCGAACCTCAACCCCCTCACTATCGGTCAGTTCCTGGAACGCCGTGATAAGATCGAGGGTGATTGCTCCCGGCGTGCCGCTCCCAATGACGCGCCCATCAATCTTTATAACGGGAATGATCTCGGCGGCGGTTCCCGTCAGAAAGCACTCGTCGGCGATGTAAAGGTCGTGGCGCGTCAAGCGGGCCTCGAGCACTTCGAGACCACGCTTCCCGGCCAGCGCGATCACCGCGTCGCGCGTTACGCCCTTCAGGATGCCGATGTCGGTCGAGGGTGTCTTGAGCACACCATGCTTGGCCAGGAAGACGTTGTCGCCGGTAGCCTCGGCGACATACCCCTCGGCGTTGAGCATGATCGCCTCGGTATGGCCCGAGTTGAGCGCTTCGATCTTGGCGAGGATGTTGTTCAGGTAGTTGAGGGACTTGAGCCGCGGATTAGTTGCCTCGGGCACGTTGCGCCTCGTGGGGATGGTGATGATCTCCAGCCCGGTCTCGTACAACTCCTGGGGGTAGAGCGCGATGCTGTCGGCGATGATGATGACCTGCGAGTCCTCGCACTTATGCGGGTTGAGGCCGAGGTCGCCTATGCCGCGGGTGACGATGAGCCGGATGTAGCCGTCCCGCTGGCCGTCGGCCGCGACGGTCTTGACCACCGCCGCGATCAGCTCCTCCTTGCTCATGGGGATCTCGAGCATGATTGAGTGGGCCGACTCATAAAGGCGATCAATATGCTCGACGAGCTTGAAGACGCGGTTGTTGTAGACGCGGATGCCCTCGAACACGCCGTCGCCGTAGAGGAGGCCGTGGTCGAGAACGCTGATCTTGGCGTCCTGCTCGTCGCAGATTGTCCCGTTGATGTAGATCTTCATCGCGATGCGCTCTGGGTGCCTGCACGCGCCCCGAGGCAGCGGCCGGCAGTGTGTGGTTTCGTGTGTGCACCTTCCCGTGCTGTTACGCTACCCCAGTGGGGGCAGGCGAGTCAAGAGGCTCGCCCTTACGAGCCTCCTGGGCTCGCCCTCACGAGCCTCCTGGGCTCGCCCTCACGAGCTTCCTGGGCTCGCCCTCACGAGCTTCCTGGGCTCGCCTCCTTCTGGATCACTCCGTCCACCATGTGCAAGACGTGGTCGGCGATCGCCGCGAGCCCTTCGTCGTGTGTCACAATAACCATCGTCTGTCCGCGCTCTCGGTTGATCTCTTTCAGCATCCGGTGGAGGCCGTCGCTGGTGACGGTATCGAGGTTGCCCGTCGGTTCATCCGCAAGGAGCACGCGCGGCTCGTTCATCAGCGCGCGCGCGACCGCCACCCGCTGCTGCTCGCCGCCCGAGAGCTGTTGGATGCGGTGGTGCAGCCGCTCGCCCAGGCCGACGCGCTCGAGGAGTTTTTTCGCACGGTTCTTGAGGGAGCTTTTTGCCCCATGCCGTCGGCCAATTCTTGCCGGCATAAGCACGTTCTCGAGTGCGGTGAAGTCCGCGAGCAGGTGGTAGAACTGAAAGACGAACCCGACCTCGCGGTTGCGGAACGCCGAGCGGTCGGCCTCGTTCAGACTCGCCACGTCCTGACCGTCAAAGAGCACTTGCCCTGTGTCGGGCCGGTCGAGCGTGCCGAGGATATGCAGCAATGTGCTCTTGCCGACGCCGGAGGCGCCCATGACGACGAGCATCTCGCCCTGGCGCACTGAGAGGCTGGCTCCCTTGAGCACGCTGAGCCGCTTGCGCCCAACGGGATAGGTCTTAACAATATCTGTGCCAACGAGGAGGTCTGCCATTGCTTACACTGTTGGGATCAACTTGCGGTGATCACTCCCATCTGAGCGCCTCGGCCGGGTGGAGGCGTGCCGCGCTGATCGCCGGGACGATGCTCGCGAGCACCGACCAGACCATCGCGAAGGTCCAGATGACGATCAGGTCAACGAGCTGGACCGAGATCGGGACAGTCGGGTACGGCGCGAACAGCCGCGGCACCCCGAGCACCAAGGCAATCCAGTCGCGGATCGAGTTGAAGTTGTACGAGAGCAGCAGGCCGCCGACCGTTCCCAGCACGGTGCCGATCAGCCCGACGATGAACCCACCGAGGCCGAAGATCGTCGCCACGCTCGAGGCGCGCGCGCCCATCGCCCGAAGGATGCCGATCTCACGCTTTTTCTGCACGACGGTCATGCTCAGCCCGCTGATGATAATGAAGCCCGCGACGACCACGATCAGCGCGACGAAGAGCGCGGTGATGATCCGCTCCTGGCTCACCATAACGAACAGATCGGGATTGAGCTCGCTCCACGTGAAAATCCCGAACGGCTTGAAGAGCATGTCGTCGCAGACCCAGCGGGTCCGTCGCGTCGCCTCGTCGGCGTCGGCAAGAGCGTCCTCGATTGCCCTGAGCTCGGCCCGCAGGGGGTCTGCCTCGTCGAGCGTCGCTTCGAGGCGGATGACTCGGGAAAGCCCCTCCGTAAGCGGCTCGCGTACTCCTTCAGCGGCTCTGACGGCGGCTTTTAGAGGGGCGGGCTCGTCGAAACCGAAATCGCGGTCCAGCCCGAGCGCCTTGGCGATCGGCCCCTTTGTTTCGGCAAGCGCCTCGGGAAGATTCTCGAGCAGCGCGACGAGCGCATCAACGCGCCTCACCTGGTCGTCATCGAGCTCGGCGGCGGAGGCCCTTTCGCGCAGCGCGTCCGGCGCCTGTTCGAGCGCCGCGATCGAGGGATCGAGCAGCTCGAGGGCGTGCTCGAGCGTGGCGCGGTACTCCCCCAACAGGTCGCGCTTGCGCAATTGCTCGATCGTGGCCTCGAGGCGGGGTTTGATCTCGTCGGCGCGCTCGGGCTCATCGAGCTTGATGCTGATGCGGTGGACGGCGCCGCCGAGGCCCTGGAGGATCTGGGCGGTCTCGATCGAGGTGTAGACGCTCAGGTCCTGCTCGACGTTGCCGTAGGTAAAAATGCCGGCGACGTAGGCGTTGAGGCTCGTGTGCTGTTCGCCCAGACTGCCGACGCCGGTCGAGGCGATCATCAGATCGTCGTTGACGTCGAGGCCGGCCTTGTCGGCGATCGGCTTGCCGACGACGACCGCCACGTAGTCGCCGTCGCGCTCGAACTTGAAATCGCCGGCCACCAGCTTGTGCTCGGAGAGGATCGTCGAGACCTGCGGCTCGCGCACGGGATCCACCCCGCGCAGCTCGGAGGTGTAAATGAGGCTGCCGACCCGGAGGGTGACCTTGCCGTAGATGAACGGGCTGATCGCCTTGATCCCCTCGACCTCTTCGGCCGCCTGCTCGATAACGGCGAGGTCGCGTTCCTTCACGACGGCCCAGACGCGGCGGCCACGCTCCTCTTTTTCCTTGTACGCGATGAGGTCCGAGTAGTAGCCGGTGAAGGCGCTGGTGATCTGATTGCGGAAACCGGTCATCACCGCGATTACGGTGATGTAAGTGGTCACCCCGACTGCCAGGCCGAGGATCGAGAAGAGCGTGCTGGCCGACACGAAGAGCCGCCCGCGCTTCGGCGCGAGGTACCGCATGCAAACAGACAGCTCGAAACGCATCCGGGACTTTCCTCTCGATGACACGAGAAAAAGGACGCCGGCTTCCCGCCGGCTTTGCCGGCCGATACTATGCTGACCGTCCGACGGCCATGTCAAGCCGATTGGAGGTCGGCAAGCTCAGGGTAAGGTCTGCGTGAGGCCCTTCTATCGGCGGGGCGGCTTGACGCGAGTGGCGGCGCCCTATAAGGTTTTCGTCCTGTCCGGTCTCGGGGCCGGCATGTGCCCAGATCACCGAAAAGCACTCGTCAGGAGAGCCGCCTTGCATTGTGCAAGGCAGATTGGGGTTACTATGCGAAACGCCTGGTTTCCTTCTTTGACTATTCCGGCCTTGGCCTGTCTGTGTTGCGCTGGTTTTGCCGGGGAACCGGCGACGGAGGCCGACGAGCCGCCCGCCGTGACGTGGGGCGACTACAAGGTCGAGGTGAACGAGCGCGGCACCCTCGGGCGCATCTTTCTCAAGCGTGGGTACGACGAAGTGGACACGATGCTCGAGCGCGCCGAGGCGAGCGGTGTGGAGCCGAACGTCTGGAGGGTGGCGCTCGTGCTGGTGCCGACCTTCGACGTGACGTGGAAGGACCGCGCCGGGCAGGCGCATCGCTCGGTGGCGAAGCTCACGCCCGAGCAGATGGACAACGCGCGTGCGAGCTTCAGGAAGCTCTCCGAGTTCGCCAGCGCGTTCACCGGCGGCCACTTGAAGTTTGCCTCGACAGAGTTTGTCTTCCCGGAACCGGTGGTGCTGACGACCGATCCGGAGCAGAAGGGCTTCTTCTTTCCCCCGCCGCTCGTGCAGCAGATGATCGAGAGCTTCCCCGACTGGAGACCGGAGGAGTTCGATAGCGTGATCTGCATCTTCCCGCCCGGCGACATGCCGATGGATGCCTTCGGCCGCTCGTGGGGCCAACTGCACGGGAAGCTCAAGGCGGGCAACGCGAACATCGCGTACGTGGCCGAGCGCATTGGCCCGGACGCCGGCATGGCGATCGTCATGCAGCACGAGTGGCTCCACCAGGTCGAGTCGGTCATGATGGATAACCTCGGCTACTTCGGGCTGCCGAACCTGCACGATGCGGGCCTGTGCGGCTATGGGCCGACTGACCTCGACCAACCGAGCTGGCTCGCGTGGAACCGCGACTTCATGTTCCGGCTCTATCGGCCGGCGATGTGGCACAAGGCCGACATGAACAGCCGCTCGTGGGGGCGGCCGGCGCCCAAGTCCGAGGGGGGCTACATCCGCCGGTGGCTCGTGCGGGGGCCGTTCCCGAATGCGGAGAACGCCGGCCTCGATGTGGACTTTCTCGACGGTGAAGCCGAGGTCCTTCCGGCCGCGAGCGAGGCGGCGGCGTTCCCGGTCGAGGACCACGCCGCATGGCACGTTTTTGATACCGCCGCGCTCGACGAGCCGCTGCCCGAGGATGCCACCGACGAGCAGCGCCTGCAACGGGCGGACCGCGAGGAGATCGTTGACTTTGCGCGGGCCTTCAAGCCGAACACCGACTCGGTCGCCTACGCGCACGTGTACCTTCGCGCGATGCGGACGCAGGAGGCGCTGCTCTGGATTGGCAGCGACGACGGCGTGAAAGTTTTTTGGGACGGCCTGATGGTGCACCGCAACCGCGTGGATCGCGGCGTCACGAAGGACTTCGACTGCGTGCCGATCGTAATCAAGCGGGGCTGGAACCGGCTGCTAATCAAGGTGGACCAAGGCAAAGGCGGTTGGGGCTTTTCCGCGCGGTTCTCGACCAAGGACGGGCAGCCGGTCAAGGGGCTCACCGCCGCGCTCGAGCTGCCCGAGGGCGCGAAGGTGCAAGCCGGCACGGCGGTCCCGGTCGCGTGGGACGGTAAGCTCTACGCCTGGCACGACGTGCAGGACGACCCGTGGGCAAAGCTGCCGCGGCTCGATGAGACAATGCTGCGGGCGATGACGGGGCTCGAGGGGCTCAGCCTTGAGGCCGACTTCGCCGTGCTGCGCGTTGATCCGGGCCGGACGTCTCGTGCGGTGAGCCCGGTCTTGCGCGAAATGGGTCACGACGACGCCCGTTTGAACAACCAACTCACGTTCGCCAACGAGTCCCTCGCGTGGCTGCGCTACCGCACGATGAAGACGGACGATCGCTTCACGCACGACCGCCGGGACCTGCTCTTTGTCCGCTGGGACGTGATTGACCCGTGGATGAGCTGGCTGCGGAGCCGCTCGGCGGTCCCGGCCGACAAGTCGCTCGCCGGGTACGTGGCCATTGATAAGCAGGTGGCGTACGTGGTGTACACCGACCTCGGCGACACGCCGCCCGGCCAGGAACTCGATCTTGTCTCGCTCGAGGGCGGCGGCGTGGTGGCTTCCGTGGCGCTCGAGCGGGCCGAATCACTCACCGCGAAGGTGGTTCGGGGCCGCTTCGATCTCGAGAACACTTCGGCCGAGCAGGTAACGCTCAAACGGATCGCGGTCGAGTGCGAGGCGGCCGGCGTGAGGCCGATCGTGAAGTCGCCGATCACGAACGCGACGATTGACCCGGGCGGCGACCTGGCGACGGTCGTGCCGCTGCTCGAGGTCGCGCCGGACGCCGAGCCGGGGGTGAAGCTGGCGCGGGTGCGGCTTGATCTTGCTACGCCCGACGGCCCCGTGACGCTCGAGAAGTGGGTCGCACTGCGCGTGATGCAACCTGTGGGCGTGCAGCTTGTCGTGCACGGGCCTGGCATCATCAGGTCGGGCATGACGCGCGCGGCGACGCTGGTGCTGACGAACAACGCCTCGCACCTCGGCAAGGTCGCGTGGAAGGTGACAGGCAAGGGCGTCAAGGCGGAGCCGGCGTCTAGCCAGTTCGTCCTCCGGCCGGTGCCGAAGGTGACCACGAGCGACCTGACTCTCACGTTCCGCAAGGCGAAACGGACCGGCTACGCGGACCTGCTCACGACGCTCGATGTGGCCGAGCGCACGGTGCCCGATTCGCGCAGCTCGCTCCGCGTGCACATCGGCGCAAGGGACGCGCTCTTGCGCTGCGACTTCGAGAAGGACCTCGACGGCTGGCGCAAGCGGGCCGGTGTTTACTCGATCGAGCACGTGCGCGACGGCGCGATGCGCGGCAAGGGCTGCGCGCTCATCAAGGACGGCGGCGGCTCGAAGTACGGCAGCGTCGTGATCTTCGGGCCGGCCGAGGGGGAGGAGGACGAGTGGGACCTTGCATACAGCAGCGATGAATACCCGATGCTCGAGTTCAAGATCGCCGCGAAGGACACGGGCAACACGGCCGTCATCGTGCAGGCGGACGGCGAGTGGTACGCGCTGGTGCTCACGGGCGAGTTCGTTGAGAAGTGGGGTACGCGCAAGGAGCTTGGCAACCTCGGCCTCAAGCCCGACGGCGAGGTGCATGCGGTCACGTTCGATCTCGACGAGGCGCTCGACAAGGTCGCGGGCGAGGGTGATCACGCCGTCGAGCAGATCTGGATCGGCGACACGAAGTCGCACTCGTCGAACCAGTGGCGCGGGCCGGACATCGGCACGATCCTGATTGACGATTTCGTGATCCGGTAGATTCGGGGGCGGGACGCCCCCGGGACAGCCGGCAAGATGCCGGCGCTACATCCCGATAGCGCGGGCCGGACATCGGCACGATCCTGATTGACGATTTCGTGATCCGGTAGATT
>CBDUSE010000069.1:0-15172 GCA_965369835.1 uncultured bacterium
GTGCTATTATGGTATCCTCGCCCAGGCCCAAGACCTGAATCGCCCCCGAGCGGGCTGTGTGTTGTTGGATTGCCTCGCGGTCCACGGGCTCGCGCCCGAGGCTTCCTTCTTCGCTTGAGCTACGAAGGACAAGACTCCCAGGCGCCGCTTGCGCGGCTGCGGCGGATGCGACATGCCGGAGCGTGAATGTAGAGCGGGTCGCCCTCGGACCGCCGGCGGAGCCCCTTCGACCCCGCTCAGGACAGGCAGGGGCCCCCGCCCTACAACGCTCGCGCGTTGGCGCAGACCGCATGCATAAGCGTTGCGCTGTGGGACGTGGAAGCGCGCGACGGACTGCGAGCAGCCCGTTGTGGCGCTGCTGAACGCGCGATGCAATCGTGCGCGTGCACATTAAGGCACATGCCGTTTCGGACGAGGGTGAACTGGCGCATTCGGGGCAGGGGTCGGCCTCCGGTCACCCCGTCCGCATCGCTATTTAGATGGGCGTTGCCTGGTTCCACCGTTTGTCGAAGGTCGATCGTGCTTCGGCCATGACATCACCGGCAAGTCTCTTGTCGAGGATTACGACAAAAGATTCTTTGACGCCGATGTCCTTGATACCGTGCCCTACAAGGAAGAGCTCGTCATCAGTGAGGATGTAGCGGTCGTGCAGCTTCTCGGTCTTCGCCACACGGCGGAACTCGACTTTGGGTTTCTCAGACCTGAAGTCTTTCAGCTCGTGCGTCAGTGCCGGCTTTCTGTCGACATTAACCGTCAAAAAGAGAACGTCACATTTGTCAGGCAGGTGGTCAAGCGTGACGAGAGTGCGAGAACCGAGGTACGGATCGCACACCCTCACGGTTCCTCTCAGCGCTGCCAGAAGTTTACCTAACTTCATTGAGTCCTTCCGTGGTCTGCTGCCGTCGCATCGAAGAACGTGGACATTGCCAACCGCCAAGCACGGCTCGATCTCCCTTTCTCCTGCTGTCATGAGCGCGTACAGGACGTCGCCATCGTCGCCTCGAAATCTGTGCACACGATCGCCCGCCCTGGCCAAGGCCCGGGCGATTGAGACGGGCCTGCGGCTGACGCCTGCTGCTTTCAGGCACGCAGACATGCGAGGCGAAGTGAGGTCAGAAACACCGCACTGGGCCCTGGCGATTTTCAAGACAGCGAAGGCCTCCAACATCGGCGAGCAGAGGTTCGCAAACGTGTTCCTGAGGCCCTCGTCGAGCCTCTTGAAGGCCTGCACTACGGCATCTTCAGTAGACATAGTTCTCGAATCCTGGACAGCGTGTGTGCGTCAGGTTACGTACATGTAGCCTTTACGATCCTTCATCCGTTGCAGCTCCTTCCTTCGGACTAGATGCAGAAGGGTCGCCGAGATGGGTGGTTGCTTGTAGATTCTCCCTCGGTGCTCGAGTTCCCTCTGGATGTCCCCGAGGGTTCTCTTTGCCGCAAAGAACCCGTCGTCCCTCAAGCCACGGATGAGGCCGGTGAGCCCAGTCGGCCCTCGCCTAGGCCCAGACGCATTCCTTTTGGGTGAGCGAGGTGGAGTTCGATCTTGCCCTGGTGTCGAGTCCTTGTGGGCCGAGAAGGCGCGCAAGAGCGAAGCCACCTCTTCGGCAGTTCCCTGAATGTCCACCTTTGTTCCGTTTGGCAAGACAAGGTTTGCTCTCGCCATGAGCTCGTCCTCCTTGAGCTTCTTGTGTCAGCCTCCATTCGGATGGCTATGTCGTCTCGTCCCTTCGCTGCTCGCGAGCTTCCAGGATCATCGCTTGGACCTTCTTTACTCCCTCAGTCGTCAACTTGTACTTCTTGCGAGCCTGCTTCGACTTGCCAGTCTTAGCAGTCTGGATGGCAAGTCGAGGCTTACGTTCAATCAGTGAGCTCATTGCGACCGTAATATTACTTACCATATGTCCCATATTCTTTAGCTGGCTGTTGATCTCGTAGGCTTTGAAGTCAGCTTGCCCCTGGCAGACCTGAAGCCAGTAGGCCAGAACCATGGCCTTGTCTGACTCTGTTTTTGGATCTGTGAGATCAAACAGCTCCATAACTTCATCAAAGTTATCCAGGGTTGGTGTCTCGCCATCGCTTGCAAGCTCATCATGAATGGACATACCAGATGATACGATATTCGAGCTAGACATGCCGAACCGATCACATGCCCATCGCAGCACGCGCGTCGCCACATCCTTCTCAAGAGAGATGAGCACACTGCTGATTGTGGTTATCGCTTCGAGTTCTACATCTTTGTTCATCTATGCCTCCATTAGTTCAGTGTGAGAATAGCATAGCGCCCATGAGGGATTAATACAGTCAGAGTCTCAATGTGTCAAGCGCTTTTTTTACAGCAAGGCGTGATGGTCTTCGGCGCTCGCCGCGTCAGTGATGTGGTCTGGGCGCGACCCGAAGTTGCCAGGGAGCCTGCCAGCGGGATGCAAGCTCAAGCCTTGTGCTGTAATGGGCCGATGTGTAAGGGCTTACGAGCAGCCGGTGGTGGCGCCGCAGGTGGTGCACTTGAGGCACATGCCGTTGCGGACGAGGGTGAACTGGCCGCATTCGGGGCAGGGGTCGCCCTCGAAGCCCTGGAGGCGGGCGAGGCGGATCATCTCGGCTTTCACTTCGCCCGTCGAGGCGGCGGCGGCGAGGGCGGGGTTCGACTCGGCGCCTCCGAGCGCGCTGCGGCCATTATCGTCTTGCTCCGTGCTCTCCGTGATCTCCGTGGTCCTTTTCCGGCCCTCCGGGCGAACCCTCGAAGGATGCAGGTGCTCCGACGGCGGGGGTGTCAGGCGCATCTCGATCTGGGAGTCAACGAGGTGTTCCTCAATCACCTCTTCGTCGAAGGCCGGTGTTTCTTCGGGACTGGAAAAATCCTGTTCGACCTCCTCGGGCGGGACGTGGGCGAGCTCGTAGCGGCCGAGGTAGCTGATGGCGAGTTCGCGGAAGATGTAGTCAATGACCGAGGTGCTCATCTTGATGTGCGGGTTGCCGGAGACGACGCCGTTCGGCTCGAAGCGGGTGAAGATGAAGTTGTCCACGAATTTCTCGAGGGGCACGCCGTGCTGGAGGCCGAGCGAGATGGCGATGGCGAAGCAGTTCATCAGACTGCGGAAGGCGGCGCCCTCCTTGTGCATGTCCAAAAAGACCTCGCCGAGGGTGCCGTCGTCGTATTCGCCGGTGCGCAGGTAGACCTTGTGGCCGCCGACGGTGGCCTTTTGGGTGTAGCCGGAGCGGCGCGTCGGCAGCGGTCGCCTGTGGGCGAGGTAGCGGTACACAATTGCGACCGCTCTGCGAGCGGTCGCTTGGACGGATGCTGAAGCATCCGTCACGGCCGCCAGTTCAAACGACGCGCTCAGTGGCTGGCTCAGCTTCGAGCCGTCGCGGTAGATGGCGATCGCCTTGAGCATTAGCCGCCACGACATCATGTAGGCGTCCTTGACGTCCTCGACGGTAGCCTCGTTCGGCATGTTGATCGTCTTGGAGATCGCGCCTGAGATGAGCGGCTGCGCGGCGGCCATGATGCGAATGTGGGCCTCGGTGGGGATGAGGCGGGTGCCGCGAGCGCCGCAGCGGTTGGCGCAGTCGAAGACGGCGAGGTGCTTCGTCTTGAGGTGCGGCGCGCCCTCGATGGTCATCCGGCCGCAGACGTGCTCGCTCGCCTCAGCGATCTGTTTTTGTGTAAAGCCGAGGGCCTCGAGCATGTTGAAGCGCCAGTCGTTCATCTGCTCGTTGGTGAAGCCCAGCTTGTCGCGGCAGAAGTCCTCGCCGAGCGTGAACTTGTTGAAGGCGAACTGAAGCTCGAACGCGCTGCCGAGCGCTTTCTCGACGCGCTCTATCGCCGCCTCGTCGAAGCCCTTGGCCTTGAGCGATTCGTGGTTGATGTGCGGCGCGCGCCCGCCGCGGTCGGCGGGTCCGAGGGTGCCGGTGCCTCGGCAGTAGGCGGTGATCGCGTCGGTTTCTTCTGGGGTGTAGCCGAGCTTCTTAAGCGCTGGTTCGACTGAATGGTTAATGATCCGGAAGTAGCCGCCGCCGGCGAGCTTCTTGAATTTCACCAAGGCGAAGTCCGGTTCGACGCCGGTGGTGTCGCAATCCATGACGAGGCCGATCGTGCCGGTCGGCGCGATCACGGTCGCCTGGGCGTTGCGGTAGCCGTGTTGCTCGCCGAGCTTGAGCGCGGTGTCCCACTCTGTGCGCGCCGCTTCGAGCAGCTCTTTGGGGCAGTGCTCGGGATTGATGCCGAGCGGGGTGATGGTGAGACCCTCGTACTCGTTTTGTGGCGCGTTGTAGGCGGCTCGGCGGTGGTTGCGGATCACGCGGAGCATGGCGTCGCGGTTGCGCTCGGAGCCCGGGAACGGGCCGAATTCTTTGGCCATATCGGCCGAGGTGGCGTAGGCCGTGGCGGTCATCATGGCCGAGATCGCGCCGGTGATCGCGACGGCCTCGGGCGAGTCGTACGGGATCCCCATCACCATGAGGAGCGAGCCGAGGTTGGCGTAGCCGAGGCCGAGGGAGCGGAACCGGTAGCTGAGTTCGGCGATCCTCTTGCTCGGGAACTGCGCCATGAGGACGGAGATCTCGAGGACGATCGTCCAGATTCGGTTGGCGTGGCGGAAGTCTTCCACCTTGAAGCGACCGCTCTTTTCGTTGTAGAGGCGCATGAGGTTTGTCGAGGCGAGGTTGCAGGCCGTGTCGTCGAGGAACATGTACTCCGAGCACGGGTTCGAGGCGTTGATCCGGCCGTCGGCGGGGCAGGTGTGCCACTCGTTGATCGTGGTGTCGAACTGGATGCCGGGATCGGCGCACGACCACGCGGCGTAGGCGGTCTTCTCCCATAGCTCCTGCGCCTGGATCGTTTTGGCGACGTCGCCGTCGAGCCGCCACCGCAGCGGCCATGCCTCGTCGTTCTCGACCGCGTGCATGAAGGCGTTGCTGACGCGCACGGAGTTGTTGGAGTTCTGGCCCGAGACCGTGGTGTACGCCTCGGAGTCCCAATCGGTGTCGTACTCGGGGAACTCGATGGCCGTGTAGCCCTGCCTAGCAAGCTGGATGGCGCGGCCGATGGTGTTTGGGGGGATCATCGCGGCGCGGGCCTTTTCGACGGCGTCGCCAAGCGCCGGGTTCTTTTTCAGGTCGAAACGCGACTTGTCGTCAAGCGTCTGGTGGCAGGCGCGCATGACGGCGTTGAGGTGCTTTTTGTGGAGCTTACTGCCGGCGACGAGCGCGGCGACTTTCTGCTCCTCGACGACCTTCCAGTCCACGAACGCCTCGATGTCCGGGTGGTCCACGTCGAGCACGACCATCTTGGCGGCGCGCCGCGTGGTGCCGCCGGACTTGATCGCGCCGGCGGCGCGGTCGCCGATCTTCAAAAAACTCATCAGGCCGGACGAGTGGCCGCCACCGGAAAGCGGCTCGCCCTCGGCGCGTATCCTTGAAAAATTCGTGCCGGTGCCCGAGCCGTACTTGAAGAGCCGTGCTTCGCGCGTCCACAGGTCCATGATGCCGCCGGGGTTGACGAGGTCGTCCTCGATGGACTGGATAAAGCACGCGTGGGGCTGGGGGTGCTCGTAGGCGTTCTCGGAGCGCCTTATCTCGCCGGTCTCGGGGTCGGCGTAATAGTGACCTTGGGGCGGGCCCTCGATGCCGTACGCCCAGTAGAGGCCTGTGTTGAACCACTGAGGCGAGTTGGGCGAGGCGGTCTGGGTGGCGAGCATGTAGCAGACCTCGTCGTGGAAGGCGCGGGCGTCGGCCTCGGTGTCGAAGATGCCGTGCTTCCAGCCCCACCAGGTCCAGCAACCCGCCATACGGTCGAAGATCTGGCGACTGTCGAGCTCCATCACCGTGCGCTCGGCCTCGGGTATTCTTTGCAGCGCTTTCTCGTCGGGCACCGAGCGCCGGAGCCACTCGGGCACGCCTTTTTCCTCGACGCGCTTGAGCTTCGCCGGGACGCTCGTCTTGCGGCAGTACTTCTGCGCGAGCACATCGGTGGCGACCTGCGACCACGCCTCAGGCACGGTGACGGCGTCGGCCTCGAAGACGACCGAGCCGTCGGGGTTGACGATGCGCGAGCTCCGCTCCTCGAACCGGATGCCGTCGTACGGGTCGCGCCCTTTCTTCGTGAATCGTCGAGAGATTTTCATGGCGATGCCCTTACAAGATATCTCGCGCGTTTATGAAACGAACGGGAGCGTGATGCCGCTCTGGTCCTGGTACTTGCCTGCCTTGTCTTTGTAGCTCGTGCGGCACTCGGCCTCGGCCTTGAGGAAGATGATTTGCGCGATCCCCTCGCCGGCGTAGATCTTGGCCGGCAGCGGTGTGGTGTTCGAGATCTCGAGCGTGATCCGACCGCGCCACTCAGGCTCGAGCGGGGTGACGTTGACGATGATGCCGCAGCGTGCGTAGGTGGACTTGCCGACGCACAGACCGATGACGCCGCGCGGCACTTCGAGCTGCTCGACCGTCTCGGCGAGCGCGAAGCTGTTGGGCGGGATGATGCAGTGGTCGCCTTCGACATCAACAAAGGTGCGGTCGGAGAATTGCTTTGGGTCCACAACCTGTGAGTGCACATTGCTGAACACCTTGAACCGATTGCCGACCCGCACATCGTAGCCGTACGAGCTCAGCCCATACGAGACCTTGCCGGGATGCGGTCCACCCTCGTCGAACGGCGTGATCTTGACCTGTTCCTTGATCAGAAAGTCCGGCAGAACGCTCATGATTGCTTACCCCATTCTGTCCCGAGAGAACAGTCCCCGGATGTTGTCCCAGGTCGGCATTGCCTTGAGTTCCGGCAGGTACTCTTCGCCTGACAAGGTAGGCCCCGTTCCGCCCTTGCGTCAAGTTCTGAGAAAGGATCATTGGCCGGGCCGGGGCGCAAGAGCGGGGCCAGGAAGGAATTGTGTTGCGGAAGCGGCGGGCGACGAATAGGATGCGCGGCAACGTGGTGGGGAAGCCAACGTGATAGCACTCACAGCCGAACACCTCTTCTTCCTTTCCATCACGCCTGATCCGTGGCTCCAGCGACTTCTCTTCCTCCTTTTTGGTGTGGGCCTGTTGGCGTACCTATTCTACACGCGACGTGGTCACAAGATGTTCATGCGCCGGATCGCCGGGCTGGACAAGATTGAGGAAGTTGTGGGCCGGGCGGTGGAGATGGGGCGTCCTGTGTTCTTCGTTCCGGGCATCGGCGGCTTGGCGGACCCCGGGACACTGACGGCGTTCGGCCTGCTCGAGCGGGCGGCGAGGTCGTGTGCGCGCTACGGGATCCGGATCTGTGTCCCGGTGTGCTATCCGGAGATCGTACCGGTGATCGTGAACATCGTCCGCGAGGCGTACCGAGCCGAGAACAAGCTCGAGAACTTCATTGAGGACGACATCCGGTTCCTGCCCGGGGGTCAGTTCTACTTCGCCATCGCGGCAATGGGCTGGATGCGGCGCGAGCGGATCGCGGCCTCGCTGCTGTTTGGCGCGTTTTTCGCCGAAGCGCTGATGCTGAGCGAGACGGGGCAGCAGATCGGCGCCGTGCAGATCGCGGGCACGCAGCAGCCGATGCAGATCCCGTTCCTCATTGCCACGTGCGATTACGTGCTCATCGTCGAGGAGTTCCTGGCCGCGCATGCTTACATCATGCGTGAGCCCGTGCACCTCGCGAGCATCCGCACGCAGGACCTGCTCAAGGCGGCCATGATGGTGCTGCTGGTCGTGGGGGTGATTTCGGCGACGCTGTTCCTGTCGGGTGTGATCGAGGTCGACTTTGGCGAGCGGTTTATTGAGCGATTCCACGCGCCGAGCGAGTGGTTCCGGGGAGGCTGATGGATAAGGGACGCATTTTACGGACCACCGTTTTTATTGCCGGGATCTACTTCATCGTCGAGTTCCTGCTCAGGGGCACTTGGGTAGGCTTCGATGAGAAGTACCTCGATGAGATCTCGCCGGTCTTCCTGAATGCTCTCATGGTCATCGGATTCTTTGCCGTTGGCGTTGGCATCGTCAACATCTTCATGGTGCACACGCACCGGATCATCCGTCTCAAGCCGAACTGGGAGCACAGCGTCGTGCTGTTGGTCGGTTTCTTCACTGTGATGACATTCGCCGTGTTGAAGTGGACGGGGCCGCAACCCCTGGCGGGGCAGCCTCACGTCGGCGTCGGCGCGTTGTTCGACACGGTGATCACGAAGATCATGGTCCACATGAACTCGACGATCTACTCGTTCCTGGCGTTCTTCGTTACCTCGGCGGCGCTGCGGGCGTTTCGTGTGCGTGGGCTCGAGAGCGCTGTGATGATGGTATCGGCCGTCATCGTGCTCTTGTCGATGGCGCCTGAGACATCGTTCCCGTTGCTGTCGAGCGTCCGCGAGTGGATGGATTCGAAGATCAACACCGCCGTGTTTCGGGCGCTGATGTTCGGGATGATTCTGGGCGGGATCACGGTTTTGATGCGGATGTGGCTTGGTATCGAACGCAGCGCGATGTTCAAGGCGACGTAGATGAAAGCTCAGATCGGTAGGTTATGAGCGGCATTATCGGACAGGCTTCTTCGGGCGGCGCGGTCGAGTGGGTGTTGTCGCAGGCGCTCTGGCTGCGGCTGCTCGGCTCGGCGGGCATTATTCTGGCGCTCAGCGTGGTTGTGAGCGCTGTGTTGGACATGTGGGGGCGCCAGTGGCGTAAGCCGGCAAGCATCGCGTTGTCGGTGGGCATCGCGACGGGATTGGCCTTTGTGGTCTGGAGCGTCGTGACCAAGTCGGGCCCGATGGCCGTCTACCAGTTGTTCGGCGGGGCGATCACGCTGGTGATGCGTGCGGTGGCGGTTGGGAACCGGGTCGAGGTGCTCGAGTGGCTCTCGGCGCGCATTGACAAGCTGAGCTACCGGATCGTGTACATGGCGCTGGCCGTGTTGCTCGCGTTGCCGTTCGTGGTCGGACATTGGGAGGCAAAACCGCGGCCGCGGGCAATCACGCGCGGGTTATTCGACACCATCGAGGAGTGCGCTGAATCGGGCAAGCCGGTGCTTCTGATCAATGCCTGGCGCATGTCGTCTCGAGGAGAGAACCAGCCGCAGTTCGAGGTGGTCGTGGACCACATGATGCGCCGCCGGGTCAAGTTCATTATGCTCTCGTTCGAACCGGACACAGCGGTTGTCGGCCGCGCGCTGGTCCAGAAGATCGAGAAGCACTACAAGGATGAGTTCGGGGAGGATTATATCCAGTACGGGCGCGACTGGCTGATGCTCGGCTTCAGGCCCTTCTATGCCACGAACGGCTGGCTGGCGTGGGCCCCGCTCATGAAGACGGAGGGAATCGTTGGCGCCCTCAAGACCGACTACATGGGCAAAGACCTCTGGAAGTATCCGATTATGGCCCGTCCGGCAGCAGCGCTTGGCGAGGCCGACGATGTCGGCGAGGCCGATGGGGTCGGTGAGGCCGACGGCGTCGGTGAGGCCGACGGCGTCGGTGAGGCCGATGGGGCCAGTGAAGCCGACAACGCAGAAGAGGCCGACGATACCGAAGAGGGTGGCGACGCCGAGGAGGCACCGGCCGTTGACACTGCCGATTATCTTCAGCTTGAAGACTTCGGTCTGATTCTCGAGGTCCATTTCACCGGAACAGTTGAGCAGATCATCGGTCTGATCCGGCTTGATGAGGAGTTGAAGGGTCCCGACGGTAAGCCTCAGATCGAGGTGGGGCTTGGCACGGTCAACATGGTTGTGAATCAGATGTTGACCTTCTACGACACTGGAGATCTCTGCGGGGTTCTTGCCGGGGTCCAGGGCGCGGTGGAGTACTCCGAGCTGCTCCAGGACGCGTATGGCGAGGGTCCGAGCCGCAAGGGTGTGACGCAGCGCGCGAATCCGTACTCGATGGGCGTGCTGTGTGTCCTATCCGTCATCATCCTCGGCAACCTGTGCACGCTCTGGAAGAAGCTGAGAGAACGGGGGGCGGCACGTGGCCTGGACTGAGGACAAGACAAGACGTGTTGCGATCAAGTGGGTGATCTACCTGTCTCTGATCGGCCTGACGCTCCTGATCGGTCTCGTGCTGGATCGGAATACCACGCACGATCTGCACAAGACTCGGACTGACAGGGTCTGCGCGGCAATCGGCGCGCTCATTACGCTGGGGCTGTTTTCGTTTCTCTTTGGGGATAACGAGTTCTACCGCTTCCTCGAGCACCTGATCGTGGGCGTGGTGGCTGCCGTCGCTCTTGCCATGACGTTCCAAGAGGCGTTCAATCCGATGTGGCTCAAGCCGGTGGGGCAGGGGCTCTCGGTGCTGACAGGCGGCGGGATTGAGCCTTCCACGATTGACGCACGCATCTACTGGGGCGTTGGGTGTGCTCTGCTTGGGTTCATCAGCCTATACGTTCTTTTTACACTGCGGTTGCCGATCGCGGGTTGGATCAGCTCGACCGTGCTGTTCGGGGTCGGGGCGGTCCTGTTCGAGCATGTTCGGGGCCTCACGGACGGGACATGGAACCTGAAGCTGTTGTGGCTGCTGGCGCCGATTCCTGGGTCCCTTTGGTACACGATCTACTCGAAGCGGTACGTGTGGTTGAGCCGGCTCATCATCGTACTCATGATCGGCGCCTATACGGGGAAAGCGTTCCAGCAGAACTTCCGCAACCTGCTGAGCCAGCTTCACGGGACGTTCAAGCCGGTGTGGATCCCGATGCCCGGCGGTGAGTTCTCTATGAAGTGGATGCTGGATTGGCTCGGCAGCATCCTTTTTGTCGTTATCGCGTTTGTCGTGTTGTTCTATTTCGTGTTTACGTTCCGCACCGGTGATCATCCTATGGGTCGCCGGGTGCACGTGGGATCCCGCATGTTCATGATGATTGCCTTCGGCATCGTGTTCGGTACGGTGGTCGGCACGCGGATGGGTCTTATCACCGACCGGATCTACTTCCTGGTCGAGGAATGGGCCAAGCCGATCGTGAACTCCTGGTTCGGCGGCTAGCGTCGCGTTCCCGAGGGCGCTGTCACGGATGATTCCACCAGGCGGATTCCTCCAAAGGCGGACGCCGTGCGCGGCGTGCGGTGTGTCCGAACGGGCTACCCGAGAAGGCTGGCGATCTCGTCGCGCGTCGGCATCGAGGGCTGGGCGCCGTGGCGGGTGACGCTGAGCGCGGCGGCGGCGTTGGCCATGCGGACGGCGTCGAGGAGGTCGAGGCCCTCGGCGAGGCCGCAGGCGAGGACGCCGCAGAAAGCGTCGCCGGCGCCGACCGCATCCACAGCTTTGACGCTGAACGCCGGGACATCGTTCCGACCGGATGAGCCCCCTTGGGGCCGTGAGCCTGTCGAACGGTCGAACATGGCCGCACCCTCCGAGCCGAGCGTGACGATGACGTGTTTGACGCCGCGATCGAGGAGCGTCTTGACGCTCGCGTCGAAGTCATCCGCGCCGGCAAGGCGCATCGCTTCGACCTGGTTCGGCACGAGGTAGTCAATCATCCCGAGAATCTTTTTTGGGATTGGCTTACTCGGCGCGGGCGCGGGATTGAGGAGCACGCTTGTCCCGCGTTTGTGCGCCGTGCGGATGGCGTGATAGACCGTCTCGGCTGGGATCTCCATCTGCGCGATGAGGACGTCGGCGGCCTCGATCGCCTCGGTCGCGGCGTCCACGTCATGCGGCGTGACAGCGCCGTTCGCGCCCTGGGCCACCGAGATGATGTTGTCGCCATCCGGGCCGACCATGATGATCGCCAGACCCGATTTCTTGGTGGGATCCTCGACGATGTGCGTCGTCTCACTCCCGTCGGCCTTCAGGCGCTCGAGTGACTCGCGGCCGAAAAGGTCTGCGCCGACCCGTCCGACGAAGCGGACGTTTGTGCCGGCGCGCGCGGCGGCGACGGCCTGGTTCGCGCCCTTGCCGCCGCCCGCCATGATCCAGTCGCCGCCGAGCACCGTCTCGCCCGCGACGGGTAGGCGCGCCGAGTGGACGATGATGTCGGTGTTGATGCTGCCCACCACCACAAGCCGGGGACGATTCATGGGAATCCTCCATTCGTTCGCCAAGGCAACGGTAGCATGGGCGGCCGTGTTCCCACAATCGCTTGCAGCGGGGCGGTGAAATCCCTAGGCTGGTGCGGAACGCGCACAAGGAGTCTCGCATGCGCTTGCTTGTCATCGTTGTCACTTGTTGGACCGTCGTAGGTTCGGTTTGCTTTGCGGTCGCGGCGGAGGAAGGCGGCGCCCTTGACGGGGCCCGGGAGCGCATCGAGCAACACCGGAAAGGCGACTTCACGCTCGTCTTGAAGGATGAGGAAGGGCGGCCTCTGCGCGGGGTTGAGGTCAAGGTCGAGCTGGTTCGGCACGAGTTTCTGTTCGGGGCCAGCATCTTCGGCTGGACCAAGCGCGACGGGGAGTACGACCGGCGGTACCGTGACCGGTTCGAGGCGCTGTTGAACTTCGCGACGCTGCCGTTCTACTGGTGGGCGTACGAGGCCGAGCCGGGCAAGACAGACAAGGATCGCATCCGCCTGATGGCGGCGTGGTGCGCCCGGCACGGGCTCGTCGTCAAGGGCCATCCGCTGATCTGGAACCACATGGATCCGGCGTGGCTGCCCGACGACGAGGCCGAGGTGCGCGCGCTGACGTTCGGGCGGGTGGACGCGCTTGTCGAGTCGTTTGCCGGCACGGTGGCCGTCTGGGATGTGCTGAACGAGCCGACGGACTGGGAGCGCAATGCCGAACGCGCGCCGAAGACGACGAAGGCCGTGACGGGCCCGGGCAAGATCGAGGCGATCAAGGACGCACTCGAGCGTGCGCGCAAGGCGAACCCTGAGGCAACGTTGCTGATCAACGACTACGTCACGTCGGACAAGTACTCCGCCGTGCTCGACGAGCTTCGGGACGAGGAGGGCGCGCTGCTGTTCGACGCCGTCGGCATTCAGACGCACATGCACAGCGGGCCGCAGCCGCTCGAGGACGTGTGGGCTGTCTGCGAGCGGTTCGCCAAGCTGGGCGTGCCGCTGCACTTCACGGAGCTCACGGTCCTGAGCGAGTATCCGGAGAAGGAACTGGGCGAGGAGGAGACGGCGCGGTACGTGGCCGACCTCTACACGCTGCTGTTCAGCCATCCGGCGGTCGAGGCGATCACGTGGTGGGACTTCTCGGACCGCGGCGCCTGGCTTGGTGCGAAGGCGGGTCTGCTGCGCGACGATGGCACGCCGAAGCCGGCGTACGAGCAGCTCATGAAGCTTATCCACGAGAGGTGGACCACGAAGGTCACGCTCAAGACCGACAAGGATGGCGCGATCCGGTTTCGCGGGTTCTACGGGACGTACGGGGTGTACGTACAACTTGAGGAGAACGTCGCGTTCGGGGCGCGCGTGACGTTCGAGCGCCACAACGACGAGACACACAAGCGGGCAATCACGGTTCAGTAGTGCGGATGCGGATGAAGGGCTGGTTTCAGAGGATTCTTGGGTCGAAGGCGTTTCGCAACACGGCGGCGCTGGCGTGGGTCGTCTTCGCGGTGGCGCTCGTCGTGTTTATCGTGCAGAGCCGGCACCTAACGAAGCCGGGTTACGCGCACATCCGCGAGCGGTCCTTTCTGCTCGGTGGCGACGAGCCGTGGTACCTGCTCACGACGCGCTCGATCGCGCTCGACCTCGACTTCAACCTCTACAACGATCTCGAAGAGACCGGCTTCGAGGAGTTTTACCCGAAGGACATCTCGGGCTACGGGCCGGAGCGGCTGATGCGGCTTGGCCATGGCCGGACAGCGACGGCCGAGTACTGGGTCGAGCGGCGCTACCCGGTTCGTCCTATCGGGCTGTCGGTCCTGCTTGCGCCGGCGTACCGGCTCGGGCTTGTATGGGACACGCAGGTTCGTCTTACGTGTGTCTGGTTTCTGTGCGTCGTGGGCGCGCTGCTCGTCCAGCAGATTTTTTTGGTGGGGTATGAACTGACCTCGAGCCGCGCGGCGGCCGTCGCGGGCGCGCTTGCCGGCGGATTCTCGATGCCGATTATCGTGTACGTAACGCAGATCTATACGGAGCTTGCGGCAGCGCTGCTGGTGCTTGTCGCCTGTCGGATGGTTTTTACGGCGAAAGGGCCGGCGCTGGTGCGCGCCATTGTTGCCGGTTGCTGCGTGGCGTACCTGCCGTGGCTCCACGAGAAGTACTACCCCCTCATGCTGATCTGTTTGCTGATGTTCCTCGTCGGGATGCGGCCGCGGCGACTCAAGCAGCTTGCCGGTTGCTATGCGCCCATTGTCGTGTCGCTTGTCCTGCTGGCGGTGTACTATCACACGGTGTACGGCGTCGTGTATCCGGTCTATGACCACCAGGGCAAGGAGATGACGCTCGCCGTTGGCCTCGAGGGCGGCTTGCTCGGCATGCTCTTCCACCGCATGGATTCGCTCGTGCCGTACTGGCCGGTGGCGGGGTTCGCGATCGCGGGCCTTGCGTTGATGCTGCGCGACCGCCGGCGCGCCGCCCCGTGGCTCATCGTGCTCGCGGCGGCGCAGTGGTTGATCGTTGGGATGTTCGGGGGGTGGACGGGCGGGCGGTGTCCGCCGCTTCGGCACTGGCTGCCGATCATGCCGCTGCTCATCGTCGGCTCGATTTACGCTTTAGCGCGCGTGCGGCGGTGGTGGCTCGTCGGGCTTCTCTTTGGGGCGATGCTGTTCGCCGTCGTGATCGGCGCGCGCAACATCAGCCACCCGCGCGCGCTCATGACGGACTCGCTGCCGCTGACGCCGAGTGTGGGGACGTTCGCGGGCAAGCAGATCACGCAGTTCTACGGCATCTTCCCGAACATGCGGGAGCCGGCGGCGTGCGATCATGTCCTCGCCGTCGCGTGGCTTGTAGTTTTAGCAGGCTTCGTGGTACTCGTCGTGTGGCTCGAGCGCGGCGAGCGAAGTGCGGGTGACACGGGGCATGACGAAGAAGCGACCGGAGTGGTGAGCCAAGAGCCGTGACGGACGGGCAGGAAAGATCTGGAGCCGACGAGCGACCCGTAGGCCGCTGGATGCCGTGGGCGCTTGCGGCAATCGCGGTTTTCGTGCTGAGCTTCCAGCTCGGCGCGCGGGAACTGTCCTCGCCCGACGAGACGCGCTACGCGGCGATCGGCCGCTCAATGCTCGAGACGGGCGACTGGCTCACGCCGGTGCACAACTTCAAGTTCAAGCACTGGCACAAGCCGCCGCTGACGTACTGGTGCATGGCGGCGTCGTTCCGGGCGTTCGGC
>CBDUSE010000070.1:0-15171 GCA_965369835.1 uncultured bacterium
GTGAACAGCAGCAGCATCGTGATCGTCTTCCACACCGGGCCCCACGTCGGGTGCGTCAGCCGGTCCTTGACGATGTCGAAATTCACGTCCCCCGTGCCCGAGTAGTGAATCACGATGAAGTGCGCCAGCAGGAGCAGGAGAAGGGCGATCGCGCTGATCCGCTGCAGCAGCCACCCGATCGAGCCGGTGTTCTTCGAGCCGCCGTACTTGTAACCGTCCATCTCAGCCCCCTCCCCCGAACACGTGCTTGAGAATCGGGATCGCACCCATCACGATCACCACGAAGCTCACGACGAGCACCGCGTAGAAGAGTTGCTTGTGGTAGCGCGCGCCGCCCGCGAAGTCCACGAGCAGAATCCGGATCCCGTTCAGCCCGTGGAACACGCAGGCCGCCAGCAGCGCCACCTCGCCAAGCCTGAAGAGCGGCTTCGAATACAGCGCCATCTCGGCGTCGAACGTGGCGGGATCGCTCAGCTTGCTGATCGAGTAGATGTGCACGACGAGATACAGGACGATCGCCAGGCCCGAGACGCGGTGCAGCACCCACGCCACCTGGCCCGTATACCAGTGGAACCGCATACGCTCCTCCTCCCTCCAGGATGGACGCCGCCGCGCGAACCTCCCAGCCAACAAGCCTGCCCTGCGTAGCCTTCGCGAAGCAGGACCGCCCGCGCCGCAGCCCGCGGTTGCGACATGTTAGCGGCAGAGCGCAGCCGAAGCAAGAGCGAATCGGGAGGGCCCTGCGCAGCCCCGGTCGAGGGCGCGCCCAGGTCACACACTCGTGGAGCAGTCAGCGTTCGTTAGGCGTGACTGCCGCGCAGAGGCGCCTCTGCAGGCAAGCGCCGACATACCTTGACAAGCCGGCGCGGCTGCAACAGGATTAGGCAGTTAGAGAGCAGTACACAAGGTTGCTCCATACTGCACGGGGAAACAGAAGGAGCATGGTCGATGTCCTCCATGGTTCTTGAGCTTCAGCGGCAAGCCATGGACGGTAACTCTGACGTTACCGACCTACTACGAAGGGCGCTCGTGGCTGCCACTAAGCTGAAGCTGGATGACTTCAGGCAATGGGTTGAGTGGGAGCTGCTCGGATATGGCGACAACCCCTTGCCCAAGTACCGGAAGATACATGTCGAGCTAAAGGCCTACAATCCATACCATGGTTGGGTGCCGGTTATCCTGCAGGATCCGGCGGCTGCCAAGGCGGCTACTCAAGCGGAAGTGCCTCAGTCGGTCGCGCAGCTTCAGGAACTCCTTGCCAGGCGCGATCCCCAGGGAAGGCTGGCGATGCCTCTGGATCCCGAGCTAGCACACAAGCTGATGAATGGCTTCGAAGTCCCGCTTGAGCCAACCAGGCTTGTGGATCCGTCACAGATCGCAGGCATCCTGCATGCCGTCCGAAACGCGGTACTCGAGTGGTCGCTCAGGCTCGAGCAGAACGGCATTCTAGGAGAGGGAATGACCTTCTCACACGATGAGAGGAAGAAGGCCGCCTCGACTCAGACCATCAACATACAGAGTTTCCACGGCGTGCTCGGGGACGTTCGCACAGAGCAGCTCCAGATCGGTGATCAGGCGACGATACTGGGCAAGCTCAAGGAGCTCGGTATCGAGGAAGAGCAGCGCCGCGAGCTGATAGGGCTTCTCAAGGAGCTCAAGGACTCGCAGGGCGAAAAGGCGAAGTCCCTTGCGAACAAGATCGTGAACTGGACAAGCGCGAATATCGAGAAGCTAGGTAGCTTCGCGAAAACCATCTGGAGCTTCATACAGCCGTATCTGTGATTGGGGCTGACCCTGCTTGGTGACGCAAGTCAGCATCTTCCACGTCCTTCGAGAGATCCTTAGCGCCAGCGGCCATGGCCTCTTCCAATGCTCGGGCGAGATCATGGTCCTCTACACACAAGCGCGCGAAGCTGTCAGGCTTTCCCCAGGATACGACCCCGTTGCCCTCGCCTCCCTCGAACCGCAACCGCCCGAACCGGCGCAAGACGAGCCCCCGGCAGAGTAGCGCCGACGTCTCCTGACCTGAGCCGCGCCGAAGGTCGTCGCCCGTCCGGCGGGCCGAGGGCGACCCGCCCTACAACCCGATCCGTGCCGCTCTCTGCGTTCTCTGCGAGCTCTGCGGTGCATTCCCCCTTGCCGGGGAAGCAGCGCGGCGCCTATACTGCCCGAGGAAGGCGAGGTTGAGACCATGCGCGCATACATTCCCATCCTGTTCTTCATGGTGCTCGTCATGACGCTCGCCGGCCCTGCGGCCGGCCTCGTTCTCGAGGGGGTCGAGGACGACGACCTGGCCGAGCTCGAGGCCCAGCGACTCGAAAAGATCACGGAGACGCTCGAGGTGCTCCAGGCCAAGGGCGACGTGGCGGGCATGATCGCGCTCTACCGCAAGGGCCTGGCCATCTCGCCGAGCAATCTCACGGCGCGCGAGCGCTACACCGACCTCGGCGTCGTCCTGGCGGGCTACGCGCTCAGCCACAAGGGCGACCCCGCCCAGGTGCTCGAACTGCTCGACGAGTTCGAGGCCTACGCAGGCGACGAGTTCAGGGCCCCATCTGCGCTCTGGTGGTTTCGCGCCACCGCCCTGCGCCGCCTCGGGCGCGCCGACGAGGCCGACGCGCTGCGCCAGAAGGCGCTCGACCTCAGGCCCGGCGACTCGGATTACCACCGCCGCGTCGGCTACTTCCTGCTCACGGCCGACCTCTACGAGGAGGCGATCACCGAGTTCGAGACCGCGCGCGCCGCCGCCGAGAACGACTGGGTCCGGGGCATGTGCACCTGGGCGATCGCGGCCTCGCACCTCAAGGTCGAGCAGTACGAGAAGGCCGCCGACGAGTACGAGAAGGCGATCGAGTTTTTCAAGAACAACCGCCGGCCGCGCCACTACGAGACGCTGCTCGAGGACGCCTCCTTGGCCATGCACAACCTCGGCCGCTACCACGAACTGCGCGGCCATCACAAGCAGACCATCGCTGCCAATGAGCGCGCCCTCAAGCTCATCCCCGCCGAGCTCGGCGAGATCGCGACGCGGAACCTCACCGCCATCGGCGACGCCTACCTCAAGCTGCGCAAGCCGAAGAAGGCGCTCGAATATCTCGAACGCGCGCGCGTGCGCGGCCCCAACGTTCCCGGTGTCTATAGCAGCCTCGGCGACGCCTACAGAGATCTCGGCGACGACGCCAGGGCCCAGGAGGCCTACGAGGAATGCGAACGGCTCTACCGTGACCGGATCGCCACGCGCCCCAACAGGCCCCCCGAGTACAACAACCTCGCCTGGTTCTTCGTCACCCACGACATGAAGCTCGACGAGGCGCTCAAGCTCTCGCGCACCAGCGTCGAGATGTCGCCCGAGACCGACGCCTACCTCGACACGCTCGCCGAGATCTACCATCGCATGGGCGAGCACGACAAGGCGATCGAGTGGATCAACAAGGCCCTCGAGCTCGACCCCAAGCCCCATCACCTCATCTACTTCGAGCAACAGCTCAAAAAATTCGAGCACGCCAAGAAGAAGGGCACCTGATCCCGCTCGCGCGCCTTTCCCTCTTGCGCCTCTGCGCCGCTGCGTGAGACCTTTCTTCGTTGTCGCGAGACGGAGACGATGACGCGGGACACCGACACCTACTACGAATTCCACCGCCGACACGTGCGGGTCCGTGGTGACGAGCGCACGTTCTTCACGCGTCGCGCCCTCGGCCCGTGGAAGGAGACCGCCACGCCCGCCCTGCTACTGGCCGAGACGATGGAGCTGCCCGCCGACGCCCGCGTCCTCAACCTCCATTGCGGCAACGGCCTCGTCGGCGCCGTCGCCGCGCGCATCGCCGCCGAGGGCCACGTCACCCTCCTCGACTGCAACAGCGTCGCCGTCGAGGCCGCGCGCCGCACGCTCGACGCGAACGACGCCGCCAACACCGAGGTTCTTTGGGCCGATTGCGCCCAACCCGTTCTCGGCCGCACCTTCGACGTCATACTCGCGCTCTGCCCCCGCACGCGCGCCCTGCGCGAGCAGACGATCCTCGACGCGGCAACGCTGCTGCGGCCGGGCGGACGCCTCTATATTGCGGGCGCAAACAAGCTCGGCATCAAGACCGCCGAGAGGTTCACCAAGGAAATCTTCGGCAACGCGGAAGCGGTCGCCTACAAGAGCGGCTGCCGCGTCGTCACGGCAATGAAACCGAAGGAGATCCACATCCCGACTAGCGACTTCGCCCCTGGCGGCGACTTCGCCCCTGGCGGCGACTTCGCCCCTGGCGGCGACTTCGCCCTTGGCGGCGACTACTACAACTGGCGCCAGATCGCCGCCGAGGTCGCCGGCCAGCGGCTCGAGTACGCCTCCAAGCCGGGCCTCTTCTCGCACAAAGAACTCGACGATGGGACGCGCCTCCTCATCGAGGCGCTGCTCGAAAAACCGCTCTACGCCAACAGCCGCGTCCTCGACGTGGGCTGCGGTGCCGGCGTCCTCACGCTCGTCGCTGCCCGCCAGGCGAACAACGGCCACGTCATCGCCGTGGACGTTGACTGCCGCGCTGTCAAGGCCACCCGCCGCACGCTTGCCCTCAACAACGTCGCTAATGCGCAAGTTCTTTGCAGCGACTGCGCCGAGGCCGTTCAACGGAAGACCTTCACGGCCATCGTCACTAATCCCCCGTTCCACCACGAGCGCGCCGCTACCTACGCCGTAGCTGAGCAGATCATCCGCGACGCCGCCCGCATCCTCAAACAGCGCGGCCGCCTCTTCCTCGTCGCCAACGCCTTCCTCAAGTACCGCCCGCTCCTCGACGCCGCGTTCGGCCACGTCGAGCTCCTGCGCCAAACCAACACCTTCAAGGTCTGGCTCGCCGTCAAAGGCGACAAGCCCGCGACAGGGGTTCGCCCCGAGCTTGCCGAGGAGTTGTAGGGGTTCGCCCCGAGCTTGTCGAGGGGTTGTAGGGCGGGTCGCCCTCGGCCCGCCGAAAATGAAGAACGAACCGCGGAGCTCGCGGAGAACGCTGAGACGCTCCTTCTCTGTGCTCTCTGCGCCCACCGCGGTTCATCCCCTTCTTCCTTTGCGGCCTTTGCGCCTTTGCGTGAGGCTCCTACTCACTGACTTGCATGGTGGCCGCGCCGTGGAGCGCCTGGCCCAGCGCGATCCCCCCGTCGTTCGCCGGCACGCGCGAGTGCACGAGGACGCGGAAGCCAGCCGCCTCGAGATGCTCGACCGTGCGCCCCAGCAGGTACCGGTTCTGGAACACGCCGCCGCTGAGCGCCACGGTGCTCAGCCCTTCCGCGTCGCGGATTCGCCCGCACACCTCGACGATCATCCGTGCCACGCCGTTGTGGAAACGCGTCGAGAGTGCTTTGGGCGGCTCGCCTTTTCGCACGTCCTCGACGAGCTGCTCGAACATCGGCGCCGGCGAAACGATAAGACGCCCGCCCTCGCCCTGCTCAACGTCAAACCTGTACGCCCCCTCGACGCGCGCGTCGGTGTAGTACTCGAGCTCGATCGCCGCCTGCCCCTCGTAGTTGATCGCGCGCCGCACGCCGGCGATCGCCGAGACGGCGTCGAAGAGCCGCCCCATGCTCGATGTCGGCGGCGAGTTCACCCCCTTCGCCATCATCTGAACGAGGAAGCTGTACGCGTCCTCGTCGAGCGTCTCCGTGAACGGGATGCCAAGAGACGGCACACGGTCGGCGAAGACCGCCCGCAGGTGGGCCACGGCCATCCGCCACGGCTCCTTGATCGCCTTCGTGCCGCCCGGCATCGGCACCTCCGCAAGATGCGCCACGCGCCGGTACTCGAGCGTGTCAAACACCAGGAACTCGCCGCCCCAGATATGCCCGTCATCGCCGTAGCCAAGCCCGTCGAACGCCACGCCGATCATCCGTTCAGAACCGAGCGAGGCGTCATCCACAAGGTTATCCGCCACGCAGCTCACAACATGCGCGTAGTGGTGCTGGATACCGATCTTCTCGACACCGGCGCTACCACTTATGCCGCTACCGCGTACTGCGACAAAGCCGGGGGCTTCGTCCAAGCGACGCGAAGCGTCGCAGAGCGCCAGCGCGTACTTCGTCGCAAGATAGTCCGGATGCAGGTCGTGAACGACCACCTCCGGCTCGACGTAGAACAAGCGATTCATATGCTCGATCGAATCCTCGAATGCCGCCAACGTCTGCACGTTCTCCAGGTCGCCGATGTGATGGCTCACGAAGTACATGGTGTCGCGCGCGAGGCAGAACGTGTTCTTCAATTCCGCGCCGACGGCAAGCACGTGCTTCGGCGCACGCAGCGGCAGCAGTAGCGGCTCCGGCACGTAGCCCCGCGAGCGCCGCAGGATGTACGGCCGCCCACGAAACACCGTCGTGACCGAGTCGTCGCAGCGCGTGCGGATCTCGCGGTTATGCACGAGGTATGCGTCGGCAATCCCGCGCAGCCGCTCGATCGCGTCGTCGTTGCGGAACGCGATCGGCTCGTCGCTCACGTTGCCGCTCGTCATCACGAGCGGCCGCCCGACGCCCGCCATCAGCAGGTGATGCAGCGGCGTGTACGGCAGCATCACGCCCCATCGCTGCTGCATCGGCGCCACCTGCTCGCTGAGGGGCGCAACTTCCCGGGACTGTAGGGCGGGTCCCCCTGGGCCCGCCGAACTGTGTCCGTGACCACAGCGTTTGTCGAGCAACACGATCGGCACACGGACACTCGTCAGCAGTTCTTCGGCCTCCTCGTCGAGCACACAGTACTTGCCGACCTCGTCGAGCGACCGCATCATGACCGCGAACGGCTTGTCCTCGCGGTATTTTCGCGAGCGAAGCGCGCCGACCGCCTTGTCGCTCGTCGCGTCGCATGCCAGGTGATACCCACCCAGCCCCTTGATCGCCACGACCTTGCCCGCGAGCAGCAACTCGACCGCGGTGCGGACCGGATCGTCGCACCTCGTCTCCTCGCCGCTCTCGTCCAGAAGCGTCACCTTCGGGCCGCAGACCGGGCACGCGTTCGGCTGCGCGTGAAAACGCCGATCGGCCGGGTCGTGGTACTCGCGCTCGCAATCGGGGCACATCGCAAAAGGATCCATTGTCGTCTTGGGCCGGTCGTACGGGATGTCACGGATAATCGTGAAGCGTGGGCCGCAGTTCGTGCAGTTGATAAACGGGTAGCGGGTGCGCCGGCCGTTCGGGTTGAAGAGCTCTTTGAGGCAGTCGGCGCACGTCGCCAGATCGGGCGAGAGCGGCACGAACCGTTCCTCGCGCACCGCGCTCGCTTCGATCGTGAAACCGTCTCGCACCTCGAACGGGACCGGCTCGACGTGCACCTCGTAGATCCGCGCGGCCGGCGGCTGCTCCTCACGAATCGCCCCAAGAAACGCCTCGATCGCGTCGGCCTCACCGAACGCAGCGATCTCGACGCCGAGGCTGTCGTTGCGCACCGAGCCGCGCACGCCGTGCCGCTCGGCCAGGCCGAAGATGAACGGCCGGAACCCGACGCCCTGCACGATCCCGCGCACCGTTATCCTCGCACCCGCCTTCATCACCCGATCGCTCCCAGCCCGCACTCGATTGCGTCAGTGTCGCTTCTCAAGAAGATCCTCGCGCTCCAAAAACGCGGAACACGAAGATTCCCGCCGGCTTCAGCCAGCTTCTCGGCCACTCGCCTTTAGGCACTTGATGCCTTGTCAACGCCAACCTGTCTGTGTGACCCAAGCATGCCCAACCGGCCGGACCGGCGCAAGCCTCGCCTCTTGCCCGGCCCGCGGCCTGTGATATAGTCAACGCGCTTGGACAAGACTTGGACGCCCACGGTTTCTGCGTTTCCCGGAGGAGAAGAACATGATCACACTCGGCGTCAACGTGGACCACATCGCCACCATCCGCCAGGCACGCCGCACGAGCGAGCCCGACCCGGTCACCGCCGCGGCGATCGCCGAGCTCGCCGGCGCCCACTGCATCACCGTGCACCTGCGCGAGGACCGCCGCCACATCCAGGACCGCGATGTGCGCCTCCTGCGCGAGACCGTCCAGACCCGGCTCAACCTCGAGATGGCCGTGGCCGGCGAGATCGTGGAGATCGCGTGCGAGCTCCGCCCCGACCAGGCGACCCTCGTGCCCGAGCGCCGCGAGGAGGTCACGACCGAGGGCGGCCTCGACGTGGCAGGCAGCACCCCAAAGATCGGCGGCGCCGTCAAGCACCTCAGCGACGCGGGCATCATCGTGAGCCTCTTCATAGATCCCGACGAGCAACAGGTCGCGGCGGCCGCCCAGACCGGCGCGCAGTTCGTCGAGCTGCACACCGGCGCGTACGCCAACGCCCGCAACGAAGCATCGCAGCGTGACGAGCTGGACCAGCTCGTCGAAGCCGCCGCGCAAGCGGAGGCCGCCGGCCTGCGCGTCAACGCCGGCCACGGCCTCAACTACATCCACGTCCGAGCCATGCACCGGGTGTCCGAGCTCGAAGAGGTCAATATCGGCCACAGCATCATCTCGCGCGCCGTCTTCGTCGGCATCGAGCGCGCCGTCAAGGAGATGCTCGCGCTCCTGGCCTGAGCGCGCCGAGGGAACCGGATCTGCTCACTCAAGCGAGGGCGTCATGAAGATCGTCACCGCGCGGCAGATGGCCGCACTCGACACCGAGACCATCGAGCGGCACGGCATCCCCGGCCTCGACCTAATGGAGCGCGCCGGAACAGGTATCTTTCACGAGGTCATCACCACCCTCGATCGGCTTGAACCGGGAAGGTTCGAGCAGATCGAGCAAGCGGGTCCCGAGCGCGGCGAGGGGCCCGCCGTGGTGCTGTTCGCCGGCAAGGGCAACAACGGCGGCGACGCGTTCGTCGTGGCGAGGCTGCTGCACGGCGAGGGGATCAAGACGCTCACGGTCCTCGTTGGCGCCACCGCCGCCGACCTCAAAGGCGACGCTCTCGAAAACCACCGCCGCCTGCAAGAGCTTAGCACCGAGATCATCGAAGTGCACGAGCCGGAGGGCCTCGAGGCGCTGCGCGAGCGGTGCGAGGCTGCCGGCCTCATCGTGGACGGCCTCCTCGGCACCGGCCTCAGCGGCGAGCCGAAGGGCCTCGCGGCCGACGCCATCCGCTTCATCAACACACTCGACCCGCCCGTCGTCGCCGTGGACATCCCCTCCGGCATCAGCGGCGACTCCGGCGCGCAATGCGACCCCGGCGGGGTCGCCGACTGCTTCGTGCACGCCGACCTCACCGTCACCATGGCGCTGCCGAAGCTCGGCTGCTTCCTCGGCAGGGCGATCAACGGCCTCGGCCGCCTCGCCGTCGTGGACATCGGCATCCCCGAGGAGGTCCAAGAGCGCGCCCGGAGCTGCGGGGAGCTGATGACGCCACGCGAGATCGCGCCACTCCTGCCCGAGCGCGAGCGTCTCTCGCACAAAGGCACCTATGGGCGGCTCTTTGTGCTCGCGGGCTCGAGGGGCTACACCGGCGCCGCGGCCATGGTCTGCAACGCCGCCATGCGCGCCGGCGCGGGACTCGTCTTCCTCGGCATTCCTGAGAGCCTCAACGCCGTCCTCGAGGCCAAGTGCACCGAGACGATGACGGTCCCACTGCCGGAGACCGCCGCGGGCACAACATCCGACGAGGCGTATGTCCAGATTATCAAGCGGCTCGAGGAGTGCGACGCGCTAGTGATCGGCCCGGGCCTCTCGACCAACGCGCGCACCGCGCTGCTGGTGCGCCGGCTGCTCGGCGAGGCTCACTTGCCCGTTGTGCTCGACGCCGATGGCCTCAACTGCCTCGCCGACCGGAGCGAAGTCCTCCGCGCCTGCCGGGGCCCGGTCATTGTCACCCCGCACCCCGGCGAGCTGGCGCGCCTCACCGGCCTCAGCCAGGCCCGCATCGTCGCCGATCCCTGGGACGCCGCCCGGCGCACGGCCCGTGCGCACCGCGTCACCGTCGTCCTCAAGGGCGCCCACACCTGCGTCGCGCATCCCGACGGCGAGCTCTTTGTCAATATCATGGGCAACGCCGGGATGGCCTCCGGCGGGGTGGGCGACGTGCTCACGGGGACTCTGGGAGCCCTTCTGGCCCAAGGCGTTGCGCCGGACGCGGCCGCCAGGCTCGGCGTGATGCTGCACGCGCTCGCCAGCGACATCGCCGCCGCCGATGGCGACACGGCGAGCCTAATCGCCACCGATCTCGTTCAAGCGCTCCCTTCCGCCTTCCGATGGTTTAGGCGGGTAAAACGCAGAAAAGCCCTTGCCGGGCACGTCACCCGGTGCTACTATGACGGTGCTAGGAGCTTGTGACCGGCCGTGCCCGGCTGTTGAAACACAACGAGACGGCCCCGAGGGCCGCGATCGGGAGCATAAGGGAATGAAGAAAGCATTTGCGTACGTTCTGCTCGGGTTCATGGCGATCGGCCTCCTACTGAGCACCGGCTGCTTCGAGACTACCGCCCACAACGTGCAGCATCTCAAGGACTGGACCGAGGTTACCTTTCTCGACGGCGACCAGTACCTCAAGACCGTCCGCTAACGACGGGCCTTCACGCGCAGTCATAACGGGCAGGGCCCCGCCCGACGAGGCCCTGCCTTTCGCTGCCCGCAGGTAGCACCACCGCTCGCCCTGAAGCACTCTTGCCAGTTGCGGCGCCTCAGTGTATCTGATTGCTTGGCCAACAGACCGAATCCCGAATGGCGGCAGAGAGTGTCCAAACCCACCGAGCAACCCGTTAGCCCTCGCAGTCATCGGCGGCTTATGCGCGCCCTGTCGGTGATCTTCGCAGTTCTCATCCTCTTGGCGGTGGCGGGTGCAGTAATACGCGAGCACCTCGCCTACAACAAGGACATCTGCACCTGCTACTCCGACAACTTGTGGATGCTGAAAACCGGCCTGGAACGATACGTCGAAGAGCACGAGGGTGAGACACCCACGACGTTCGACGAACTCCGTACGTACATGGAGTCGAAACTTGGCGACACCTCCGACATCTGCGTCAAAGCGGACAAGCCGTTCATCTGGATGCCGCCGAACGTAAAAACGGATGCCGGTCGTCCCGTCATCCTCATGTGCCCGCCCGAAAGCCACGGCTGGCTATGGAAGTACGCCTTCGGCCTCGTGCGCGTGCGCGGCGGCGACGAGTTCCGCTTCGTTCGCATCCGCGGCAACCGGGCCACCCCGTTCCGCTGGTGAGACACACACTCGCAGGCTCGCGCTCAAGACGCATTGAGCCACGATAACAGGATAGACAGGATCAGGAAAAGGAGCTGGTTGATCCCGGTATCCTGTCCCACTTCACGGAAGCACTCTCACGGTTTGATGCTGGTCAGCCGCACCGTCGCCAGGCTCCATGGGCTGAGCCGGAGCGAGAAGCTGGACCCATCCGATGTGAGCAGGCGGCGGTCCTCCTCGACAACGTTCGTCTCGATCGCCCGGCCGAACGTCAGGAACGGAACGTTTACCGTGACATCCGCCTCAACGCCCTCCGTCTCGAGCAGCCGGACGATCAAGTCGTCGCCATCCTCGGCGCGCTTGATCGTCGTCAGGACAACGTTCGGCTTATCGAGTTGGCAGAAGCTGTGGCTCGTCGGCAGCGTCCCTTCCTGTGGCCCCGGGATGACGGCATAAGGCATCGGGTTGCAGAAGCCCCAGCCGAAGTTCCTGGCCCTCCCCTTCTTCCAGTCGCCTCGGCCGCTCGTCATGGAGTACGTCACGTTGATCACGCCCGGCTGCGAGACGGCGCAGTTCGTCCCGAAGTTGTTGTTCGCCACGTACGAGTAGATGTGGCCCTTCTCGAACTGCGACGGATCCGTGAGGAAGTCGTGCTCGAAGTCGTCGGGCGTCACGCCGTGATGCGCGGGCGAAACGTAGTCGGGCCAGTTTGCGCCAAGCTGTACCATGGGCGCCTCGCGCGCCGACCACGATATCCCCCACGCGCCCCCACCGTCGCCGACGAAGCTGGAAGCTTCGTCCAAGCGACGCGAAGCGTCGCCGACATGCACCCAGTGTTGCGCCGCATAGTAGTCAGTCGTCGTGCCCGGCAGTTGGTCCTCGACGGGCCGGATCACGTTCAAGCCGCTCTCGTACCGAAACCGGGGCTGCTTCACGTTGAACGGGAAGGCGACATGGAACCGCCGCGTCCCGTCGGCGTCTTTCAGCAGTCTATTGAAGAAGTCTATCCGCTTGATGCCGCCGTACAGCACGATCTCCTGTGTCCGTATCGGCGCGCCGGGCAAACCACCCTTCACCAGTAAGCTCACGGCCACCGGGCCCGACCGGACGGGACTAATGACCGACTCGCCCGCCGTCTCAACCGTGCCTTCCTTCATCGTCCGCGTGAAGAACTCGTTCACGCCGTACGCCGCGTCCGCGTCCACCAGCTCGCGCCGAAGCTCCTTATCGTAGATGCTGACCACCGCGCCGGTTTGCTCGTCGAGCACGACCTTGTAGAACCGGTTCTCGAGCGTGTTCGAGTCGAGGCGCAGATCGGTCTCGGCCGAAGGCTTTCTGCGGCGCCGAACGACCTTGAACGTCTTGTATCCCACCGCCGGCACATCGCGCGCGATGAAGTTGAGGATGGAGAGGTGTTCCGCCAGATGCCCGGCGAGGCAGTGCCGCTCGGCGGCGAACCGCATCGGATACGATGCATCCGGTATCCGGCTGACTTGGTGCGGCACACGCTCACCGGTCTCCGCATCTATCAGCTCGAACTTGCCGTCAAGGAGCTCTGTCGGAAGCGAGTGCATGGTTCTACCGATGACCGTCCCGTTGTGCCAAATGGCCGCGTGCGGATCGCCCGGCTCCGGCTGCTCAAGGTGCATCGGCATGCTGCACGGCCGAATTCGGAAGAAAGGTACCTCGACCACATCGCTCCGGGCATGATCGAGGGCATTGAAAACCACGATGTGGTACGCATCGTCATCAAGCGCGATCTCGTCCGCGATCCTGTTCACGCTCTTGACAATCACGTCGTCGGCCAGCGCCGCCGCCCGGTATGCGTACAGGCTCTTCTCTTTCCTGTGCCCATCGGCGCCCCAGCCAAACGGCGCGCTCAGGCCCCACACGTGCTCGTCGTACTTGAGCGTATCCAGGTGCGCCTCGTCCAGAAACCGGCGCGGGTATTCATAATCGGCGACTTCGGACGCAATCGCCGCCAACCGCTCTCCTGCGAGAAGGAAATCTTTGGCAATCCTGTTCACGCCGGTCTCTTGAGCCGTCGACGTGGCGCCCATCGCGTAGTCGGTGTCCGGCCAGTGCCTGCGCTGGGTCGGTACCTCCTTGCCCCGTTCTCTCTCAAGCGCCTTAAAGAACATCGAGTTGGTCGCCATGACGTACTTCGGATAGGCCCACTTCGCGTTCCACACCTTCACCGTCTCGGCAAAGCCAAACAGCGGCGGCGAATTGTCGCGCAAGCCGCCGCGCAGGCAGTAGCGGAACGCGTCGTACTTGTAGCCTTCCGCTTCGAGCTTCTCGAGCACGCCCGGCATGTCGGCCAAGTTCGTATCGCAGTCGCCGCCCACGCCTTGACGGTGCAAGTAGACAAGGATCTTCCGACCGTCTTGAGCCGTCCACCGAAACGCCTCGGGGCAGTCGTGCGGCCGGATGATCTCGTCGGCGAAGTTGCCGTGGCGCGCGGCACGCTCCCGGCCCACATACGAGGGATCGAAGTAATCGGGAACGCCGAGTGACAAGTACTTGATCCCCGCGTCGGCCAGCACCGTCGCCAGGCTCCACGCCATACCCGGCACGTCGTTGTGCTCGGCCGTGCGGATCGGGATGCCGTAGCGCCGCTTGAGCTCGAACGCGGGATACAGCAGCCGCGCCGCCTGCTCGGGCCCCAGCAGGTCGCTGATCATGTTGCCGAAAAACGCGTTCACTTCGATCTGACCCGTCTTGCAGTAGTGGGCGAACCGCTTCACCGCGTCGGGCGGGCGGTTGTTGACGTAGTGCCACGCCACCCACGCTTGCTCGACCACGTAGCGGAATCGCGCCTCGACCGGCCAGCGCGCCGTCCGCTTGCACCACGCCACCACGTCGTCGAGAAATCCGAGATACTCGTGCATCACGTTCGACGGCAGGTCCGTATAGCCCGGATCGAAATGCGCCGTCTGCACAAGGTAGACCGTCCAGTGGCGCTGCGGCTCCCACTTGACCCTCTTCGCATCAACCGTTGTGCCGTCGGTCACGAGCCGGAAACGCACCTCCCCCTTCTCGCGGATATCGGGAATGTAGATCCGTCTCGTGCTGCTCCCCTTCCGCACGGCACCGACGTCGAATTCACACGTCTTCCTCCCAAGGCCAAGCGCTATTCGACAATAGGCAACTTTTTTCGGATTGCCTATGACAATGTCAACGCCCTGCTTGAGCCCGTCCGATTCCTCAATAAAATAAATCGTCGGCCGAATCTCCTTGATAAACGGCGCCGTTGCTTTGCTGCTTGCGCCACGCCCTACCATAGCATGCTCCTTTCGCACAAAGCATGATTCCAGTTTCGCGGAAGCTCGGGTCAGGTTGTATATATACCCAATAAGCTCGAAGCGATAACACGGATTGCACGATGCCTCCTGCCGATCGCCCCGCGTCGCCACGCTCTCCCGCTAACCGGATGTGCCCCGGCAATGCAGTGCCGCTCGGCAGCGAACCGCGAACACGCCGTGAGGTGCCGGTCAATGCCGTGTCTGCTGCATCGGAATCTCCTCGACGAGAAGATCGTTTCTCAGTTGCTGTCTTGACGCAACGTATACAGCGCGCGTCAAGGCGTACGCAGATGGCGGTGACGTCCAGTCTATGGGGAACTCTTCATGGTGAGGTTGAGTTATCGGCATATAGACGTAATCAAAGTGCCGCCGAAGCTGGTTATAGATCCACTTCCTGGTGGGCCGACAGCCTTGGCCGGATACGCTTTGTGACGCGACTTCCGCTCGCTCTGCACAAGGATTCATTGACTCGCTGTCACCAAAAGAGACACAGGTCTCGAGCAGGAGGATCTTCCGGCAGCAGCGAGCCATGAACTCGATCGCCTCGGCCGGCTTGTTGAGGTGGTAGAGCAGCCCATAGCAATGGACGATGTCGAACGACGCGCTCATTGCGCCGCCCGGATCATCCAGATCGAGATGCCTTACCTCTATATTCGGATATCGGGAGCGCAGTATTCTTAGGCTGTCGCGTCTGGCATCGGTGCTCACGACCCGGCATCCCCGGTCCAAAAAGAAGCTCGTATGGTCTCCAATAA
>CBDUSE010000071.1:0-15164 GCA_965369835.1 uncultured bacterium
TGGGCGAACCCGGCGGCCAGACCAACCAGGCTGAGGCAGAACAGGTGCTTCTCAACGACGACTTGTTCCGCGCGCTTGTCGAGCAGCGCAGCAGGGCCTACGTCAAGGCGAGTCAGGCCCTCCACGGTGGCAAAGAGACGATATTTCCGGAGCGTCAGCAACCGAAGATCGCCGAGTACTCGATCAAGAAGACCTACGGTCAACTTCTGACGATGATAGAGAAGGCGTTCTACAAGCCCAAGTCGCTTTTCTCGCTCGCCCTGTACTACCCGTTGGCCTACTACATCGGCCCCGACATGGAGAGACAGAAGCGAGCGTTCGAGGAGAACCGCCAGAAGCAGGTCGTCGGCCTCATCCGCACGCAGTTTCTCAAGCGTTTCGAGAGTTCCGCACGCGCCTTTGAGATGTCGTGCGGGACGCTCTTCTTCAAGCTTCTTGCCTTTCTGGCGAAGCATAGTGATGAGCCTCACGAGAAGAGGTGGCTTGAACGGTGGAAGTCGAGACATGAGAAGCTCATGGGGCGCGTGCGCGAGAGGCAGCAGCAACTCCTCGGCGATACGGGAGCGGACGAGGTCGATGAGGACTTCATCAGCGAGGAGATGCTCGAGGCTGTAGAGAAACTTTCTCGTGACGAGTACAAGGTCGAGGAGATACTCGTCGAGACGCAGCAGGACCTCGACCAGCTCGTGGAGTTCCTGAACGAGTTGGGCAAGTTCAAAGCAGCACATGACGACAAACTCCGTGCGCTCATCGGACTGCTCAAGTCCGACCCTATGCTCAAGAAGCACAAGGTTCTGATCTTCTCTGAGTTCATGGCGACGGCGCGCTATCTGAAGCAGGAGTTGATGGCAGCCGGCATTGAAGGCGTCGACGAGGTCGACAGCGCGGACAACCGAGACCGTGGCGACGTGATCTGCCGTTTCTCGCCCTACTACAACCGCACGTCGAGCAGCGACGTGTCGGACGAGATACGAGTGCTTGTCTCGACTGACGTGCTCTCCGAAGGCTTGAACCTCCAGGACGCCACGCGCCTGATCAACTACGACATCCACTGGAATCCGGTGCGACTCATGCAGCGCATCGGCCGCGTTGACCGCCGGCTGAACCCCGAGATTGAGCAGCGCATCCTTGAGGACCATCCCGACCAGAAGGGCATTCGCCGGAAAGTCGCCTACTGGAACTTCCTCCCGCCCGACGAGCTCGATGTCCTGCTCCGGCTGTACCTCACGGTGTCACACAAGGTCCTGCGCATCTCGAAGACCTTCGGCATCGAGGGCAAGAAGCTTCTCACCCCCGAGGACGAATACGATGCGCTTCGAGAGTTTGACCACGCATACGAAGGCACCACGACGCCCGCGGAGGAGATGCATCTGGAGTTCCAGAGGCTCCTGCAGGAACACCCGGACCTTGAAGCACGACTGAAGGCGCTGCCGGGACGCGTCTTCAGCGGAAAGCAGCATCCGTCTCCCGGGACAAAGTCCGTTTTCTTCTGCTTTGCGCTGCCCGCGCCGGACCTCTCGATGAAGAGCGACGAGGAAGGTGGCGACATCGTGTGGACCGAGGAAGCAGGCTTCACAGGATGGTACCTGTACGACATCGCGTCTGAACGCATCCTCGATGACGCAAGCGAGATCGTCGGCGTCATCCGAAGCACGCCCGACACGCCCCGCCACCGGGCGATAGCGGACCAAACGCTGTCGGAGATCAGGGCTGCGGTCGACAAGCACGTCAAGAACACGTACCTGAAGAAGGTTCAGGCCCCCGTCGGCGTCAAGGCGAATCTGAAGGCTTGGATGGAACTGAGTTGAGGGGGAGCGGCATGAATGCGCCCGATGTGGAACGCCTGCGGCAGATCAAGACGCTGCCTTCGCTGATCAAGTTCCTGCGCGACGAGCTCGACTGGCCCGTCGAGGTGGAGGAGATCGAAGACCTGGCTTTCGATTACTCTCCCGAGGAACTCGGCCTCGACTCCAAACACGCGGCGAAGATCAAGGAGATCAAGCAGATCCGGCCTCTGGACTCTAAGCAGCCCTGGGGCATCTTCTGGGTCAATTTCGAGAAGAAGCGGCTCCCGATGGTCGTCCTCCGGCGCATCCTCGGCAGCCTTGTCGTCAAGAGGCGCGCAAGCGCGCGCAACACAGATCGGCCAAGCTGGCATCTCCATGATCTCCTTTTCATCTCGTCATATGGTGAGGAAGAGCACCGCAACATCGGGTTTGCCCACTTCGTCGAGGATCCCAGCGTGGACGAGCTCCCGGTTCTGCGCGTGCTTGGCTGGGACGACCAGAACTCAATCATGCAGCTTGACCGCGTGGCCAACCGCCTGCAGAGCCACTTCCGCTGGCCTGATGACCCAGGAGACGCCGACGCTTGGCGTCAAAGTTGGTCCGAAGCCTTCACGGATCGCTACCGCGAGGCGATCCGGTCAGCCGACGAACTCATCCCGCGTCTTGCCGCACTTGCCCGCGACGTCCGCTGCCGCGTCCGCGATGTGCTCGACGCCGAAATCGAGAGCGGCCCCATGCGCCGCCTGTTTGCCGCCGTCCAGAAGCTCCTGATCCACGATATGGACGAGGACGGCTTCGCCGACATGTACGCCCAGACGGTCGCCTACGGCCTGCTCTCCGCCCGCTTCTCCCGCCAGGCAGATCTGACGCCCGACAATCTCGTCCAGCTCGCCGCCGTCTCGAACCCATTCCTCGAGAACCTGCTCGAGAACCTCTTCCGCCTCAACCGCGGCAAGTTCCACTTCGACGTGGACGAGGTCGGCATCAACGACGTCCTCGACCTGCTCCGCAACACCAACATCGAGGCCATCAAGGCCGCCTTCAGCGACAGGAGTCCCGCCGAGGACCCCGTCATCCGCTTCTACGAGGGCTTCCTGAAGCAGTACGACCCGAAGCAGCGGATCAAGCGCGGCGTCTTCTTCACCCCGCGCCCCGTCGTATCCTACATCGTCCGGAGCGTCCACGAACTCCTCCAGACCGAGTTCGGTCTCGAGGACGGCCTCGCCTCCGCCGACACCTGGGCCGATGTGAAGAAGCGCTTTCCCGACCTGACCATCCCCAAGGGGACGAAGCCCACGGATGCCTTCGTCTGTATCCTCGATCCGGCCGCCGGCACCGGCACGTTCCTCTTCGAGTGCATCGAGGTCATCGAGCGCACGGCCAAGGACAAGTGGTGCCGAGAGCTTGGGAAGAAGAGTTGGACCGACGCCGAAATCGTCAAGCGCTGGCGCGACTACGTGCCCCGGCATCTCCTCACGCGCCTCTACGGCTATGAGCTGATGATGGCCCCCTACGCCATCGCCCACCTCAAGCTCGCCCTTAAGCTCGGCGAGACCGGCTACCAGTTCCGGGAAGCCGACCGCCTCCACATCTACCTTACCAACAGCCTCGAACCGCCGACGCCCCTGGCGGACCAGCGGCTCGGAGACATGTTCAGCACCCTCGCGACGGAAGCGCAGGCGGTCAACGAGATCAAGCGAAAGCAGCGGTTCACGGTGGTGATCGGGAATCCGCCGTATTCCAAGATGTCTGCCAATCTCAACCCCGATGCCGTAGCCCTCGTGGAACCGTTTCGATATGTCGACGGTGAGCGTGTGGTGGAAAAGGGAGCACTCGCACTCGAGCTGAACCTTCAGGATGACTACGTGAAATTCTGGGGACTACTCACGAGGTTTCTTCACGAGTCGAGCGAGGGGATCGGTGCTTTCATCACAAATTCGCGGTATCTAGCGTCGCCGACCCTCCGGGGAATGCGGTTTCACCTTAGCAGGACCTTCTCAGCAGCTCACTTCACAGACTTGGGAGGTCAAGTCTCCGAGCGTGGGCCTGGGAAGGCAACTGACGAGAACGTCTTTGATATTGAGCAGGGCGTAAGCATCGGCATTGGTATCCGTCGCTCAAGCCTCCCCCCCCTCGGATCCGTTCGCTTCTTTCGGCTGGCCGGGTCACGAGCCGACAAGTACGGCTTCCTTGCCAAGGCGGAGGTTAGAGACCTAGGGGCGACGGTTCCGGTTGTGCCGCCATTGTACCGGTTCTCCCGTACAACTGATTCGGCCGAGGAAGAACTGACCTCTTGGGTGCCTCTAGACGTGCTGATGCCTTTCAATAGTGGAGCCGTTATCACCTCCCGGGACAACCTCGCGATTGATTTCCAGAAGCTTCCTCTCCTGAAGAAGATCGACAGGTTCGCATCGAGTCGCTCGGGCGATCGCACTCTCGAGACTGAGCTCGGATAATCAGTCAAGTCGAAGTGGGATGTGGAAGCATGCAAGGTGTCGATTCGCTCGACGAAGGACAAGCCGGCGCAGGTTCGAACGATCCTCTACCGTCCGTTTGACCGCCGTTACGTTTACTACTCCTGCTCCCTTCTTGACACCCCCTCAAGGCCCGTCTGTGAGTCGATCTTTGCCCAAAGCAATCTAGTCTTGCTGACACCGCGCGTGAAGACCAGCGACAGCTTCTCGCACGCCTTGATCTCTAGAGACCCGGCGGAGAAGAAAGCGTGTTCACACGATCGCGCGACACAGATGTTCCCGCTCTACCAAGCTTCCATGGGGCTGCTGCGTGATCGGCATTCAAACATCCGAGTCGAGCTCCTCGGAGCAGCGGCGTGTACTGCCCCCGAGATAGCGCTCCAGTACGTGTACGCAGTACTCCATTCGCCGGGCTATCGGGATCGCTATGGCGCGGCGTTGCGGGACAACTACCCTGGGATTCCGCCCGTCATGAGCGAGGATCTGTTCCGCGCACTCAGCCGCCTCGGCGGCGAGCTCGTCGCCCTGCACCTGATGGAGTCGCCCAAGCTCGACGACTTCATCACTACCTACAACGGCCCGAAGAACCCCGAGGTCGGGCGGGTCGGCTGGTCGGACGAAACCGTGTGGCTCGATGCCGCCGCGCCGAAGAAGGGCCAGCCCGCCAAGCCTGGCACCATGGGCTTTCGCGGAGTGCCCGAGGCCGTGTGGAACTTCCACATTGGCGGCTACCAGGTCTGCCACAAGTGGCTTAAGGACCGGAAGGGCCGCACGCTCTGCAAAGACGACGTCGCCCACTACCAGAAGATCGTCGTCGCCCTGAACCAGACCATCCGCCTGATGGCCGAGATCGACCAGGTCATCGACGCCCACGGCGGCTGGCCCGATGCGTTTGTCACGACGCGGGAATAGCGACCCGCACCCTTTGAGAGTGTCGCCGATGGAAAGCGACGAGATAAGGGAGGCCATCCGCCGGAAGGAGCTCGAGGAAGCCCTGAGGCAGGAGTTCGAGGCGACCCTGTCGGACCGCGTGGATCGGTACCTGCGCGTCCACGTGCCCGGAATCATCCCGTACCAGCACTTCACCCTCCCGCTTGATGAGTGCGGGAAGCTTTTCCGAGACGGGCACTACTGCGGCTGCATCGCCCTCGCCCAGGCCATCGCCGAGGCCATTGTGCGGTTCATCTGGAAGGCCAACCAGTGCTCGGGCGAAGGGGAGTTCGAGGCGAGGGTCAACAAGCTCCACGCGAGAGGGCTGATTACGCGCAAGGTGAGGAAGTGCCTTCTGAAGATATGGGAGGGGAGAAACGACTATCATCACCTCAACCCCACCGCAGGGCCGGATACTGACAACCCCGCCATTGACGAGGAGATGGCGACGCACCGAGCCAAGCTGGAGAAGCTGGCCCGAGTCAAAACACGCTTGCTCAACAAGGTCGTTGCCGAGGCGTTCCGCTGGTCCGTCAATGGCGGCAAGCTCGTCGTCGAGAAGCCGAAGTACTGGAAGAAGTAGAATCCCGCAATCCTGGAATCCCGGGACACCTTATCTGAGGAAGCAGGTGTTGCCGGCGCGACCGGAGTCGCGTGAGGCGCGGCGGGTCAGGCCGGAGAGAGAGTAGAAAGGTGAAAGGAGACAGGAGAAGCCTTGCGCGTGGTGTCGAGCAGGTAGGCGGGGTGTAACGGCGTGTCGGGGAAGGCCGTTTGGGCTGCGCCTTGGGGGATGGGGTGCCGCGGCGTGTCTGTGCAGGCGTCTCGTCTCCGTAGGCTGACGCTTACGGCGCCTATTGGCCCTTTTGCCAGCGGAGGACGGGCTTGCGGGCGGCGGTCACCTCGTCAAGGCGGGTCACCGGCGTCGTGCGCGGTGCCTCGGCAAACCACTCGGGTCCCTTCTCCTCGATGAGGCGGTCGATCTTCTCGATCGCGTCGGCGAAGGCGTCGAGCGTCTCTTGCGTCTCCGTCTCGGTCGGCTCGACCATGAGCGCCTCGGGCACAATGAGCGGGAAGTAAATCGTCGGGGCGTGGAATCCCTCGTCGAGCAGCGCCTTGGCGATGTCCATCGCCGAGACGCCCCTGGCCTTCTGCTTGTCGGCGCTGGCGACGAACTCGTGCATGCACGGGCCGGGGTGGGGGATCGTGAGGACCTTTTCGAGCCGTTTGCGCAGGTAGTTAGCGTTGACAACGGCGGCCTTGCCGACGCGTTTGAGGCCCTCGGCGCCGAGCGCCTTGATGTAGGTGTACGCCTGCACCACGACGCCGGTGTTGCCGTAGAAGCTGCGGATCATGCCGATCGAGTCCGGGCGGTCGTAATCGAGCATGTAGCGGTCGCCCTTTTTCTCGACGAGCGGCACCGGCAGGAACGGCGCAACGCGTTCGTTGACCCCGACGGGACCGGAGCCGGGCCCCCCGCCGCCGTGGGGCGTCGAGAACGTCTTGTGCAGGTTGAGGTGGACGATGTCGAAGCCCATGTCGCCGGGTCGCGCCATGCCAAGGAACGCGTTGAGGTTCGCGCCGTCATAGTACAGCAGCGCGCCGTGCTTCGCGGCAAGGTCGCGGATATCGAGGATGCGGCTCTCGAACAGCCCGAGCGTGTTCGGGTTGGTCATCATGATCGCGGCGACCTCGTCGTCCATCGCCTCGGCGAGCGCGTCAATGTCCACCTCGCCGTGCTCGTTCGACTTGACGCTGACGCACTCGTAACCGCTGATCGTGGCGGTCGCCGGGTTCGTGCCGTGCGACGAGTCGGGCACGATCACCTTCGACTTCTTGTTTCCCTTCTTGTCGTCGTAGGCGCGGACGAGCATCAGGCCGGTCAGCTCGCCGTGCGCGCCGGCCGCGGGCTGGAACGTGAAGCGATCCATCCCGGTGATTTCTTTGAGCGCCTGCTCCATCTTCCACAGCAGCTCGAGCAGGCCCTGCACCGTCTCGTCGGGCTGCCACGGATGCACCGCGAGGAACCCGGGCAGGCCGGCGATGAACTCGTTCACCTTCGGGTTGTATTTCATCGTGCACGAACCGAGCGGGTAGAAGTGCGTATCCACCGAGAAGTTCTTCCGCGCCAGGTTGGTGTAATGCCGCACTATCTCGATCTCGGACACCTCGGGCAGGTCCGGCGGCGTCGAGCGCAGGTACTCTCCCGGTATGTACGAGGAGGCCGGGGCGTCGCCGACCGTGCAGTCGGGCAGCCGAGTTGCGCGCCGGCCGCGGCGTCCTTGCTCGAAGATTAGCCGACTCTGCATGGGAGGCTCTCCAGCGCCGACGCCAGCGCGTCAATGTCTTCCTTCGACTTCGTTTCGGTCACGCACAGCATGAGGCAGTCCTTGAACTGGGGATACCATCGGCCCAGCTCGAGCCCGCCGATGATGCCGGTCTCCTGCCAGAGTTCGCAGTTTACCTCCGCCGGTTCAGCGTGGCATTTCACGACGAACTCGTTGAAAAACGGCGTGTCGAAACACAGCTTGAAACCCGGCACGGCCGCGATCTTCTCCGCCGCGTAGTGGCTGTAGCGCAGGTTGAGCTCGCCGACTTCGCGCACACCCTCGCGGCCGAGCGCGCACAGGTAGATGAGCGCGCGCAGGGCCATCAGTGCCTGGTTGGTGCAGATGTTCGAGGTCGCCTTGTCGCGCCGGATGTGCTGCTCGCGTGCCTGGAGCGTCAGAACGAAGCCGCGCTTACCGTGGCGGTCTTTCGTCATGCCGACGAGGCGCCCCGGGACCTTGCGCATCACCTTTTCCGTGCAGGTAAAGAAGCCAAGGTACGGGCCGCCGTACGCCAGTGGGATGCCGAGCGGCTGGCCTTCGCCGACGGCGATGTCCGCGCCGTACTCACCGGGCGGCGCGAGCACGCCCAGCGAGATCGGGTTCACGACCGCCACGAACAGGGCGTCCTTTACGTGCGCAATGTCTGCCGCGTCTGCCATCGCCTCGATGCAGCCGAAGAAGTTCGGCGACTGTATAATCACGGCCGCGGTCGCGTCGTCCACTGCCTCCTTGAGCGCGGCGAAATCCGTCAGGCCGTTTTCGGTGACCGGCACCTCGATGATCTCGATGCCGAGCCCGTGCATGTAGGACCCGAGCACCGTGCGATAGTCCGGGTGCACGCTCGCGGATGTGACAATCTTGTGGCGATTGCGCTTGACGTTGATCGCGGCGATCGCGCCCTCGGCCACTGCCGAGCCGCCGTCGTAGAGCGACGAGTTCGAGATCGCCATGCCGGTCAGCTCGCACATCGCCGTCTGGTACTCGAACATCGCCTGCAGGTTGCCCTGGCTCGCCTCGGCCTGGTACGGCGTGTACGAGGTGACGAACTCCGGGCGCGCAGCGAGCGCATTCACCACGCTCGGGATGAAGTGGTCGTAGGCGCCGCCGCCGAGGAACGACAGGTGCGTCGTCACGTTGGCGTTGCGCCGCGAGAGCCCGAGCAGCGCCTGGCGCAAGGCCTGTTCCGGCATCCCCGCCGGCAGGCGCAGCTCGAATCGCCTGAGCTCCTTCGGAATGTGGACCAGGAGCTCTTCAAACGACTCGACGCCGATCGCGTCAAGCATCGTCTTGAAGTCTTCCTCGGTGTGCGGGACGAAATCCACCTTAGTGTTTCTCAGCCTCCGTGTAGGCCTTGTACTCGTCGGCGCTCATCAGACCGTCGGCTTCGGCCGGGGCGCTCATCTCGATCTCGAAAAACCATCCTGCCCCGAACGGGTCGGTGTTGACCGTCTCCGGCGCGCCGTCCAGCTCCGTGTTGACCTTCGTGACCTTGCCGGAGAGCGGGGCGTAGATGTCGGCCGCGATCTTGACCGACTCGACCACGGCGCACTGTTCGCCCGCCGTGACCTCGGCGCCGATCTCGGGCAGCTCGACGTAAACAACATCCGACAGCTCGTGCTGCGCGTAGTCGGTGATGCCGCAGACGGCCGAGCTGCCGCTGACGCGAACCCACTCGTGGGACTTCGTATACCTCAGGTCCTCCGGAAATTCCATCACTCCATCCCTCTCCTGCGGTAGCGCGTTGAGTCAGGTTGCTCAGGCCCCCGGCCTAGCGCTCAGGCCGCCTTGGGCCTGCGATAGACGTTGCTCGGCACGAACGGGACGTCCGCCAGCGACGCCGCCACGTCCCGTCCGCGAATCTCGATGCTCAGCGGTTTCTCGAGCGCCTCGACCTCGATGAGCGCGAGCGCGATCGGCTCGCTCAGGCTTGGCGAGACCGTGCCGCTTGTGACCTCGCCGACGGGCTTGCCGTCGGCCTTGACCGGGCAGTGCTGCCGCGGCACGCCCTTGCCGTCGAGCTTGAGGCCATGGAGCGTTCTCGGTGCGCCGCTCTTCTTGAGGGGCAGAACGACGTCGCTCCCGATAAACGCCTTTTTGGCTGAGACGACCCAGCCGATACCCGCCTCGATCGGGTTGGTTGCCTCTGTCAGCTCGTGGCCGTAGAGCGCGTAGCCCATCTCGAGCCGCAGCGTGTCGCGCGCCCCGAGGCCGATCGGCAGCATCCCAAGCGGCTCGCCCGTTTTCCACAGCGCGTCCCAGACGGCCTGGGCGTGGGTATTCTCGACGTACACCTCGAACCCGTCCTCGCCCGTGTAGCCTGTGCGTGCGAGCGTCACCGGGCGGCCGGCGATCCGGTCGGCGCGGAACTCGTAGTAATACAGGTCGTCGGTCGGTTTCGTGACGAGCGGAGCGACGACTTCGCGCGCCTTCGGCCCTTGCACGGCGATGAGCGCAATGTCGTAGCTCCTGTTCACAAGCTCGACGCCGTCGGTGAGGTGCTTGTCGAACCACGTAAAGTCCTTCTCGATGTTCGAGGCGTTCACGACGACGAGGAAGTCGTCCGAGGCACGCCGGTACACGAGCAGGTCGTCAATCACGCCGCCGCGTTCGTTGCAGAGCGCCGCGTAGAGCGCCTTGCCGTCGCGGGCGCGGTCCACGTTGTTCGTAACGAGCCGTTGCAGGTAGTCTCGCGCGCCAGGGCCTCGCACCTCGAACTCGCCCATGTGCGAGAGGTCGAAGATACCGACGTTTTCGCGCACGCACCGATGCTCCGCGAGGATGCTGCTGTACTGCACCGGCATCTCCCAGCCGAAAAACTCGATCATGCGGGCGCCGAGTGAAAGGTGTGTGTTATAGAAAGGGGTGCGGCGGGCGTTCTCTGTTTCCGTCATTTGCAGTTGGGTATCTCCTCCTCTCTTGGTCGGCGCGTGTTTACTCCGAGTCGGCCGGTGTGTCAAGCGCTTTCGGTCCGGTCTCCATGCGCGAGCCAAGGCTGCGCCGGAGCGTTCCAAGCGCTTCGTGTACCCAGCGGATCTGGGTGCCCGTGAGCTGGGCGTGGCCGAATCGGACGGCGTAGTAGAGATCTGTAAGCCCTCCGACGGCAGGGAGCAGCTCGGGGCGAGCGTTGAACGTATGGGCAAACTCCGACGCGAATTCGCGCGGCGTCTGTTCGGCCGGCTTGACGATGTCGCGCTGAAGCAGCAGCCGGAGCATCCGCTCGTAGAACCGCACCGAATGCACCTGCCGCTCGGGTCGGTTCTCGACGTAGGCCCGGCGGAATCGGACCCGACGACGAATCCGGCGCTGAAACAGGAGCGCCCACGCAAAGACGAAGCACACCAACGCAAGCGGCGTCAGAACAGACGTCAAGCGCGTGCGTGTGAGCCATGCCCATACCGATTTGACCCATCGCCCTGCGGCCCGAAGGTTCGCGAGCGCGCTGCGGTGCATCTCGGCCAGCATCGTCTCCAGCCTCTCGGCGATGCGGTTCTGGCAACGGCGGTCGAAGGCCACGACCGACTCGTGCCAGCGCGTCCTGAGCGCCTCGAAGAGCTTAGATACCCCGTGAAAGAACCTACCGAGCAACGAGGCCGGCGTCATCGCAGCCGCCCGCCTCGGCGAGGGGTCGAATGGAACCCATTGCATCCTTCCGTCAATCGCGAGCGCCGCCTCGACCCAGGCGTGCGCGTCCCGCCGCCGGATCACAAACGAGCCGCCGAAAAATCTGTTCCAGCTCTCCCGGGTCGTCATGTAGCCGTAGGTGAGCCGCGCAGGGATCCCGCATTCCTTCAGCATCAGGGCCATTGCCGAAGCGAAGTACTCGCAGTGGCCGCGCTTTGCATTCACTATAAAATTCTCGATCGCGTCCACGTCCTCGGCTGGGCGCTCGATGTCGAGCGTGTAGATATAGTTGTTCTCCAGGTACTCCTTGATCGCCTTGATCTTCTCGTACGGGGTTGAGTAGTCGTCAACCTTGATCTCGTCCTTGAGCACGGTAACCGACCCGACTGAAAGCGGCACGCTCGCCAAGTAGAGCTGCCGCACATCCCCCTCGGGATCCTCGCGTTCCGTGACGAAGCCCGCCTTCCGGAGCACATGCTCGGATGGCGGGGCGAACTCGCTGAACACCGTGTAGGAGACCGGGTTGGCGGGCGGCCCCACAAAACGGAACGTCGCCATTTGGTCCTCGGTAAACGGCGCGTTCGATTCGATCAGCACGGGCGGGCTCGTCGCCGAGATGAGAAACATCGCGCGGCCGGGCTGGACGGAAATGCGTTGTTCCCAGAGCTCGGCCCGGGATCTGATTCCCTCCTTTTGCAGGCCTCGATAACGCCGCGGTGCGCAATCAGGCGTGTGAGACAAGGATTGAGGGTGGCCTATCCGGACGGGCCGCGGGAAATCGCGCTCGAACACACCCGGCGGGGTCTTCTGCCAGACCTGGCCATCGAAGTACGCCAGTGCGCCTGCCCGCCAGAGGACCTTTTCCGGTACGTCCGGCACGTACGGCAGTGTCACCTCCATCACGATCTCGCGGTCCTCGGAGATTCGGCCGTACCGGTCGAGATCAACCTCGCCGCTCAGGCCGGTTACTGACCGAGGAAGCGGGAACCGTCCAAGGCCAGCCACGCTCTTTCGCGGAAACAGGAAGAACATTCCCAGGGCGGTCAGCAGGATCGCCAGCGCCAGCGCGAATGTCGCAGCGAAGTAGCCGGGCCCGAGGATCGAGCGCACGCCCAGCGTGGGCAAGGAGCCGAGCGCTTTGCCGAACAGCTCCGAGCCGCTGGGCTGGGAGGCGCGTGGGAGCAAGCTGTACGCCTCGTGTCGTTCGATCTGGCTGCGGATGTGGAAGAGGCTCAGCGTCCAGAGCGCCACCACCACGTAGAGCGCGAAGAGGAAGAAGAACCCGAAGCTCGTCGTCAGCGTCGTGCACGAGACGAACTGGAAGAAGCTGATGAGGTACATCTGCTTGTAGTCGCGTGCCGTCTTGTGATTGTAGATCTTGAACAGATGCAGAAAGATGCTCAGGTTCGTGGCGTGCTTGATAACCCGCGCCTGTATCGCAGCGATCGGCTCGGCGATGATGTCGCCAATCACATAAAGGACGAAGACGACCGCAGCAACCTTCCACGCGAACGCCCAGACGGGAGTGTGCGCTTTTGACTCCCAGAAGAAGAGCCCCACAAACAGTGCCACCAGCACCAGCATCCCCGTGCCCGGCGAGGCGGCGTAATGGCCGAACACCAGAACCGAGATCGTGCCGAGGAGCACCATCACAAAAGTCAGGAATTTGAAAAGCTGCGGCAGTGTCATTGCGCGGTCCTCGATACCTTCTATAGGATAACACGGATGTGCTGAAACGTCAGGCCTTGCCTTCCGGCGCTGAGTTGGCATCCTACTTGCAATTGGGTCGGAAATGGGACAGAGCAGGTGACAACCGGAGAACGTCAAGAGGCGCCATGCTGAAGATCGCCATTATCGGCGGGGGCAGCGTGCAGTGGATGCCCACAATCGTCCGCGACCTCGCGGTCACAGACGGCCTGGCCGGCAGCCACATCGTGCTCGAGGATATCGAGCCGAAGCACCTCGACTACACCCTGCCGATGGCGCGGCGAATCCTCGAGCAGGCGGGCACCGGATGCACCGTCGAGGCCACGACCGACCAGCGCGCCGCACTCGACGGCGCCGACTACGTGATCCTGACGATCTCGACCGGCGGGCTCGACACGATGCGCTGCGACCTCGAGATTCCCGCCAAGTATGGCGTTTTCCAGTCGGTGGGCGACACGGTCGGCCCCGGCGGCATCTCGCGCGCGCTGCGCAACATCCCCGTCGTCACCCAGATCGCGCGCGACATGGAGGCCCTCTGCCCCGGTGCGTGGCTCCTCAACTACACGAACCCTTTGTCAACGCTCTGCCGATGCGTCACCAAAACCACCGGGATCCGCGTGATCGGCCTCTGCCACGAGATCTACGGCTGCTTGGGGCTCCTGCGCGAGATCTTCGGCGTCGAGAATAACGACCGCTTCGAGTGGCGCGTGGCCGGTGTCAACCACCTCATCTTCCTCCTCGAGCTTCGGCTCGACGGCGAGGACGCCTTCCCCCGGCTGCGCGAGTTCATCCGCGAGCACCCCGGGTTCCAGCGAAAGACCGTCTCTCCGGCGAGTCCTCTCTTTCCGTTCCAGGACCGCGCGGCCCTCAAGTTCAAGCTGTCCAAGGTGTTCGGCGCGCTCCCGGCCGCGGGCGACCGCCACATCGCCGAGTTCTTCCCCCACTTCCTGACTGAGGAAGCGGGGTGGGGGAGGAAGTATGGCGTCGAGCTCACACATATTTCGCACCGGCGCGCATTGATGCGACGGGCCTTCGAGCGCGCGGCGCGGCTCGCGACCGGCGGGGAGACAATAGACCTTGAGCCGTCCGAGGAGCTGGTGGCGCGCCTCATTGCGGCCCTGGCCAACGGCGACGAATGCACCGACGTGATGAACCTGCCAAACACCGGGCAGATAACAAACCTGCCGCGGGAGGCAATTGTCGAGACCCGCGCCACGGTCAAGGACGGCGCCGTCACGCCGGAACACGTCGGCGAAGTCCCGCCCGCGATCCAGGCCGTTCTCGAGCATCACATCCGCATCCAGGAGATGACGGTCGAGGCCGCGCTCAACGGCGACTACGGGCTCGCGCTCCAGGCGTTCCTGCTCGATCCGCTCATCCGCGACCTTGAAGCCGGCACCCGCATATTTGAAGAACTCCTCGAAGCCAACCAGGACTACCTGCCGCAGTTCTTCGGCTGCTCGGAGCCGCTCCCATGGAGTGCCCGTGCCGAGGCTGTGTCTCGAGACCTGGTGTAGCGGAGGAGGAAGCCTTGGCGAAGGAGGGCCTCCTTTGCCACCGACTTCAATCTGTCGGAACGAGCGAGGGAAGACGGATGAACTGCCCGAGTTGCGGGGTCGAGCTGGCAGAAAGCGCGATAGACTTCGACGCGGGAACCGCGAGGTGTTTCACCTGTGGCCACGTCTCGAAAATATCGCTCGGCAAGAGCCGATTCTCCGAGCCGCGCGTCGAGAAGCCCGCCAACACGCGCGTCGTGGTTGACCGCAGCCGACCCGGCCAGATCGCGCTTTACGTTCCCGGCCGAGGCGGCGGTTTCTTCTTGTTTTTCGCCATTTTTTGGCTTGCGATCACCAGCGCCATCACCGTGGGTGCTCTCTCGTCCGGGGAGGGCTTCCCGATCCTATTCATGATCCCGTTCTGGCTCGTCGGGCTTGGGATGCTCTTGATCGGCCTCTTCATGCGGTTCGGCATCACCGGCGTCTATATTGACCAGCAGCAGTTCATCATCAGCAAGACGCTTTTCGGCAAGGGCTGGACACGCCGCGGCCTGACCGACGAGATCGGCGCGATCAGGCTCACCGAGGCGTACAGGTCGAACAACCGGCCGGTCATGGCCGTCGGGATTGCTGCGGGCGCGAAAACCTACAGCATCGGCTCGTTCCTCAGCGGCAGCGAGAAGAAATGGCTCGTCAGCGAGCTGCGCGCCTTCATGGCGGAAATCGGACACAGACTCGACCGTTAGCCTCAATACCGTTCACTTAATCACCTTTATGCAGGTTGAGGCTTCGAAGCGCGGCTGGTGCAGGATGGGTGAAGGA
>CBDUSE010000072.1:0-15015 GCA_965369835.1 uncultured bacterium
CGAGCCAAAGCGGTCTTGGATAATCAATCAACTGCGTGAAACACTACACTAGTTGGTGCCTTCCGTTCCGGGCTGCCCGAGGTCCTCGAGCTCCTTCTCGATCTCGAGCGTGCGGTCCTGCTGGATCTGGATGACGAGGTCGAGCAGCCTCTGCGCGGCGCGGCCCCAGCGCGAGTTCTTGCCGAATGCTTCGACGGCCTGTTCGAGGTACTCCTGTGCCTCGGCGTATCGCTTGAGCCGGATGAAGATGATGCCGAGGTTATACGACGGTGTGCGGTCGGCGGGGTCGAGCTGCATGACGTGCGCGTACTGCTTGATCGCTGCCTCGTAGTCGCCCTTGTTCTGGTAGAGCGCCCCGAGGTTGTAGTGCGCGTTCTTGTGGTTTGGCCGGCGCGCGATGACCGTGCGGAGGTGCTCGATGGCTTTTTCGACCTCCCCCAGCTTCGCTTCGGTGATGCCGAGTCCGTAGATCGCGCCAACGTGCTCCGGTTCGAGCTCGAGGATCGCGGCGTAATGCCTGGCCGCTTCGTCGAACTTGCCCCGGCGCCAGGCGACGTAACCGAGGCCGAGCAGGGCGTCTATTGACTCGGGGTTCCGCTCGAGGATCGTCGCATACTCCTCGCCCGCCGCCTTGAGGTCTTCTTGGGCGACAGCGATCGTCGCCGCCATGAGGCCGATCCTGTCGCTTTCGGGCTCGAGGGCGCGCGCCTTCCCGATGGCCGCCTTCGCCTGCTTGAGCTTGCCATCCCGAAAGAAGGCGATGGCCAGATTGAGGAGCGGCTTGACGCTCTCGGGGTCCTTCTCGTGGGCGCGCCGGTATTGCTCGGCGGCGAAGTGGTACTTGCCCCGCGCGACGAAGAGGTCGCCGTAAAGGAGGTAGGCCTCGGCAACGTCCTTGCGCAGTTCAACGGCGTGCTCGAGTTCCCATTCCGCTTCGTCGTGCTTGCTGTGTTTGAGGTAGAACTCGGCGAGGTAGAAGTGCGCCTCGGCCCGGTAGCGGTGGGTGGACCTGGCCGTGGCGAACTGCTCCGCCGCCGCCTTGAAGTAGCCGGCCGCCTTGTCCGGCTCGCCGGCCGCCCGCAGCGAGTAGCCTGCGCGGAACACGACCACCGGGTCCTTGCACCCTTTGTTGATGGCCTTGATGAGCGCCTCGGACGCGGCCGTGTAGTCTTTTTTCGCGTACGCCTCGTAGCCGGCGCGCACCGCGTCGTCCCACACGAAGTTCTGGAATTTGCTCGTGAGGTAGTCGTCCCACTCGCTCGCCGGCGCGCCGGCGGACGCGAGCGCAGCGAGAAAGAGACAGGAGACTATGGACACGCACTTCATCGGTGGGCATCACCTCTCGGGCCGATTCTACCGCTTTGACGGCGCGCCGCAAGGCAAGGTTTCGGCGGTCACGACCTATGCCAGTTCCTCGCGGATGAGGCGGAGGGCCTCGCTTGGGTCTTCGTGCGCCGTGATCGGGCGGCCGATCACCAGGTAGTCGGCGCCGGCGTCGCTCGCCTCGCGGGGCGTCATGGTGCGCTTCTGGTCGTGCTTCTGTGCCCATTCGGGCCGGACGCCGGGTGTGACGATAAGCACGTCGTCACCGACGGCCTCGCGGACGGGGGCCAGCTCCTGCGGTGATGCGACGACGCCCGCGCACCCGGCCTCGGCCGCCATCTGCGCCATGTGCTGGACCTGCTCGACGAGCGGCCGCGTGCAGCCGAGGTCGTCGTGGAGCGTCTTCTCGTCGAGGGAGGTTAGCAGCGTCACGCCGAGCGTGATCGGGTCCTCGATCCCGGCGTCCTCGGCGCCGACGTGGGCGCCGCGCACGGCCGCGCGCATCATGTCCCAGCCACCCGAGACGTGGATGGTGAACATCGCCACGCCCATCTGCGCGATCGCCTTGGCCGCCTGCTCGACGGTGTTGGGGATGTCGTGTAGCTTCAGGTCGAGGAACAGCCTGCCGCCGTGCTCCTGGAGCTGCTTGACCGCCTCGGGCCCGCGCCGCGCATAGAGTTGGCTGCCCACCTTGTACGCGTCGGCCCCCGCCTTCGTCGCATCGACCAGACGCACGGCCTCGTCGAGCGTGTCCACATCGAGCGCCACAATGATCTTCGCCGGCATACTTCCTCCTGAGGATGATTCACCACAGATTGACACAGATCGACGCGGAATGGAACTCTGACGATAACCGGCCTGCTTGAAACGGCGGTCCGTGTCCTCAGGGCGATCTGAGCGACATCCGGGCGAAGTAGCGCCTAAGCTCTGTGCGCGTCTCCTCATCTCGCAGGACACGCCGCAAGGCGGCTTGACGGTTCCTCTTGTCCTTCGCGGCCGCGACGATTACGGCGTTGCCTCCGTCATAGTCCACCCAGTTGGCCCGGAGAAGGTGCTGGGCCGTGTAGACGGCGAGTTCGCCCTTCGTCGCTTTGGCATGCGGGCATACATGGATGGCCGTGTCTTCCTCGGAGGGCAGCAGTTCGAGCAGCGCCAGGGCGAATCCCGGAGGTGTCTCGTCGAGGAAAGTGCGCCAGGCGTCCGAGCGCAGCACAGAACCCTCGTTGGGTCCGCTTGTGCTCCAGTCCTGACATCCTGTCAGGCACCCACCTTGTTCAGCCAGCTTCTCCCACTCCTTCAGTATCGGAGCGTACTCAGGCTTTGTCAACGAAGGCAACGGCAACGATACGTCCGACGACGGCGCCGGTGCGGGGCTGTCGTCGGTGCCGGTGCCGCACCCCTGCGCGGCAGCAATGACCAGAATGAGGGCGAGGGTCGAGAGGATCTTGGGGATGCTCACGCCTGTCTCCTAGTCCAGTGCTCCAGGTCGCCACACGCTTCACTCTTCCCAAAGCTTATCCTACACCACCCGCGAGACATCTGCGAGACGAATCGCTTCAGAGCATGCCTACTACGGCGCCGAGCAGGGCCGCAACGTGCTCGCCCTGCGCGGCGACGGTGCGGACAACCTCGTCGTGGGAGAGGGGCTCGTGGGTCAGACCCACGGCGGGGTTAGCGATGACGGAGAGGCCGAGGACGCGCAGGCCGAGATAGCGGGCGTAGATGACCTCGGGCACGGTGGACATGCCGACGGCGTCGGCACCGAGCGCGCGGAAAGCGCGAACCTCGGCGGGGGTTTCGTAGCTCGGGCCGGTCACGGCGAGGTACACGCCCTGCCTCAGCTCGATGCCGATGTCATGCGCGGCGGCGAGGGCGTCGTCGCGGAGGCCGGGATCGTACGCACCGGACATGTCGGGGAAGCGTGGGCCCAGGCCTCGTCGGACGAGGGCGTCATCATTCGGGCCGATAAGCGGGTTCGTGCCCATCATGTTGATGTGATCGGTAATCAGCATGAGGTCGCCGGGCCTGAAGTCGGCATTCACGGCACCGGCCGCGTTCGTGACGATGAGCGTTCTGACGCCGAGCTCGTGCATCACGCGCAGCGGCAGGAGGATCTGCTCGAAGCTGTAGCCTTCATAGACGTGGGCGCGACCCTGCTGGACGATCAGGCGCTTGCCGCTCAAGGTGCCCGTGACGAGGTGCCCCGCGTGGCCGGGCACGCGGCGCAGCGGGAAGTGGGGAATCTCGGGGTAGGGGAGCGAGCGGGCGTCGTCGAGCCGGTCGGCGAACGCGCCGAGGCCCGATCCGAGGATGACGCCGATGTCGGCGGACACGCAGAGTTGATCGCGGACGACGCCGGTCGCTTCGGCGAGCTTCGTTTTATCGAATTGCATGGTCACAGTATACAGGATGCGAGGCGGCAACCACCACGGAGGACACGGAGAACACGGAGCGGCGGGCCGGGACCCCGGCCCGGGGGGCGAAAACCTGCGGTTTGCGGCGTCCGCTCGCGCGAGATACTTGGCTTATCCGCTGTTTCGGAGCGCCGTGCGTCGCACGTTCCGCGCGCGCGGCGACCCGCCCTACAGCAGGAGGCATGACCGACGCGTCAGCGCCTAGCCGCGAGCTTGTCGAGCGGTTGTAGGGCGGGTCGCCCTCGGCCCGCCGATCCGTCCTTCCCACGGCTGTCTTGCGGGCGCGGGGCATTCACCACGGAGGGCACGGAGGACGCGGAGAGGGAGAACTCAGCCGCAGATTTCGCAGATAGGCACTGATCGAGCCAGCTCCGAGTCTGTGTGAATCTGTGTGATCTGTGGCCGACTTCAGCCGCGGAGCGGAGAACTCAGCCGCAGATTTCGCAGATAGGCACTGATCGAGCCATCATCCAGTCTGTGTGAATCTGTGTGATCTGTGGCCGACTTCAGCCGCCGAGCAACGCGCGGGCTACGGGGCCTTGAAGCGGACCTTGCCCTTGGCGTCGTACACTTCGAGGCCGTTCGCGCCCACGACGGCGCGCGTGACGTTGTTGGGGCCGAGGATGCGGAGGCCGCCGTCGGTCAGCGTGGCGCGCGTCTTATTGTCGGCGTCAACGACCACGAACTGGCGCGCCCTGACGACGTCGGGGATCTTCGTGGGTATGTCAATGATGGCTGACGCTGGCCGCGGGGCCAGGACGCGGCTCGTGATCGCACCGCCCAGCAGGCTGCACAGGGCGACGGTCAAGAGAACAATAGCGAACTGCTTCCGGCTCATTTGAGTTCTCCCGTTTGTGGTTTAAGCGAAGCGATGTAAGCCGACAATTGGATTCTGCAAAAGAACAATGCCTCAATGCAAGCCGTGTTTGTCATCAAGCAAGCAACGCTCTGTGTGAGCGGCGCGGTTCGCCGTGTCCGCTCGACGCAGTTGTTAGGCCTACTTGCGAACAACTACCTTTAGTGGTTCAGACATTATCTGACCTGTCCAGAGGTTCTTTGGCACATCTCCCTCTTTGATCATCGAAAGTGTGGCAGCAAAATGAGCGAAGTAAATCACTCTGAAGGTATGCTCTCCAATCTCAAGCAGGTGTGGCTTTCCAAAAGATACCGGTGAGGTCAGAACGTAGGACTGTCCAGGGGCAATCTCAATCCATGGTTTGCTGGCCCTGTTGAAAGAAATGGAATTCTTAAAGTAATGATCTACATGGCCATTCGGAAGGGACGGAGAATACTGTCTGAAGCCGAAATAGGGTCCCCACGCACACATATCGAAATGATTCATGAGTACTATCGGGTCGGTAGATACATTCGTGAAAACGACCGTCACGGACACACGCTCGGCAACCGTGGTGTCAGGTGACTTGACCGCGGCAACCAGCCTGAGTCCGTTCGCTTCGTTCGGGATGACCGCGTTGCTGCTTATCGGGATACTCGTGGGAGTTGTCACCTTCGCCGGCCGTGGGGACAGGACACGGCTCGTGACCGCGCCGCCCAGCAGGCTGCACACGGCCACGGTCAACAGAACAATGGCGAACTGCTTCCGGCTCATTTGGGTTCTCCTGTTTGTCACGTGCAAGTGCCGATTAAACGGCATGCCTGTATTCGTGAACGGCTGGATAAGCACAGAGACTCTCACGACGATTGGCACCGGCGAGGCAACGGCTTATACCGGGTGTCTGGGCAATACAGTTGGCCGCTGATTCGCCATTCTACTTTCGTTCCTTTAGTTGGCTAGTTCGAACCCGGGAATCCGGTCTCAAGGACGACTGCGGTGCGGTCTGTCACCTCGATGTCGTATTTCTGGCTCCTGAGGGCAAAGGCATTCGGACCGCCCTCCAAGTTCGCCACAACCCTGTCTCGTGTCGATACTTCGTCGATGGAACCGTGCTTATCGATGTCGCCTTCGTTCGCCGTGGCCTTCAGACAGTAAATGAGATCGGCGTCGCTAGCTACCGCAACATTCGGATTGTGAGTCGCGAAAATGTACTGCCTATTGGCCTTGGTCCTGCGCACCTGTTTCACTATCTGCTCGAACACGAACGGATTATCCAATGCATCTTCGGGCTGATCGACTATGAGCGGACAGCCACCCTGAACAAGCGCAACTGAAAGGATGGCCGTACACTTCGAGCCTCCTGACAACTCATCCATCGGCTTGTACGTGTCTTTGTCAACTCTCAGCTCGACTCGGACGGCATCCTTGAGTTCTGTCAGCATGATCTCGTAGATTTTGGAGGGCCAATATGCTTCATCTTCAGAGGCAGTCTTCTCCCAAGCACTGTCAATGAAGGCCCTAGCGCCAGATTCGCTCAGATCGGTTCTTTCAGCTAGACTCTCTGCGTCAACCTCTATTATCATCTGGGCAAGTTGCACAGGCGTCAGATTGTCGACGATCACTTGCCGCTGCTCCCTTCGGAGACCGCTCCCTCTCGCCATGTCATCGACGACATCAGCGAAGGCGGCCCTATCGTGCATCTGCAGAACACTGATCCTAACGAACGAATCCAGTGACTTCGTAATCTCTGTTGCCTTGTCCAGACGTTTCTTGAAGATCCTCCGGAAGCAGTCCACGTACTGCGGCACCAGTTGCCGCGTGAGACGGTTCTGGAGTTCCTTCAGCGCTTGGCGGGCGGCCTGAGCCCTCTTCAGGTTTCTGTCCAGGTTCTCGATAGCCTGAACAGACTTGTTCAGTTCCGAGGAGATGGCAGATGCATTCCTGACACCAGCCGATACTAACACTCCCTCATACGTTTCTTTGGCGGTCTTGAACTTCCCCAGCCACCATGAAACAAAGGCATCAAAGCCCTTCTTCTTGTCAGAGATTGCCTCCTCCAGATCGTGTGCAGCTTTGACGAAATCGCTCTCAAGTCCAAGTAACTGCTCCCTGTGCCTGGCTATCTCCTTGGAGTTTGGCGTCCTGTCTTCGGGAAGTGGGAAAAAGTCCTCGATATCCAAGTCCTCAAGCGGCCCAACTGTATGGTCACGGAGCTTGCTCAAACCTTGTTGCATCTCTTTCAGCGCCCTCTTCTCCTGCTCCCAGCTAGTGAAGGCCTTCAGGATCGGTTCCTTGACTTTATTCTCTAGCAGTGTCCGCTTGTTTTCCAGTTGCGCTTTCCTCTTCTTCAGCTCACCCAGCTCTTCGGCAATCGCGTCGTGCTCGTCGATCTGCTCAAGGACTTCGCTGATCTCTGCTCTCTTGGCCTCTATCTCAGAGTTCTCTGAGTCTAGGTCAAGAAACCCATCTAGCCAATCAAGCAAAGCTGGAAGGTCGTCACCAAGCTTGATTATCTCGTTCTGGCTGTAAATCTGTGCTCTGAGGATTTCGTGGACTGAGTCCGCAGCTCTTGTCTGTGTGTCGCCGTAGTAGACCTCCGGACCCTCGTCTAGATCACTGACGGTGCGCTCTATTCTGTACCGTTCTTCATCCTCGGCCAGAACATGAACCGTGACTGTTCCTTCCTCACCCAGGCAAGTGGGAGCCCACAGCATCTTCTGAGAGGATTCGCCTACCGTCTCAATTGGGGAAGGTACATCGAGGGCGAAGCGAAGCAGCTCTATCAGTAAGGACTTGCCGACTGCTTTGCCGCCGACCAAGCAGTTCATGTCCGGATGGAATCGGAACTCGACGCCATCCAAGAACCCCTGGCTGACTTCTAAGCTTTCAATCCACGCGTGAAAGGGCGGGGGCCAGTCATCCGAGTATCTTATGCGCATGGCGGGGTCGTAGAGAACCTGCTTCAGTGCGCCGATCCCCATGTGACCCATTTTGAGATGAGTGAACCGTCTTCCGATCTCGTCGACAGAGTGGGCATCTGAAGTGTCCAGACACGCGTAGCGCTTGTCGTAGCCGTGTACTCCTCCGGAGGCAAGCGTGAGGATCCTTTCCCGATTCCCCCCGAGTTCAAGCGCCCTAAGGTGAGGGGAATGATAGGCATCCTGCCGCGCAGCTCCCTTCTTCTTCATGACGTCCATGAAACCGCTGTCATTGTATGGATGAGGAGCTACCGCCACCCCACCTTCCCGCTCGATAGATGCGAACACCTTTGTGATTGGCAGCTGCTGCTCTTCAGAGTTCTGTGCCAGCGCCGCGCTGTCGCCGAGTTTCCCCCCTACAAAACGCATTGTTGCCAGCCAGTCCTCTATCTCCTTGGCGGTCTTCCCTGGATCAAATATAGCGGTGGCATGGCCTTCCTTAGTGCTCACCTCAACTCCCGGAAACACGTGGATGCCATGCTTCTTGCCCAGCTTCCTAGCTTCCTCGATGCTCGCCGCGGAGTTGTGGTCGGTGATTGCCACGACTTCGATGCCCTCACTGGCGAGCTTCCCGAAGATCCGCTCCATTACGTTTTTATCTCGCTTTCCTTCCCAACACCCGGAAGCCGGAGTGTGGATATGCAGGTCAGCCTTATAGAACCTTGCACCTGGATTACGCTCACCCTGATTCCCCATGGCTTCACCTTTCTGGGGCCAAGTTGACAGAGAATGCTTTAGAGCGCCGGGCCGTCCTATCGGCCGCGGACGGTTTACTAGGCCAAGACACTACTCCTTGCAGGGCTCTTTGGTCACGGACGTAGGCTATGCACCTCCTTTTCGGTGAACGGTGGTCGTTGCTGCGGGTGCGGTTTCTGGTGGTGTGGCGACAAGGGTTCAAGCCTTCAGTGCGGGAGGGTAGCATGGGGGAGGGATTGTGGCAAGGGGTTTTGGGGCGGTTTGGTGGGGCGAGGGCACGCCGCGCACGATCAAGCTCAGCGAGCTTGGGCTGGTCGAGGCGGTCACGCCGGTCTGGCTGATCACTAACCGGGTGCGCATTCTGGCGCCCGGCTGGGTGCGCGCCGGCGGCGCCATCCTGTTCCGCAGGAATCACGGCGAACCGCATCAGGCGTTCGGGCGTCCGTATCTCCCACAATCACTGCGTGTTAGCGGTGCATCCCATCTAGTCCACCCGCGCAGGTCCAGCTCTTGACAAAATCGCGAATTTATGGTATTATATTTTTGATTTGTTGCAGTCTGTGCTACGAACGCAATCGCAAAACGACTTCGAGCTTGTGGGGTTTCTTCCTACGGTTTCTGGGGGTATTGTATGTCTCGGGTAGGATTGTCTCTTTCGATCGCTTTTGCATTTCTTTTTGCGGGCGTTGCCCTGGGGATCGAGCCGCCCGCCAACCCGTACGCCACGACCGGCGACGCGCAAGTCGAGCTTTATTGGGAGGCGGTTCCGGACGCGATCAGCTACAAGATCTATCGTTCGGACGAGGCCGGCAGCGGCTACGCTGAAGTTGACGAGGTGACCACCCTCTGGTTCCTCGACACCGGCCTCGAGAACGGCAGGCCCTACTACTACGTGATCACCGCGCTCGATGGAGAGGATGAGAGCGGCAACTCGGCCGAGGTGGCTGCTACGCCGGTCCAGACCTTCAACGTGCTCACGTTTTCCCGCAAGAGCGACGAGTTCTATCACCTGAATCTCTGGATGATCGAGAGCACCTACGCCACGAGCGGCGGTGACTTGGAGCAGGAGGTGCTCTACGTCGAGGGCGAGAACGCGATTCCCGAGAACGGTTCGGCGCCGCGCATGACGGCCGACGGGCGCTTCATGATCTTCATCGCCAACGACATGATCCGGCGCCTCGACATGTCGAGCCGGGAGGTGGTGACGCTGCGTGCGCAGAACGTGTTCGACCGGGGGCTTGCCGTGTCACCCACGACCAGCGAGATCGCCTACATCTATGAGGAGGCCGGGCAACGGGACGTCCACATCATTGACCTCGACGGCGGCAACGACCGGGCGGTGACCAACGACAGCTACGACGACCGATGGCCCGAGTTCGCGCCCGACGGCAGCCACTTGATTTTCGTAACCGACCGACCGGGCAAGGACGAGGTCTACCGCGTCAACCCGGACGGCACCGGCCTGGCGCGCGTGACGGACAACTCGCTCGACGAGCGCCGCCTCGCCTACTCGCCCGACGGCTCGATGATCGCGTTTCATGCCTACTGCTCGGGGACCTACAAGAAGGAGATCTACACGGTTGACTCGACCGGCGCGAGCCTGACGAACCAGAGCGGTTATACGGGCCAGGACGAGATCGCGCCGGCGTTCTCGCCGCACGGCGAGTGGCTGGCGTGGATCTGGATCGAGAAGGTCTGGAGCTCGACGTATCACGTCTGGGAGTACCGTCACCATATCCGGCGCAAGCGGCTGTCCGATGGCGCCTTGGCGCTCATCACGAACGGCGGCTACTACGTGGAGCGCAAATCGCTTGCTTGGCACGGCAAGACCGACGGGACGCCGCCCAAGCGTATCGGCGACCTCGAGGCGTCGAGTCTGGGAGCCGAGTCGGTGACGCTCGGCTGGACGGCGCCGGGCGACGACGGGCGCACGGGGACCGCTGCGTCCTACGAGGTCCGCTACGCCAAGTCGCCGATTGATGAGGCGAGCTGGGACGAGGCGTGGCGCGTAAGCCAGTCGCTTGTGCCCCAACCCTCCGGCTCGACCGAGAGTCTCGTCGTCAGCGGGCTCGAGGCGGCAACAGACTACTCCTTCGCTGTGAGGGCGGCAGACGAGCAGGGGAACATGGGTGACCTTTCGAACGTGGCGACGGCGACAACGCTCACCTCGCCCGATACGACCCCGCCCGAGCCGCCGCCGACATTGACCGCGACGCCGAAGGACTACCTACGGAACGTGCTCACGTGGGGCGCGAGCTCATCGGGGGACGTGGCGTTCTACCGCGTCTTCGGCGACGGCGTGCCGCTCGGCGAGACGAACGAGACTACCTTTGCGGACCAGCTCGATGAGGTGGACACGGTCCTGTATGCCGTGCGGGCGTACGACGAGAACGGGAGCGAGAGCGACGCCTCGCCGCTGCAGCCTGGGACCTCCAAGGACGACACGGTGCCCGCACCGCCTGCGGCGCTTCGGACCTGGAACAAGGCGGACCGCGTTGCACTCCTGTGGACGGCGAACACCGAGCCGGACGTCGCGGGCTACGAGATCTGGCGCAAGCCGGACGGCGGCGCCTGGAGCCACCTCGACGACGTGGCGGGACAGAATCATTACGAGGACCTGGGTGCGGCGATCGGCCAGAAATACCTCTATGTGGTCAAGGCGACGGACGCGGCGGGGAACGTGAGCGAGATGTCGGCCGAGGCGGAGGGAGTCGCCGGCTGGCCGGACAACGAGCGGGTGCTGATCGTGATCAACTCGCAGTCGGCCGACTCGCAAGAGATCGGCCAGTACTACAAGATGATGCGCAACGTTCCCGACGAGAACGTGGTCACGATCAGCGTTGGGACCGGCACGTACATCTCCGAGAGTTCGTACTACACGAGCATCCGCGACGTCGTCCGCGACTCCATACAATCGCAGGGGCTCCAGGAGAAAATCCTCTACATCGTCACGACACGGGGCATCCCGCTCATGGCTCTGGCCACGAGCGGCAAGGTGCGAGCCGTAGACAGCTTGCTCGCCGACCTGTATGGCACGGTACACTCCGGCTGGGGCGGCCTCTATGGGAGCGGAAACCCGTATTACCTCGAGGCGGGTCGCTTCTCGCCGTCGTACGGGACCGTGTTGGTGTCGCGGCTGAGCGGGCCCTCAGTCGAGTATGCCAAGGGGCTGGTTGACCGCGCGCTTTACGCCGAGCAGCACCTCGACGTAGGCTCGGGCAAAGCGTGGATTGACCTACGCGGCCGGACGCCACGCCTCAGCGACGGGCTTTACTTCCAGGCCGAGCGCTACATCGAGACGGCCGGCGGCCGGATTGCCGCCGAGGGCTTCGAGACGATCGTGGACAGGAACGGCGCGATGTTCCCGAACGGCACGTGCGACGACACGCTCTTCTACTACGGCTGGTACTCCTTCCATAACTTCCAGCCGATCTTCGATGGCTACCTCAAGGTGGGCTCGGTTGCGTGGCACCTCGACTCGTGGAGCGCCTACATTCTGACCGACCCGGATGACACGAACTGGTCCGTGCAGATGATTATGCGCGGCGCGACGATCACGGCCGGGTCGGTGCGCGAGCCGTACGCCTACGCGATGCAGGCGGGCGGGATCTTCTATGAACGGTTCTTCCGCGGCTACACGGCGGCAGAGTCGTGGTGGGCCTCGATCCCGCACACGCACTGGATGATGGTGCTGATCGGAGACCCGCTCTATGCGCCGTTCCGCGAGCCGCCGATCGAGGACACCGAGGCGCCGGCGATCTCCTTGATTGCTCCCGACCCGTACGTGGCGCACCACGTGCGCATCACGTGGGAGACCGACGAAGTAGCCGAGCACCGGGTCGAGTACGGGCCGGGTTATGCTTGCTCGACCGAGTACGACGGCTGGTTCACGAGGCGGGCGGCGGTCGTGCTCGAGTCGCTCGATCACAACGTCGCGTATCCGTACCGCGTTGTGTCCCGCGACCCGGCCGACAACGAGCGTGTGGTCGAGGCCGGCACGTTCGAGATCCCGGATGATGACGATGACGGTCTTCCCAACGGCGTCGAGACGAACACCGGCGTCTATGTGAGCGAGGAGGACACCGGTACGGATCCGAACGACGAGGACACGGACGGTGACGGCCTCGAGGACGGCGAGGAGGTCTACACGTACGGCACCGATCCGACAAAGCCGGATACCGACGGCGACGGAATGCCCGACGGGTGGGAAGTGGAGAACGGTCTCGATCCAACGACGGACGACTCGGCCGATGACGCCGACAGTGACGGCCTCTCGAACCTCGGTGAGTACGACAACGGCACCGACCCGAACGACCCGGACAGCGACGATGACGGGATGACGGACGGCTGGGAAGTAGCCAACGGCCTCGACCCAACCGATGCGATAGACGGCACGCTTGACAGCGACGCCGACGGCCTGCTCAACAGCGAGGAGGCCGCCTTCGGATCTGATCCGCAGGATAGCGGCTCGCCGGTCTTCATCTACGTGGACGACAGTAACGCGGGCGATCCCGCGCAGGACGGCACTGCGGCCCACCCCTACGCAAGCATCCAGGCAGCGATCAATGTGGCGACGGCGCCGGCTGCCGTCAAGGTCCTGCCCGGTTGGTACAACGACGCGGTTGTGATGGCCGATGGCGTGTGGGTCATCGGCTCCAGCGTGGCCAACACCGCGATTGACACCCAAGACGCCGGGATAGGGGTTGTTTTCGACGGTGTGGGCAATGGGCTCATGGCGGGCTTTCGGATTACCACAGGCGGCCCGAACTACGACGGCCTGCTCACGACCGATTCCGCCGTGACGGTGCGCCAGTGCGTCGTTCGGAACAGCAAGAGCGGGATCGGCGTGGAGGCAAGCGGCTTGGCGCGCATCGTTGATTGCGTAGTGGCCGGCAATACGGAGCACGGCCTGTTCGCGACGGGGTCCGCTACGGCGGAGGTCCTCAACTGCACGGTCGCGGGCAATGGTGGCAGCGGCGTTGTCTGCGGCGAGAGCAGCGTGGCTGTGCTCGTGAACGCAATCATCTGGGGTAATGCCGACGATCTCGACGGCGATCCGTCGGCATTCGCTGTTTCCTTTTGCGACGTCGGGGACGGCGACTTTGCGGGGAGCAACGGCAACATATCGTCGGACCCGCAGTTTGTGAACGAGGCACACGGAGAGTACCGGCTCGTGCACGGGTCGCCCTGCATAGACGCGGGCACGAGCGAGGGCGCGCCGTCTCTGGACCTGCTTGGCTTCGCTCGCTGGGACGCGCCTACCGTTCCGAATACAGGCGGCGGGACGCGGCCATGGTACGACATCGGTGCCTATGAGGCGCTCCCGATCATTTTCATTGACGATGATGCGTCGGGCGATCCGGGACCGGGCGATCCGAGCATGAGCGATCCGCTCGAAGACGGCAGCCTGGAGCGCCCATTCGATGCGATCCAAGAAGGCATTGACGCGGCCCAAGACGGCTACGAGGTTATCGTGCTTGACGGCACCTACACGGGGACGGGCAACAAGGAGCTGGACTTCGGCGGCAAGGCGATCACGGTGCGGTCGGAGAACGGTCCCGGCGTGTGCGTCATTGACTGTGAGGGCTCGGGCCGCGGCGTCCTCTTCCAGTCGAGCGAGACATCGAGCTCGGTGCTCGACGGGTTCACGATCACGAACGGCGACGTCGTCGGCGACGGCGGCGCGATCTCGTGCTCGAACAGCAGTCCGATGATCACTCACTGTAAGATCACCGGCAACGTAGCCTCGGCGCTCGGCGGCGGCGTTTTCTTTTTCCACCGCGGGGCGATGCTTGTGAACTGCACGATCCCGGGCAACTCGGCGGCCGCCGACGGCGGCGGCATCTACGCCGGCTCGAGCAGCGACGTGACGATCATCAACTGCACAATGACCGGGAACGTCGCGAACGGCGGCGGCGCGCTGTATTGCTCGAGCAGCGACCCGGCGCTGACAAACTGCATCGTCTGGGACAACGAGCCGGACGAGATTGTCGTCGCGTCCGGCGCCCCGGTTCTGGACTACTGCGCCATCGAGGGCGGCTGGAGTGGCGCGGGCGCAAATAACATTGACCAGGACCCGTTTTTCTGCGACGCGGGGCAGTGGGACGGCGGCACGTGGGTCGAGGGCAATTACCGCCTGATGCCCGGATCGCCTTGCATCGACAGCGGCTTCGGCGACAACGGCACTACGGTCCCGACCACTGACATCGAAGGGAACGCCCGCGTTGATGACCTCACCAGGGCGAACACGGGCGGCGGCATGCCGGACTACGTGGACAGGGGCACACACGAGCGACAGCGCGCGTGGGCGATCAAGGGCGTCGGCGACTTCAACGGCGACGGCAAGGCCGACATCCTCTGGCGCAACGTCACGACGGGGCAGGTCGGGGTCTGGCTTATGAACGGCGTGAGGCTTAAGGCCGCCGGGATCCCTGCCACGATTGATCCGGCCTTGGGCTGGGCGATCAAGGGCACGGGCGACTTCAACGGCGACGGCAAGGCCGACATCCTTTGGCGCAACGCTACGACGGGGGACATTGCCGTTTGGCTCATGAACGGCGTGGTCTTCTGGGGCGGTGGTATCCCCGGCACGGTTGATCCGGCCTTGGGATGGACGATCAAGGGCGTCGGCGACTTCAACGGCGATGGCAAGGCCGATATTCTCTGGCGCGACGCCGCGACGGGGGATGTTGCCATATGGCTCATGAACGGCCCGAGCGTCGCGGCGAGCGGCATCTCCGCCACGGTTGATCCGGCTTCGGGCTGGACG
>CBDUSE010000073.1:0-14795 GCA_965369835.1 uncultured bacterium
CGAGATGCCTCCCCGCGATCTCGGCCAAACAAAGGAAGGGCCGCTCCGGCAAACGAGAGCGTGAGGGCTCGCTCCCGTGCGCCACCACCCTATCTAAGGAAGGTGCTTGCCCGGCTAACGGCGCCTGGCCTTCGTGCTTGCTTTCCTCTTCGAGGACTTGCGCGCCGTTTTCTTGGCGGGCTTCGCGATGACCTTCTTTGCCGCCTTTTTCTTTGCCGCTTTCTTTTTCGTCGCGCTCGTCTTTCTTGGCGTTGCCTTCTTCGCGCTCGTCTTGGCCGCCTTCTTGGCCGCCCTCTTGGGCGCCTTACCCGCCTTCTTGGCGGGTCTCTTTCGTAACGCCGCCGCCTTGCCCACCGGTTTCCTTGAAGGTCTCGCCGGGGGCTTTCCCAGGGCCGGCTTCTTGGCCGCCGGCTCCTTGGCCGCCGGCTTCTTGGCCGCCGGCTCCTTGGCCGCCGGCTCCTTGGCCGGCTTGGCAACACCGCTTGCCACTTCCGCCTTGAGCGCCTTGAGCTGCTTCATCACGCTGCCCGAGTCGCGGCCCAGGGAGTCGTGCAGCTTCCCATAGAGCTTGAAGAGCTTCCGATAGATCGCATTGTGCTCCGGGACCGGCTCATAGTGCTCGTCCTTGACTCCGGCCATGTAGCGCGCCGCATCCACGATCGTCTCGTAGCCGCCGGCGCGCCGTCCGGCCGCCACGGCGCCGAACATCGCCGAGCCGAGCGCGCAGGTCTGCTCGCTGCGGGCGATCTTGATCGGCCGGTTTGTCACGTCGGAGAAAACTTGCATCACAAACGGGTTCTTCGTCAGCCCGCCGCACGCATAGAGCTCCTTGACCTCGATCCCCGCCTTGACCGCCCGGTTGATGATGATCGCGGTGCCGAACGCGGTCGCCTCGACGATCGCGCGGTAGACCTCCTCGGGTTTCGTCGCCAGCGTCATGCCCATCAGCATGCCGGTCAGGTCGGCATCCACGAGGACCGAGCGGTTGCCGTTCCACCAGTCGAGCGCGAGTAGCCCGCTCTGACCCGGCACGAGCGCCGCCGCCTTCTGCGTCAGCAGCTCATGGATACCGATCCGGCGCGAGCGGGCCTCCTTTGCATACGCCTCCGGCACGCAGGCCTCGACAAACCAGGCGTAGATGTCGCCCACCGCCGTCTGGCCGCCCTCGTGGCCGAAGAAGCCGGGCAGGATCCCCTCGTTGACGGTGCCGCAGTAGCCCTCGACCGGCTGCTTCCGCTTGCTCAGCACCATGTGGCAGATGCTCGTGCCCATGATCATGAGCATCTTGCCCTCGTCGGTGATTGTCGCCGCCGGTACCGCCACGTGCGCGTCCACGTTGCCGACCGCCACGGCCGTACCCGGCACGAGCCCCGTCAGCTTCGCCGCCGCCTCGGTGATCTCGCCCGCTTTCTTTCCTTGCGCGTAGATATCGCGCGACATCTTGGTGTCCACCACGTGCTTGAACGCCGGGTGGAGCGCCTCGAAGAAGGCCTCCGATGGAAAGCCTTCGTCCTTGTTCCAGATCGCCTTGTAACCCGCCGTGCAGGCGTTGCGCCGCTCCTGGCCCGTGAGCACGAGCACGATCCAGTCCGCCGCCTCGATCAGCCGGCTCGAGGCCTGGTAGATCGCCGGCGCCTCGTGCAGGATCTGCAGCGCCTTGGGGAAGAACCACTCCGAGCTGATCTTGCCCCCGTAGCGTGAGAGCCACTTCTCGTTGCGTTTCCTTGCGGTCGCGTTCAGGAAGTCCGCCTCGGGCTGGGCGGCGTGGTGCTTCCAGAGCTTGACCCACGCGTGCGGGTTCTTGCGCCACCGCTTGTCCATGCACAGCGGGTTGCCCTTGGCGTCAATCGGCATCATCGTGCACGCGGTGAAGTCAATGCCGACGCCGATGACCTCCTCGGGTTTGACGCGTCCCTTCTTCATCGCCGCCCGAGGCGCACGCTTGAGCGCCTCGATATAGTCGTTGGGATCCTGGAGCGCCCAGTCGCTCCCGAGCTTCGGTCCGCCCGGAAGCCGCTCGTCAATCACCCCTCGCTTGTAGGCGTGCACCGCCGAGGCGACCTCGTCGCCGTTTGTAACGTCCACGAGCACGGCCCGAGCCGACTCGGTGCCGAAATCAATGCCCAGTGCGTAGCGCTTGCCGGTGACCATTGGTCTTAGCCCTCCCCTCTGCGGTCTCATCTGCAGCCTGTACGTGAGCCCATTCATCGCTGTCCCCGCGGCGGAGTACCGCGCCTCAGGTGCTTGATCAAGTCAACGTACTCGAAGGCCCTGGACCGCTTCCCGTTCGGTTCCGTAAGACGTATGCCAAACGTGATCGGCCCCCGGCTGCCACGCCGTGCCGCGAGCCTCACGACGATCTCGTTTACCCCCGGCTTCAGCGTGACGCGCCGCGCAGCCGGGCCGGCCTTGCCCTCGATGAGCTCCCGGTTGAGCCACACGAGCGGCGCCGGGTCGGCAGACCCGGCCGAGCCGGCCAGCTTGAGCGCCGCCTCGTGCGGCTTGCTCCCCGGCACCTTCACGAACGTCACCACGGTGTAGAGAGCGTCCGCGCCCGAGCCAAGCCGGGACAGGGCGAGGGTGTACGTTTCCGGCTCAACGAGCTTCGGCGTCCAGCGCACCGGGCCGTCCGGCCCGGGGAACGTCCGGTCCTTGCCCGGCACCTCGCTCGGGAACTCCTGCGGCATTTGGTCGGCATCTCCCCACGTGAGCGGGCCAAGCGCGAGCCACATCTTCGCGAACGTGGCGGAGGTATCGAGTGCCTCGATCTCGCCGCGCAAGCGCTTCTTGAGGGCGTCCGGCAGATGCTCGAGCTTGGCGCGGGTGGCCAGCAGGTCGCTCAGATCGGCGTCCTTGACCAGCCGCATGTGCAACCGCGTCCGCCAGCCCGTCTCCGGCCGATGCTTCGCCACGTCCGCCGGGAGCATCCACCCGTCAATAAAGGCCGGCTGAAAGAAACGCTTCGGGTCCGGTACGTCCAGGGTGCCGATGCCGATCGTGAGCTCGTAGGCCCGAAGCAGATCGCGCCACAGCTCGTCCACGCGCCCGGCGGGCACCTCGGCGAAAACACCCTCCAGGAGCAGGACTGCTTCCCGGTACTCCGCCTGGCGCAGCAGCGCGCCCGCCCGCCGCCATGTGCGGGACCACTCCGGTTCGTCCGGATCGGGGACGAACCGCGGCCGCGCGAGCGGATCGCCGACATACACCAACCGCCACGGCTTGCGGAACTGCTCGGGCAGCGTGTCCTTACGCTGGAACGCCTCGGCGTAGGTCCCTCCGGCCACCAGCGTCTGCGCCACGGTCTGTGCCGCGTTGAACGAAGGGGCGTACGGCTCGGTGGCCGCGCCGTAGTACACATAGGCACCGTTGAGGAGCCATCGCCCGGCGATCGTGCCGGTCAGCGCCGGGTTCGCGGCCGAGCCGCTCTGCGCAAAGAACACCGCGCACGGCCGGCCCTCCGGGATGTCGCTAACCCTGCCGCCGGACCACTCATAAGCGCCCCCCGCGGCGGCCACGTGGATGAAGCCGAACCCGTGCCCACCATCCGTGAGCCGGTGCCATTGTTCCATAGTCGCCCGCGGGTTGACACGCTGGTCGCGATGGACCGTGTGCACCTTGGTCCGCAGCACCTGGTATCCCTTGACGCCCTCGAGTCCGTGGATCGAGCCCCAAGTGTGGAAGTAGAGCGCCCTTGGGGTCTCGGCAAACAGGCTGCTCATCGCCTGGTAGAGCGCCATCTGCGGCGCCGCCTCGATAAGCTGGCCGCAGTAGGCGTACACCGCCGGCTCGCCCCGCTTCGGCCCCCCTGGCCGCTGCTCCTCGACAAGGCCCGACGCCGTGAGCCGGCCAATCGCGTCGGTCATCGCGTAGCCCGGGTCGAAGCCTTTCTCAGTGCCCGGCCGTTCGTAACGAAAGGTGTGCCGCATGTTGAGCGCGAGGGTAATGTAATCAATCCCCTCGCCGAGCCCTTCGTAGGGATAGTCCAAGCTCTTGACCAGCCGCAGGACCTCCCTGCGGATCGTCTCCTTCGTCGCCTCGGGAGCGGAATTGTCCCAGACGCTTTCTTTGGGCGATCGCTTCAGCCGGCTCGTATAGAAAACGATCGGCTGCCGATGCCCGGCCGCCAGGGCAAACCCGCCGGCGAACTCGGCATCGCCGAGGCTCGTTACCACAATCCCTTGCGGGACAACACCGAGCATCTTCAGCCGTGCCTTCAGATCATCCCGGGTCACCTTCGCCGGGGCGTTCTCGAGCGTCTCCGGCCCCCAAGCGGCATAGAGCGCACGGTAAACGAGCGTCCGCCCAATCTTGCCGACCCGCTTCCGCTCGAGCTTCTTGAGCTTCGCCCCCGGATAGCCCTTCAGGAAAATGTCGAGGAAACGGCCCTCGCCGATGAAGACTGGAAACTGGATCTCCTTGTCCCAGAGGCTGATAGCGTACAGATACGTGCCGAGGTCCGGCACGACGTACACGACTCTTTCACGGTCCTCGGAGGCAGCTCGAACGGGGAGGGCAATGATGAGGGCGCACGCAACGCACAGGAGGCATGTAATCGCTTTTCGCCTGAGGCCCATTGAGAATCTCCTTGTGCCCCGCTCCTGCGTCAGCCAGAATTGTCGGATATCAGGAAGGTCCTTGCAATAGTTTTGTTGGCCAACTACTCACATTCGACGACGTTGTAGCTAGCGCGATAGCTGGAAAAACACGAAAAACAAGCGAGAGAGCATGACAGGAATATATGTGATTGATAGTGTACCACGCAGAGCGCCCGAAGCGTCTACCGAACGTCTCCTGTTCACAACCCAAGAAGCACGGAGCTGATGGCAGTCAATGAAAAGGTGATTTCGGCCCTGCGCCGGATTGTCGGGGCCGTCCGCTGCCGCACCGACATCGAGACCAGGACCTGCTACGCCTACGACGCCACCCGGCAGGAGGCAATGCCGGAGGTGGTCGTCACGCCGAAGACGGCCGCGGAGGTCTCCGCGGTCATGAAGCTCGCCTACGAGCACGCGGTGCCGGTCTATCCGCGCGGCGCCGGAAGCGGGCTGACGGGGGGCGCGGTGCCGGTTCGGGGCGGCATCGTGCTCGACTGCTGCTCGATGAACCGTATTCTCGAGATTGATCCCGCCGCGTTCGTCGCCTGGGTCGAGCCGGGAGTTGTCTTGGAGGACCTGCAGAAGGCGGTCGAGGCGGTCGGGCTTTTTTACCCGCCCGACCCCGCGAGCCACGACGTCTCCACCGTCGGCGGCAACGTCGCCGAGTGCGCCGGCGGCCTGCGCTGCATCAAGTACGGGGTGACGCGCGACTACGTGCTCGCGCTCGAAGTGGTGCTGCCGACCGGGGAGATTATCCACACCGGCTCGATTGCGATGAAGTCGGTCACCGGCTACGACCTTACAAGGCTCTTTGTCGGCAGCGAGGGGACGCTCGGGATTTTCACGAAGATCGCCCTGCGTCTCATTCCCAAGCCCGAGGCGGTCGAGACGATTCTCGCCATCTTCAGCGAGCTCGAAAGCGCCGTCGAGGTCACCGACCGAATCCTGCAGAGCCGCATTATCCCCCGCGCCCTCGAGCTCATTGATGAGCACTGCCTGCGTGCGGTCCAGGCGTACTCCCCGAGCGAGGCGCTACCGGCGAGCGGCGCCGTCGTGCTCGCCGAGGTGGACGGGCCGGCCGAGACGCTCGCCGCCCCGCGCGACACGATCGTCGAGCTATGCAACGCCGCCGGCGCCACAACGGTCAAGTGGTCGGCCGACCCCGACGAGCGCGAGGCGCTCTGGTCGCTCAGGCGCACGATCTCGCCCGCGATCTACTCGATCTGCGCGCGCAAGATCAGCGAGGATATCTGCGCCCCCCGCAACCGCCTACTCGAGACCTTCCACCGCCTCGATCAGATCGGCGAGCGCCACGGCTTCACGATCGCCAAGTACGGCCACGCCGGCGACGGGAACGTGCATGTGAACATCCTGCTCGAGGACACCGAGCCGGAGACGCTCGAACGCGCCCAGCAGGCCGTCGAGGCGATCTTCCGCGCGGTCATCGAGCTGGGCGGCACGCTCTCAGGTGAGCACGGCATCGGCAACACCAAGTCCGCCTACCTGCACCTCGAATGCGGTCCGCGCGAGATCGAGCTGATGCGCCAGCACAAACGCCTCTTCGACCCGAAGGAGCTGCTCAACCCGGGGAAAATCTTCCCGCCCGACGCCGACTGAGCCGGGGGTGGCATCCGCGCCGGCACGGCGCGCCTTATCGGCACACGAACGTGCCTCCCGGCACGCATCCTGCTTTCGCCTTTACAGGGGTGTCGGCCCCTGCTAGTGTGTCGCGCTGAACAGCATCGGGTAGCGGGTCCGGAGGGACAAGCGTGCGTCGAGTTCTCATTTCGATTGCGTGCGGGTGTGCCACGCTCGCCTTGCTGTGTGGGTGCGAGAATAAGCTCTCGGCGCTCAAGCGCGCCGCGCGCCTCACCAGAAAACAGCAGTACCCCGAAGCGGTCGAGGCGTACGAACGCTACATCGAGCTGGCCGGCAACTCGCCCGAGAGTGCCTATGAGCGGGCCGAAGCGTACTACCAGATCGGCCGGCTTTACACCTATCACCTCCGCGAGCCTGCGGTCGGCCGCCGCGCCTTCGAGCAGGCCGTTGGGCTCCGGCCCGACTACGCCGACCCCCAGATCCACCTCGGCATCATGTACATCTCCATCGTGCCGCCGCTTCCCGCTCGGTCGGAGGCCGCGCTGCGCCGAGCGCTCGAGTCGAGGCCCGAGATCACCGAGTACACCATTGCGCCGGGCAGCGTCCGTCGGCCTCGCGTGCTCCTCGCGACAATCGAGCAGCAGCGCGGCCGTCTCAACGAGGCGATCCGCCAGCTCTATATCTACGAGCACTACTCGGACGAGGACGCCAAGGACTGGCACGAGCTCGGCAAGCTGTTTGCCCGCCGGCAGGAGCACGCGAAGACACTCTTCTACCTCAAGCGTGCGTTCGAGACGCTCGACGAGGCCGAGCGCGGCATGCCCTTCTACATGGACATCCGTACCGACCTGATTGAGGCCTACATCAACAACGGCTACCTGGCCGAAGCGCAGGAACTGCTCGACGAGTCCCTCGATGTCCTCGGACAGGTCGAGACCTACTACAGGAGCCTTTCGGACTGGCAGCGCAACGAGGCGCCTGGCCTGAAGGCCTTTCTCCTCGAGTCGCGCCGCGCCCTGCTCAAAAACCTCTCGATCGTTCGCGCCGGGCGCGGACAGTACGACGAAGCGCTCGATGCGCTTCACGAGCTCCGCATCCTCGTGCCCCGGGCCAAGGGCCTCCTGCTCGAGGTCGCCAAGCTGTACGCCAAGAAGGGCGACTTCAGGGCGGCGCGCGAGGAACTCGACAAGTTCAGGCGTCTCGCCCCGTTCGACGCGCGAGCCCTCATCACCGAGGCGACGATCCTCTACGAGGAACAGAACTACAAAGCGTTCCTCGAACGGATCGAGGACTACATCGTGGCGTCGCCGGAATCCGCCTTGCCGCGCGCGCTGAGGGGCATCGCGCTCGTCAAGGCCGGCCTCGCCGACGAAGGGATCGCCCAGCTTGAAGCGCTCTGCAGAGCGCACCCCAACTTCTCACCGCTGCAGCTCAAGATGGCCGAAGCGCTCGCGGCCGCCGGCCAAACCGGCCAGGCGCTCTGGTGGCTCGATCGCGCGATGCAGACCGGACTCGTCGCCCCGTTCGTCTTCGAGACCAACCGCGAGCTGCACACTATCCTCGACGAGCCCGGCTTCCCCGAACTGCTACGAAACGTGCGCTACCGGGTCAGCCTGCGCCAACGGGTGCACGAGGCCGAAGACCTCGTCTACCGCGGCGAGACGGACCGCGGCCTCGCCGCCCTCGATCGCCTCCGGACGCAGAACCCCGACATCCCGTTCACTACCTATGCACTCGCCCGAGGCTATGTCTTTCTCGGACGGCCCGATGCGGCGTTCCCGCTGCTCATCGAGTGCGCCAAGGCGGGCCTGTTCAACCCGAGCGCGCTCAAGAAGGACGGTTGCCTGAGCGAACTGCACGACGACCCACGCTTTGCCGAGGTGCTCGAGGCGATCGAACAGCCGTGGCCGACAGACGCACCAGAGTGACTCCACGTCATGCTTGAACTGAAAACGATCCGAGAAGACGCGGAAATGATCGAGGCCGCCCTGCGCCGCCGCGATCCCGCTTTCACGATCGCGCCCCTCCTCGAGGCCGACGCGAAATGGCGCCGGCTCATCCAGGCAACCCAGGAAAAGCAGACCACGCTGAACGCCGCCTCCAAGGAGATCGGCGCCCTTAAGCGCAAGGGCAAGGACACCGCCGAGGCCCAGGCGCGCCTGAAAGCGCTCAGCGACGAGGTGGCCCGGCTCCGGCGCGAGGCGCGCGAGGCCGAGGCCGCGCTCAACGCGCTGCTCGCCGAGATCCCGAACGTGCCCGACGACGACGTGCCCGTGAGCCAGGACGCCGAAGACAAGATCGTCCTACGCGAGCACCTCGCGAAACCTGAGTTGGGCTTCGCGCCGCGCAATCACCTCGAGCTCTCGGACGCGCTCGGCCTGCTCGACTTCCCGCGCGCCGCCCGGATCGCCGAGGCCCGTTTCCCGATGTACATCGGCCTCGGCGCCCGGCTTGAGTGGGCGCTCATCGCGTTTATGTGGGACGTGCAGGTGCACGAGCACGGCTACACGCCCGTGCTCCCGCCGCTGCTCGTGAACGAGGCGACGATGTTCGCCACCGGCCAGCTCCCCAAGTTCGAAGACCAACTCTACCGCTGCCGCGACGACGCGCTCTACCTCATCCCCACGAGCGAGGCCGCGCTCACAAGCCTGCACCGCGACGAGATCCTGCCCGAGGACGCGCTCCCGCTCCGCTACACCGCCTACACCCCGTGCTTCCGCCGCGAAGCCGGCACCTACGGCGCCGACGAAAAGGGCTTGATTCGCGTGCACCAATTCAACAAGATTGAGATGTACCGGTACTGTACGCCGGAACAGAGCGACGCCGAGCTCGAGGCGCTTGTGGCGGACGCCGAAGACGTGGTGCAGCGGCTGGGGCTGCACTCGCGCACGACGCTGCTCGTCACCTCCGACCTGGCGCAGCAGTCGGCCAAGACGATTGACATCGAGGTCTGGCTCCCCGCACAGGAGCGCTACTACGAAGTGTCGTCGTGCAGCAACTGCCGCAGCTACCAGGCGGTGCGCGGCAACATCCGCTACAAGGTGGCGGCCACCGGCAAAAACCGGTACCTGCATACGCTCAACGGCAGCGGCCTGGCCACCTCGCGCTTGCTGGCGTCGCTGCTCGAATCGAACCAGGAGCCCGACGGCCGCGTTCGCGTGCCCGAGGCACTGAGGCCGTACATGAGCGGCCTGACGAGGCTCGAACCGCAGGAGACCGAATAGCAGGACGCGCGAAGCTGCTTCGCAGGACGTGCGAAACTGCTTCGCAGGACGCGCGAAACCGCTTCGCGGGATGAGCGAAGCAACCCCGTACGACGAAAGGAACGCGGTGATGCTAAAGCGATGGTGTACGCTGATCGCGGCCCTGGCGCTCGCACTCGGGGCGACGGCCGCTTGGAGCGCCGAAGAGGAAACACCGACCGAGAACGGCGAACCGGAGACCGCAAAGGCCGTGAACCCGACCATCACGAGCGACGAGCTCGCCATCGAGGGGGACATGGCCCTCTACACCGGGGTCAAGAAGCAGGTCCGCTTCGCCTATCGCGACACCTCGATCACGGCGGACCGCCTCATCTGGTACCGCAAGCAGCGCCTCGTCGAGGCTGAGGGCAACGTCGTCCTCAAGAGCGGCACCGACCTCTTCGTCACCTGCTCCCGCCTGCGCTACGACGTAGAGAGCGGCCGCGGGGTCGCCGCCTTCACCATGTCCGCGGCCGATCCTTGGTACGCGTGGGGTGAGAAGATCTACCGCATCAGCGCCGACGAGTACCGCGTCCACAACGGCTACGTCACCACCGACGACTACATCCGCCCCAACTGGCGCATCAAGGCCAAGACGATCGTCATCCATCCGGGCGTCAAGGTCGTCGCGTACAACGCCGTGGTCTACGCGGGGCGCGTGCCGATCCTCTACTGGCCGAAGTACGTGCAGCGCCTCGACGACAAACGCTCCCCCATCTCGGTGCGCGCCGGACGCACCGGCGACTGGGGCGTCTTCATCCTGACCGCATACAACTTCATGATCCGCCAGGCGAAAGCCTCGCTCCACCTCGACTACCGCGAGGAGCAGGAGTGGGCCACCGGCCTCGACCTCACGGTGCCGACGGCCAACGGCGGCGAGGGCGATCTCACAAGCTACTACGCCGACGACCAAAGCGGCCAGACCGACGACGATGAGCGCTGGCGACTGACCTACAAGCACCGCCAGCCGCTCGGCGAGCGCTGGGACGCCTGGCTCGAGCTGCACAAGCTCAGCGACGCCGACGTGCTCGAGGACTTCTTCCGCAAGGACTTCGAGAAGGAAGTGCAGCCGCGCAGCTTCCTACACATGCAGCGCTACGACCCGCACTTTATGATCAACATTGACGCGCGCAAGCGCCTCAACGACTTCTACGAGGTAGTCGAGCGGATGCCTGAGATCTCGATCGAGTTCCCCCAGCAACGCATCGGCCGCTCGCGGTTCTACTACGAGGGCACGACCAGCGCCGCCTGGCTCGAACGCCGCTATCGCGAGGGTGCGCTCGATGAGCAGGAAATGCCGCTCGAGGACTACGACTCGGCGCGCATTGACAGCTTCCACGAGCTGTCCTACCCGAAGAAGTACTTCGGCTGGCTCACGATCGTCCCGCGCGTCGGCTTGCGCGGCACCTCTTACTCCGAGGGCGTTGCGGAAGACGACCTGTTCCGCGGCATCATCTCGACCGAGCTCGAGTTCTTCACCAAGATCTTCCGCGTCTGGGACGTCGAGCGCCCGGGCCGCAACATCCACGGCCTGCGCCACGTGGTCGAGCCGAGGCTCATCTACTTCTACACCCCCGAGCTGAGCAAGGAGCCGGCCGAGCTCCTGCAGTTCGACCGCATTGACGAGCTCGACGAGGAGAACCGCTTCCGCCTCGGCGTGCGCAACAAGCTCCAGACCAAGCGCTACGGCGGCGTGTGGGGCCTCGTGGACTTTGACACCTACATTGACTATTACCCCGAGGACAACGACGCGGGCGACGCATGGGGCGACCTGCATCACGATATCGAAATCCGCCCCAACCGCTCGTTCTGGATTGATATCGAGATCGCCTGGGACGTGGACGACACGGAGGTGAGCGAGCTGAGTACGCAGCTCACCATCTTCGGCGAGGACGTGTGGCTCCAGAGCCTCGAGTACCTGTACCGCGACGACGACGAGTCGCACCTGGTCGCGTACCAGTCCTACCAGAAGCTCACCGAGCTGTGGTGGGTTGAGGCCTACCTGCGCCACAACTTCGACAACGGCGACATCGAGGAGGGCGAGATCGCCGTGTCGCGCGACCTGCGCACCTGGGTCATGACGCTGGCGTACCGCAACCTCGACGACGACGACCAGGTCTGGGTGATGTTTCACCTCAAGGCCTACCCCGAGATGGGAATCCGCGCCAGCCAGTAAAGCGTAAGGAACCGGCTGAAACTGACAAAGGTATTGATGCCGGGTGCCGGAAGCGGTGCCCGGCTTTCTTCCCGAACACGCACAGGAAACGAACCGGAACCCGCAGGGGGAAGCACTCGACATGCGCAAGCGAGTCGGCATCGTCGGCGTCGGCTACGTCGGGCTTGTGACCGGCGCCTGCCTGGCCGAGGTCGGACACGAGGTCTACGGCATAGACAGCAACACCGAGAAGATCGCCAAGCTCAATCGCGGCGAAGTGCCGATCTATGAGCCCGGCCTCGGCGCGCTCATCGAGAAGAACATGGCCGAGGGCCGCCTCGCCTTCGGCACCGAGACCGCCGAGTGCGTCAAGCGGTCCGACATCATTTTCATCTGCGTCAACACGCCGCCGAAGCCGAACGGCCAGGCCGACCTGCGCTACGTCGAGCTCGCCGCCCGCAACATCGCCCAGACGATGGACAGCTACAAGATCCTCGTGGACAAGAGCACCGTGCCCGTGCACACCGGCGAGAAGGTAGGCGAGACGATCAAGCGCCACAACAAGAAGCACCTCGAGTTCGATATCGTCTCGAACCCCGAGTTCCTGCGCGAGGGCAGCGCGGTCGCCGACGCGATGCACCCCGACCGCATCGTCGTCGGGGTCACCAGCCAGCGCGCCGCCAAGGCGATGCGTGAGCTCTACGAGCCGTTCGGTGCGCCGATCATCGTCACCGACATCAAGAGCGCCGAGATCATCAAGCACGCCTGCAACTCGTTCCTCGCGATGAAGATCTCGTTTATCAACTCGATCGCCGCCATCTGCGAGCTCGCCGACGCCGACATTGACGAGGTCGTCGAGGGAATGAGCCTCGACGAGCGTATCGGCGGCCGGTTCCTACGCGCCGGCATCGGCTACGGCGGCTCGTGCTTCCCCAAGGACGTCTCGGCGTTTATCCACATCTCGGATGAGCTCGGCTACGACTTCGGTATCCTCAAGGCGGTCGAGCAAGTCAACACCGAGCAGCGACAGCGCTTCATCAAGAAGATCGAGGAGACCCTCTGGGTCGTCGGCGACAAGACGATCGGCGTGCTCGGCCTCGCCTTCAAGCCCGACACGGACGACATGCGTAACGCGCCCTCGATAGACATCATCCGCACGCTCCAGAAGGAAGGGGCCCGGGTGCGCGCCTACGATCCCGTGGCGATGCCGAACGCCCAAGGACTCCTCGAAGGCGTCACGTTCTGCGCCGACGCGTACGAGGTGGCCGACGGCGCCGACGCGCTCGTGATCGTCACCGAATGGGACGAGTTCCGCGAGCTCGACCTCGAACGCGTCCGCACGCTGCTCACCCAGCCGATCGTCATTGACGGCCGGAACCTCTTCGAGCCGGGCCGGATGGAAGAGCTCGGCTTCATCTACAAGAGCGTCGGGCGCTAGCGCCTCTCTTGGGAATGCAGCACATGGTCACGAGTGCCACTCGCACGTGTCGGTCAAAGCCCCGTCAGGGGCGTTTGAGAGTAGCCACGGGCGTAGGCCCTCCTAAGCCTTGGCGAAGGAGGGCAAGCCCGTGGCATGCGGCGGCCGAGAAGGTAAACAGAGCCCCTTCAGGGGCGATTGAGTCGAGCGCGTTATCACGCCCAATCGCCCCTGAAGGGGCTCTTAGGGTTTGTTTGCCTGCTTCTCCCCACGGGCTAGCGCCCGTGGCTACTCCCAGTCGCCGCTACGCGGCTCTCACAGGAACTCACGCGACCCACTACTCGACGGCGGAACGGACACGATGAATATGCGCAAGGTACTCGAGAGCACGATCGAAGCGCGCACCGCGCGCCTCGGCATCATCGGCATCGGCTATGTGGGGCTGCCGCTCGCGGTCGAGTTCGCCCGGGCAGGCTTTCCGGTCCTGGGCTTTGACATCGAGCCGGCCAAAGCCGAGCGGGTCAATCGCGGCGAGTCCTACATCGGCGACGTGGCGTCCGACGAGCTGCGCCGCCTCGTCGAGGCCGGGACGCTCTCGGCTACGAGCGACTTCGCCCGCCTCGCCGAATGCGACGTCGCCGTCATCTGCGTGCCGACGCCGCTCAGGAAAACCAAGGACCCCGACATCTCCTACATCGTCGCCGCGTGCGAGCAGATCGTCGCCCACGGCATGAAAGGCCACGGCGCCCGGTGTCGCCTCGTCGTGCTCGAGAGCACCACCTACCCCGGCACGTGCGAGGAGGTGATCCTCCCGATGCTCGAAAAGGGCGGCCGCCGTGTCGGCGAGGACTTCTTCCTCTGCTTCTCGCCCGAGCGCGTGGATCCCGGCAACGTTCAGTTCCCGACGGGCAAGATCCCCAAGGTCGTCGGCGGGATCACGCCGGCCTGCACCGAGTTGGCGGCGCACCTCTACAGCAAGGCGATCGTCGAGGTCATCCGTGTCTCTTCAGCCCGCGTAGCCGAGACCGTCAAGCTGCTCGAGAACACCTTTCGCAGCGTCAACATCGGCCTCATCAACGAGATCGCGCTCATGTGCCACGCGATGAGCATTGACGTCTGGGAGGTCATCGAGGGGGCGGCCACCAAGCCGTTCGGTTTCATCCCCTTCTACCCGGGCCCGGGCCTCGGCGGGCACTGCATCCCGATTGATCCGCTCTACCTCTCGTGGAAGGCGAAGCTCGCCAAATTCAACCCGAAGTTCATCGAGCTCGCCGCCGAGATCAACGAGGCGATGCCCGCCCACGTCGTAGAGCGTGCCGCCGACATCCTCAACGAGCGTGCGAAACCGCTGCGGGGCTCGACGCTCCTCGTGCTCGGCGTCGCCTACAAGAAGGACGTAGGCGACACCCGCGAGTCACCGGCCATCGCCGTCATTGACCTGCTCCAGAAGAAAGGCGCCGTCGTCGAGTATGCCGATCCCCACGTGCCGGTATTCAACGAGGAAGGTATCCGCCTCGAGGCCGTCGAGCCGACGCCCGAGCGCCTCGCCGGCTGCGACCTCGCCGTCATCATCACCGACCACAGCGACTTCGACTACGCCACCATCATCGAGCACGCCCCCGTCATCTTCGACACCCGCAACGCCACCAAGGGGCTCGACGGGCGCGGCAAGGTCATCAAGCTCTAGCAGGATGCAGAGAAACGCCGAATTAGCGAGACAAGCCGCAGAATAAGAGCCCCGCAGGGGCGATTGGCAGTAGCCTCGGGCGTAGACCCTCCGAAGCCTT
>CBDUSE010000074.1:0-14507 GCA_965369835.1 uncultured bacterium
TCGTCCCCCCAATCCCCTTCTGAGGCGTCCACACACGCTTATCCGAAAATCCGGGTCAGGCTCGCTCCTTGACTTCAGTGTCTTGAGCAGCTAATCTGGCTCGACTGGTCCTCAAGAGGAGAAAAGGAACGTGGACGGCGACGAATTGCGCGAGGAACTCGTGGCGGCGGGCTTCGGCGGGCAGGGGATCATGCTGCTCGGCAAGCTGATCGCTTCGGCCGGTATGCTCGAGGGGCGCCACGTCACCTATATCCCGAGCTACGGCGCCGAGGTGCGCGGCGGCACGGCCCACTGCAAGGTGATCGTCAGCGACGAGGAGATCGCCTCGCCGATGGTCGGCAGCCCCGATACCGCGCTCGTCATGAACCACCCGTCGCTCGCGAAATTCGAGCCCCGCGTCACACCGGGCGGGCTGCTCGTGGTGAACAGCTCGCTCGCGCCCGAGCCGCCGACGCGCACGGACCTCGAGGTCGTCCTCGTGCCGGCCACCGAGAGCGCCGACGAGCTCGGCGCGATCCAGGCGGCCAACATGGTCATGCTCGGCGCGTACCTGGTGAGAAAACCCGTCGTCGGCACCGACACCATCGTCGAGGTGCTCCGCCGGATCCTGCCCAAGCGGCGCCATCACCTGATCGGGATCAACGAGCAGGCGCTCGAGCGTGGCGCCGAGCTCGCGCAGCCCACCACGGCGTCCGCCGCCGGCCTGTCGCGAGCCGAGTCGAGCGGCCTGTCGCGAGCCGAGTCGAGCGGCGCGGCCCGTTAGGGCGGGCCGTCGAGCACTCCCGAGGTGAGCAGCGTGACCACCGCCACCAGGATTACTCTCGCTCGGTTCTTTTTCGTGCCGCCGCTGGTAATCGCCGTTTGCGGCGCGGCGTGGTGGCCGGAGCGCGTGTGGCTGATGCGCGCCGTCGCGATGGTGCTCTTCGTCGTCGCGGCGCTGACCGATTTCCTCGACGGCTTCGTCGCCCGGCGGTTTGACCAGCGGAGCCGTCTCGGCGCCGCGCTCGACCCGCTGGCGGACAAGGTGCTGCTCGGCGCGGCGATCTGGGCGATCTGGGCCTGCCGGGGCGCCTACGGTCCCGTGCCGCTGTGGTACCCGGTGCTCGTGTCGCTCAACGACTTGATGCTCGGCATCGGTTTCCTGGCCGTGCGGTGTCGCGTTGATCCGGACGAGTTCCGGGCGATGGCGTGGGGCAAGGTGGCCACCGCGATCCAGATTATCGTGGTGGGATGGCTTCTAGTGGGCCTGCCAAAGGTGGGCATAGCGATCGCGGTTGCCGCCGCGTTGACGGTGGCCTCGGGCACGGCGTACGTGCTGCGCGCCCTGCGCTTGATAAGCAAGACGAAACTCCAGACCCAGGATTCGGAAACGTGACCGAAGCGATCATTGTCCAGTGCACGGCCTCGTCGAGGGAGGAGGCGGGAGGATGAAAGCGCATGCCGACTGTGTCCCGTGCGTCTTCGCCCAAGTGCTCCGGGCGGCGCGCCGCATCACCGACGACGAAGCAGAACTCTTTGCTGTCCTGTCGCGCGCCATGGAGCTGCTGCACGACCGGATCAACACCGGCACGCCTGCGGACCTCTCGACCATCGGGCTTCAGGCCGTCAGCGACCACTTCGGCGTGAACGACTTCTATGCCGATGAGCGCCGCCACACGAACCAGATCATGCTTGGGCTCGAGCCCGAACTGCGCAAGCTGATCGAGTCCTCGAGCGACCCGCTCCACACCGCGCTCAAGATCGCCGCAGCGGCCAACATGATTGACTTCGGCATCACCGACGACGTGGACGTGACCGGCTCGCTCGAGAAAGCGATGACGCTGCGCTTCGCCATTGACCACACCGATCAGCTCGTCGAGGACCTCGCCCGAAGCAAGAAGCTGCTCTATCTCGCCGACAACTCGGGTGAGATCGTCGCCGACAAGCTCGTGCTCGAGACGATCGGCCATGCAAACGCCTTGGTCGCCGTCAGGGGCGCGCCGATGCTCAACGACGCCACCATGGCCGACGCCGAGGAGGTCGGCCTCGACGCGGCAGCCACGGTCATCAGCAACGGCTCCGACCGGCTCGGCACCGTGCTCGAGGACTGCAGCCCGCGATTCAAGCGCTGCTTCGATCAGGCCGACGTGATCATCTCCAAGGGGCAGGCCAACTACGAGTCGCTCGAGCACGTGGACAGGAACATCTACTTTATCCTCACAGCGAAGTGCGATCTCGTGGCCAACCAGCTCGGCGTGCAGCTCGGCGATGTCGTCGTCGCCCGGCGCACGCGCAGCGGCGGGGGGACGTGACCGTGGCGCGTATGATTTCGATACCGCTCGTGCTTGTGGCGGCGCTGGCCGCGGCGCAGCCGGCGGACGCCGACCCCTCCGGCTATCTCAAACCGGAGGGCGAGACCAAGACGATCGAGAAAGCGGCCAGGCTCTTCCGCGACGGCGTCCGACTCCTCGAGAAGGGGTCGGCCGGCCCGGCGCTCGGCAAGTTCCGTCGCGCCGCCAAGCTCTGTCCGGATTTTTTCGAGGCGCGCTACAACGTCGCCAAGCTCGAGGGCGAGAAAGGGGGCCACGAGAGGGCCGTCACCGAGCTTGAAGCGCTCGCGCACGACTTCCCCGCCAACGTGCGCGCCTTCAGCGATCTGGGCCAGCTTCTCGTGGGAAAAAGCCCCGAGGCCGCCGGGCGGGCCTTTGACACGGCGGTCGCCAACGGCGAGAAGCTCCTCGAGGACACAGCGATTATTGACGCGGGCAAGAGCACGGTCGCGCAGCTCACCGTGGATCTCGCCTTTGCTTACCACAACCGGGGCGCATGGCGGCTCGGCGCCGGCGAGCTCGACGGCGCGAAGGCGGACCTCACGCGCTCGGTCAAGCTGAACGGCACCAACTTCTTCAGCCACTATGGCCTCGGCCTCGCCCTGCTCCAGCAAGGCGACTACGCCGCCGCCAAGGAATCGTTCAAGCGCGCCAAGGCGCTCAAGCGCAACTTCGTTGACTGCTCGATCGGCCTGGTGCGTACCTACCTCGGCGAGACGCCGCCGCAACCGGCCGCCGCGCTCGCCGAACTGAACGAGGCTGAGAAGCTCGCCGGGCTCACGGCCCAGGTCGAGACGCTCTACGGCGACGCCTACCGGCTGCTTGGGCAATTGCCCGCCGCAATCGAACGATACGAGAAGGCGCTCGCGCTTGGCGCGGATCGTGCCATGATCGCGCTCAAGCTCGCCGTCGTCGCCCGCGATGAGAAGGACTTCGAGGCCGCGCGCAAGCGGCTCGGCGAATGCATCGCGCACACCAAGGAGGCGCCACTGCTCGCCCGGGCCTACCGGCATCTCGGCGAGCTCGCCGAGCTCGAGGAGGACTTCGAGGCCGCCGCCACGCAGTTCGCCGTCGCAATCGAGCTCGACGCGGGAGCCTACGGCGCGCGCCTGCACCTCGGCGCCTGTCTGTACCGGATAGGCAAGCTCGACGAGGCCGAGAAGCACCTGGCCGCCGTCATCGAGCACTTCGGTGACGAGCCGCCCGCGGCGCTCGCCGAGGACGTGGCAGTGGCGCGCAAACTGCTCGACAAAATCCGCACTTCTACGGACAATCACACACAGACGAATTGAGGATACCGCGATGTCGAGACATCCCAGCTTCGGCAAAGGAAGCAAGATTAAGCAAGAACGCAACGTCATGAAGCGCTACGAGCGCATTGACGTGCTCAAGAAAAAGGGCAAGTGGAAGGAAGGCGACTCGGTCTTCGGCCTCCCAAAGACCAAGGGCGAGTAGCGCCTCGGGCCGGCGACGAGGACCGACCCGGCCGAAAAGGCGCCCTGCGATAGAACGACTCCAGGAGCTGCCGGCGACTTCCTGCACCAGGGCTCCAATGCAGCGCGGAACGGACCGGGATCGCCAACAGCGAGGGTTATGGAGCGACTCCAAAAAATGCTGGCCCGCGCCGGCATCGCTTCGCGTCGCGCCGCCGAGGCGCTGATCCGCGAGGGCCGCGTGAAAGTGAACGGCCGCGTCGTGAACCAGCTCGGCGCGAAGGTCGATCCTGCGCGCGACGGTGTCAGCGTTGACGACGAGCCGATCCAGGCCGAGCGGCTCGTGCACTTCGCGTTCAACAAGCCGCGCCACGTGCTCTGCACAAGCCACGACGCCGCCGGCCGCCCGACGGTGATTGAGTTCTTCCCCAACGTCGCGCAGCGCCTTTATACTGTGGGCCGGCTCGACTGGGATGCCGAGGGCCTGATCTTCGTCACGAACGACGGCGCCTTCGCCCAGCGGATCTCGCGCCCGTCGAGCACCGTGCCGAAGGTGTACGTGGTGGAGGTCACCGGCCGCGTCCGCCGGTCCGAGCTCGAGCGGATGCGCCGCGGCGTGCGTCACGGCAGGGAACTCCTGCGCGCCGCCGGAGTCAAACTACTGTCCGCCTCGACGCGGGCGTCGAGGCTCGAGGTGACGCTCCACGGCGGGCGCAACCGCCACATCAAGCGAATGTTCGAGGCGCTCGGGCACGAGACGACGGCGATCACGCGCGTGGCGATCGGCGCCGTCAAGCTCGGGCAGCTCAAGTCCAGCAAGCACCGCCGGCTTACGCGCACCGAGATCGAGAGCTTTGGAGGGAAACGATGAGGGCGATTTCATCGCGAAGGGCGATTCCATCGCTGAGGGCGACGAGGTCAATGCGGCACCTGGCTCTGCTGATCGTGATCGCGCTCGCCGTGCCGGTCGCGTACGCGACCGGCGAGACCGAACCACCTGTGGTGAGCACAGTCGAACCACGCACCGGCGAGATCAACGCGCATGACGTCAATATCCGCGCCGGCGCCCACCTCAACTACGAGATCCTTGCCAAGCTCGACAAGGGCGACCTCGTGCTCGTGACCGGCACGCGCGGCAACTGGACCCGTATCGCCATGCCGCCCGGCGTGCTTGCCTGGGTCTCGTCGAGCTATGTGGCCGACGATGGCCTTGTCGAGGGCAATAGCGTCAACGTCCGCAGCGGCCCGGCGCTCAAGTACAACCTCGTTTGCCAGCTCAAGCGCGACGACCAGGTCGTGATCAAGGAGACGAGCAAAGACGGCGGCTGGTACGGCATCGTCCCGCCCGAGGCCGCGGCGGCGTGGGTGTACGCCAAGTATGTCACAGACAAAGGCCCGGCGTCGCTCTACGCCGGGTGGGCACCGCGCAAGGCCAAGTGTATGGCCCTGCTCGACACGGCGGATCGCTTCCGCAACTACGAGCTCAAGCGGCCCGAAGCGACGATCCGCTTCGACGCGATCCTCGCCAACTATCGCCGGATCGAGACCGACTACGCCGAGCTGCCCGAGGCGCGCACGGCCAAGCGCCGCGTCCGCGAGGTCGAGCGCATCCGCAAGGACGTGCTCGAGCGGTTCAGCGCCGGCGGCGCGACCGAGCCCTCCGGCGACACCGGGAAGACCGAAGTAGAGCCCGCCGAGAAGTCCGCGGAGCAAGAGCACACGAAGTACCTCACCGCCAAAGGCGTGCTGCGCGAGATCTCACGCGAGTCCACAAAGGCGGGCCTCTACCGCATCACCAAGGAGGACCGCTGGGTCTGCATCGTCAAGAGCGCCACGCTCGACCTCGGTACGTACGCGGGTAAAGCGGTCCAGGTCTGGGGGCTCGAGGCGCCGTCGGAAGGCTGGAGCCTGCGCACCATTGTCGTCTCGCGCATCAAGCTGCTGGAATGAGCCGTGAATTTCTTGAGGAAGATACTCGTCTCGATCAAGACCGCCTTCCGCAAGGAGCGGTACTTGTGCGATACATGTAAGTACGACTACGGGGACGTGTGCCACCGGCCCGAGAAGCCCAACGCGACCATGTGCCCCGACTACAAACGCCGCGGCTAGGCGCGGCACTTGGCCGCGACGGCCAAGCGAGGTCATACCATGACCCGACATCTGAAAGTGTGCGCGTTTGTCGGCATGATCGCCGCCGTCTGTCTTGCGGCGCTGCCGGCGCCGGCGGCTGAGGAATCTATCGGCGACATTCGCGACCGCATCGCCGAGACCGAGCGGAAGAAGCTCGAGCTCGTCAAGACGCTCGCCCTGATCTTCGAGGCGCGCGGCGAGCAGGACAAAGCGACCGCCTACACCTACCAGGCCTTCATGCTCGACGCTACAGACGACGCGCTCGCCGCAAAGCTCCTCGACCTGTTGCGCAGGGGCGAGCGTTGGGCCGACATGATCCCGATCTACGAGCGCCTCATTGACGAGCGCCCCGGCCGCAGCCAGCAGTACCTGCTCGAGCTCGGCAAGTGCCACTTCAAGATGGGCCAGGCCGAGCGGGCGCTCGGAGTGCTCGAGCAGTACCGGAAGGAGTACGCCGAATATCAGGAGACGTATCTGAAGCTCGCCTCGATCCTCGCCGACAACGGGCACATGCCAAAGGCCGCAGCCGTCCTCGAGGAAGCCGTCGCCGGCCGCTTCAAAAAGCACTATAAGGTGCACTGGCAGCTCGGCATCGTGTACGTCGAGCTTGGCGAGACCGAGAAGGCGATCGAGGCGTACGAGACCGCGCTCGACCTGGTCGAGCCGGGCAGCGACCGCAACGCGATCAATAGCCGCCTTATCAGCCTCTACAAGAAGGCCGACCGGATTGACGAGGTGATCGAGAAGCGCGAACGCGAGATTGAAGAAATAGACACCCGGCTCGTCACACTCTACTGGGCCGAGGCCCAAAGGCATGAGAAGGCGGGGCGGCTGGGCGAAGCGGTCGAGTTCTACCGCAAGATCGTCGCGCTCGCTCCGGACTCGGACAAAGGGAAAGCCGCCGCCGCCAAGGTGGCCGAGCTGTCGCCCAGGCTGGAGGAGTAGACGTGTTCTCGAGCCACCGCAAGCTTATCGGCCGTTGCCTAGTCGCCACGTGCCTCATCCCGATCTTCGGAGCGGCCGCACTCATCGCAGCAGGTAGCACGGCAGGGGCCGCCACGCCCTCGAAGGGCACGAAACCGACCACCGCCTCGAAAAAGCCGCCGGTCTATCTGTTCCTTAGGAAGAGCGGCGTCTCCAAGCGCGCCAGGCCCGAGTCGGCGATCGTTCGCGGCGTGATCACCGTCAACCGCGGCGGTCGGAACGTGGTGACCAGTACGGTCCGGGCGATCCACCGCAGGCACCAGCCCGAGATGCTCGACGCGATCCAGGCCGGCATTGTCAACGGCGTCCCGGCCGAGGCGTGCGAGACGACGAAGGTCGGCTCGATCGAGCTTATCTACAGTGACGGCAACAAGTTCACCGTCGCCGTCTACAAGCACTACTACGAGATCACCACCTCGGCCGGCACGATCCGTTTCACGAGCCCGCTGCTCACCAAGGTCCTCCGGGAACTGCTCAAGTAGCCGAGGGGAACGCGCGCATGGAGGACAAAGTCAGGCTGGCCGTCATCGGCGTGGGCGTGCACGGCGCCCGGCACGCGGCGGTTCTTGCGGAGATGCCCGGCGTCGAGCTCATCGGCGTGGCCGACACGGACGAGGCGGTGGCCCATTCCGTAGCCGACGCCTGCAACACGACCGCCGTCACCGACTTCCGCGCCCTGCTCGACCGGGTGGACGCCGTGAGTATCGCCGTGCCCGCAAGCCGGCACTTCGAGGTCGCCGGTGCCTGCCTTATGCGCGGCATCCACGTCTTTCTCGAGAAGCCGATCGCCGAGACCACTGAGCAGGCCACCTCGCTCGTCGAGCTTGTGCGCGGCAAGCCGATCGTGTTCCAGATCGGCCACGTCGAGCGCTTCAACCCGGCCATCACCGCACTCGAGCGCATCGTGCACCGCCCGCGCTTCATCGAGGCGCACCGGCTCTGCACCTACTCGCCGCGGATCACCGACGTCGGCGTCGTGATGGACCTGATGATCCACGACCTCGAGGTGATCCTGCACCTCGTCGGCGCGCGGGTCACCGGCATCTCCGCCACCGGCGTCAACGTGCTGAGCCACACCGAGGACATCGCGAACGCGCGCCTCGAGTTCGCCAACGGCTGCATCGCCAACGTCACCACGAGCCGTATCAGCCCCGAGCCGATGCGCAAGATCCGCCTCTTCCAGCAGGACGCCTACATCTCGCTCGACTACAGCACCCAGGAAGGCCTCATCTACCGGAAACATGACGGCGGGATCGCGCGCGAGCCCGTCCCGACCGAAAAGGGCGAGCCGCTCCAACTCGAGCTCGCGGCCTTCGTCGAGTGTGTTCGGCGCGGCAGCGAACCCCGCGTGGGCGGCGAGCAGGCCACCCGCGCCCTCGAGCTTGCGCTCGATATCCTACGCGACATCGCCAGGCGGAACGGATGCGTCCCCCCAAGCTCCTGATCGTTGCCGGCGAGCACTCGGGCGACCTGCGCGGCGCCGAACTCGTTACGGCTCTGAACACACAACGCTCGGTCCTGGCCGAACGTCACTCAACTCCAGAAATATTCGGCATCGGCGGCGACCGCATGCGGGACGCGGGCGTCGAGCTCGTGCACGACATCACCGAGATCGCCGTGACCGGTTTCGCCGAGGTGCTCCGCAGCCTGCCGCGCTTCCGCCGCGTCTTTCACGACGTGGTGCGCGCCGCCCGTGAGCGCCGGCCCGACGCCGCCGTCCTCATTGATTTCCCCGGCTTCAACCTGAAGCTCGCAAAAAAGCTCCGGACACTCGGCATCCCCGTGATCTACTACATCAGCCCCCAGGTCTGGGCGTGGCTGCCCGGCCGCGTCAAGCGGATGGCGCGCAGCGTCAACAAGATAATCGTCATCTTCCCCTTCGAAGAAGAGTTCTACCGCCGCGCGGGCATCGAGGTCGAGTTCGTCGGCCACCCGCTTATTGACGCGCTCAAGCCAAGCGAATCTCCCGAAGAGTTCCGCGCGCGCCACGCCGTTCCCGAGGACGCCAGGATCGTCGCCCTCCTTCCCGGCAGCCGCCGCAACGAGGTCGAGCACAACCTCGCCGTCATGCTCGGGGCCGCCGAGCTAATTGCCGAAGGGGTGCCCGGCACGCGCTTTTTCCTACCGGTCGCGTCGCCACGCCTCCGTGGCCTCGTCGAGCTCGGCGAAAACCGCGCCGGGGTCACGATCCTCGACGGGCAGGCCTACGATGTGATCCACGCGGCCGACGCCGCCATCGTCTGCAGCGGCTCAGCCACGCTCGAGACCGGCTGCGCCGGCACGCCGCTCGTCGTCATCTACCGCACCTCGGCGCTCACCTACCTCATTGCCCGCCGGCTCGTGCGCGTCGAGCACATCGGCATGATCAACATCCTCGCCGGCGAGCGCGTCGCCCCCGAGTACATCCAGCGCGCCGCCCGGCCCGAGCCGATCGCGCGCGACATCGTGCGCTTCCTTACCGACGAGGCACACGCCGCCGCGACCCGCGAGAAACTGCTCGCCGCCCGTGCCAGGCTCGGCCCGCCCGGCGCCGCCGCCCGCGCCGCCCGCGCTATCCTCCGCCTCCTCGAGCAGTGCCGTGCAGGGTCGTGACAGGACATGTCGTCCGAAAAGCGTTGAGCGTGCCCAGCTCGTCCGGTAGCATAGCGGCGAATCCCGCGAAAGACCGACACGAATGGCGAAGCCTGCCGCACACAACACTGACCCGGATCGGGAGTCCCGGACAGCCCGGCGGCTCTTTGCCCTGCTGCGCCCGCACTCACAGGTCATCGCAATCGCGCTGGTGTGCATGCTGGTCCTGGCGATCCTCACTTCTCTTCAGCCTTTTCTCGTGCTCACCACCACCGACACGGCCCAGGAGATGCAGGGCCAGACCCGCGCCGAGCCCAATCGGCTCGATATCTTCCGCAACCTGGCAAGCCGCTTTATTGACGTCAGGCAATACGGCATCCCCTTCCTCGTCTCCACGTTCGTCGTCTTCTTCTTGCTCAAAGGAATCTTCATGTACCTGCAGGCCGTGCTCATGCAGCAGGTGGGCAAGCGCGTGATTCGCGGCATGCGCGACCGCCTCTACCGCCACTCGATTGGCCTTTCGGCCGACTTCTTCACCCAGGCGCGCACAGGCGACCTGATCTCGCGCACCACCAACGACATCATCATCATCGAAGAATCTCTTGTGCACACCTTTTCCAACCTGTTCCTGCAACCGCTGAACTTTGTCTTCTTGCTGGGCGTGGCCTTCTACCTCAACTGGCGGCTCGCATTGGTGGTGCTTATCGTGATCCCGCTGGTGCTGCTGCCGATCCTGGCGGTGGGCCGCCGCATCCGCCGGCGCACCGTGCGCGTGCAGGAGAAGCTCGCCGATCTCACAAGCATCCTGCAGGAGACCTTCGAGGGAATCCGCGTCGTCAAGGCCTTCAACATGGAGCCGTACGAGACGGCACGCTTCAGGCGCGAGAACCGGACGCTCTACCGCCTCGGCATTCGCATCATCCGCCAGCTCAACATCGTGCGACCGGTCATCGAGCTGCTCGGCGGGATCACCGCGGCCGCCGCCATCATCATTGGCGCCAGCATGTTCCGCATGGAGCTGGGCGTGATCCTGGCGTTTTGCGTCGCCATATTCCTGCTCTACGAGCCGGCCAAGAAAATCGGCGCCCTTTACAACAAGATCCAGATGAGCATTGCAGCCGCCGAGCGCGTCTTCCACGTGATGGACCGCACGCCGAGCGTCATCGAGAAGCCCGACGCCGGTGTGCTGCCGCCGATTCGCGAGCAAATCACCTACGAGCACGTCAACTTCCGCTACGAGCAGGAGCCGGTCCTGCGCGATGTCTTGATCGAGGTCAAGCGCGGCGAGATCCTCGCCATCGTTGGGCCGAGCGGCAGCGGCAAGACGACGATGATCAACCTGCTGCTGCGCTTCTACGACCCGACCGACGGCGCCATCAAGATTGACGGTACCGACCTGCGCGACGTGACCCTCGCAAGCCTGCGCGAGCAGATCGGCCTGGTCACCCAGGACGTGGTGCTCTTTAACGACACCGTGGCCGCCAACATCGCCTACGGCCGGCCCGACACGCCGCGTGACGCCGTTGTCGAGGCCGCCCGCATGGCCAACGCCGACGAGTTCATCCGCGCGCTGCCCGAAGGGTACGAGACGGTCATCGGCGAGCGCGGCGTCAAGCTCAGCGGCGGGCAGAGACAGCGGCTCGCCATCGCGCGCGCGCTGCTGAGGAACCCGCCCATCCTCGTGCTCGATGAGGCGACCTCCGCGCTCGACACCGAGAGCGAGCGGCTCGTGCAGCAAGCGATTGACCGGCTCATGCAGCACCGCACCGCGCTCGTGATCGCTCACCGACTCTCGACGATCCAGCACGCCGACAAGATCGTCGTGCTCGCCGACGGGCGCATCGTCGAGCAGGGCACGCACCCCGAGCTCGTCGAGGCGGGCGGCCTGTACCGGAAACTCTACGAAATGCAGTTCGCGCTGTGAGCACGCAGGCACGAAACGCAGAGGCTTTCGCCGCCTACCGGCCGATCAACGAACGCGAGTACGCGCTGCGCCTGCTCGCGCCGCCGCTCGCCCACGCCTTCGTGCAGTTTACGTGCCGCTTCCAGGGCAAACGCGTCCACGGTCTCGAGCATGCCCATCGAACCCTCGACGAGCACGGCAACGCCATCTTCGCCTTCTGGCACAACCGTTTCTTCATGTCCACGTTCTGGTGGCGCTGGCTTTTCGCTAAGAGACCTGTCTGCGCGATAATCAGCCGCAGCCTCGACGGCGAGATCCTCGCGCGCATGGTGCGCTTCATCCGCGCTGAGGCGATCCGCGGCTCGGATTTCGACGGCGGCGTCGCCGCGCTCAAGACCGCGGCCGGCAAGCTCGGTGACGGCGTCAACCTCTGCATCACGCCTGACGGCCCGCGCGGCCCCAAGTACAAGGTCAAGCCCGGCACCGTGGCCCTCGCGCGGCTCGCGGGCAAGCCGATCGTGCCGATTGCCTACGACTGTACCCGCAAGCTCCTGCTCGACTCGTGGGACGATTTCATCGTGCCCCTCGTCGGCGGCCACACCGAGTTCTGCATCGGCGAGCCGATCCTCGTGGACCGCTCTCGCTCGCCCGAGGCGTGGGCCGCCCACATCGAAGAATGCCTCATGACGGTGACGGACCGCTCCGAGGCGCTTGCCCGATCCTGGGGCCGCGGCCTGCCCCACGTCACTCGGCGCCGCATATTCCCCAACCCCCATCGCCAGGAGAAGCGGACACCGCGGGTGTAGAAACCCGCCGAAGGTGCGGCTTCTCGGCAGCGGCGCTTAAGCACCTTCCCCTTGAGATTGGAAGCACGTTCAAACGCGCTTAGGATCATGTGAGTGGCGGCCGTTGTACCGGCGCTGAAGCACCCCGGCCTAATAAGGCCAGAAAGCCTGCCAAGGCAGGCTCGCGGAAGGTGACCGCTGACGCCGTTGCACCATGAAACGAGGCCGTTTCAACGGCCTTGATGTGCTCGTAGGCCAGTCCTTCAGGGCTGGTGTACCGGCCGGCACACCTCCCCCGTTGAGCCCGTTTCAACGGGCTTCTCAAACAACCGGCTTCAGCCACCGGCGCGTATCGTCTGCTTGCTTTCACACCCCTTGGAGTGTTATTGCACTGCCACCACACACCGAAACGAGGACACTTTGCTATGATCATCGGCGCCCCAAAGGAAATCAAAGACAACGAGTATCGCGTCTCCCTGCTGCCTTTCGGCGTGGAGATCTCGGTCAAGGCCGGCCATGAGGTCGTCGTGCAATCGCGGGCCGGCGAGGGCTCGGGCGCCACCGACGACGAGTACCTCAAGGCCGGGGCGAAGGTCGTCAAGACGCCCGAGGAGGTCTTCTCGGCCGCCGACCTGATCGTCAAGGTCAAGGAGCCCCAGCCCGTCGAGTACCCGCTGCTCAAGCCGGGGCAGGTCGTCTTCACCTACTTCCACTTCGCCGCGAGCCGCGAGCTGACCGAGGCGATGATCGAGACCAAGATCGTCGCCATCGCCTACGAGACGATCGAGCTCGACGACGGCTCGCTGCCGCTGCTCACGCCGATGAGCGAGGTGGCCGGCCGCATGGCCGTGCACCAGGGTGCCAAGTACCTCGAGGAGCCGCTCAAGGGGCGCGGCATCCTGCTGGCAGGCGTGCCGGGCGTCGAGCCGGCCAAGGTCGTTATCATCGGTGGCGGGATCGTCGGGACCAACGCCGCGAAGATGGCGGCCGGCCTCGGCGCCAACGTCACGATCCTCGACATCAGCCTGCCGCGCCTGCGCTACCTCGACGACATCATGCCGCCCAACGTCACCACCATGATGAGCAACCCCTGGAACCTGCGCCGCGTAGTCAAGGAGGCCGACCTGCTGATCGGCGCCGTGCTCGTGACCGGCGACAAGGCGCCCGTGCTCGTGACCGAGGAGATGGTCAAGACGATGAAACACGGCGCTGTCGTCGTGGACGTCGCCGTGGACCAGGGCGGCTGCATCGCCACGACACAGCCGACCACGCACTCCGACCCGACCTACATCGTCCACGGCGTCGTGCACTACTGCGTCTCGAACATGCCCGGCGCGCTCGCCCGCACGAGCACCTACGCGCTCTGCAACGCCACCTTCCCGTACCTGCTCGAGCTCGCCGACAAGGGCTACCGCCGCGCCGCCGCCGACAACGCCGCCATCGCCCGCGGCCTCAACATCGTCGAAGGCCACGTCATCCTCCCCGAAGTCGCCACGCTCTTCAACCTGCCGTGCGCCGACCTCGAAAAGGTGCTTGGAATGGGTTGATGAGAAGTGCATAATGAAGTGCTGTCATGAAACCAGTACGCCTCTCTCGTCATGCCCAACTGCGCGCTCTGCAACGCGGGGCGACAGAAGGTGAAATTGCGGTCTGCGTCCGTGAGCCCACGCGAAGGCCGGCAGAAGGCGAGAGGTTCTCGGCGCGAAAGACCTTCCCGTTCGAGGCCGTTTCGCCTATGAACAAGCTGTACTACCGGTTCAAGACGGTGGAGGTGGTTTTCGCGGAGGAGGCGGATGCGATCGTTATCGTCACAGTGAAGGTGTACTATTCCAACGAGGAACAGGACTGATGCGGATAAGTTACGATGCCGAGGTGGATGCCCTTTACATTCAGCTTCGCGATCTTGAGCCGGGCCAGGCCGAAAACCGGGAACTCGCCGGCGGGATCGTAGCGGACTTCGGGCCCGACGGCCTCCTGGCCGGTCTCGAGATCCTCGACGCCAGCCGTGTCCTTGGCCCGGACAAGGAGAAGGTCATCCTCGAGCTTGGCCCGGTCCGGCGCCAAGTCGCCTGAACAGAGAACAAGGGTCCGTAAGGGCAAGCTGTTCGTCACCGTCAACCGGCGCGCTCGCCCGCACGAGCACTTACGCGCTCTGCAACGCCACCTTCCCCTACCTGCTCGAGCTCGCCAACAAGGGCTACCGCCGCGCCGCCACCGACAACGCCGCCATCGCCCGCGGCCTCAACATCGTCGAGGGCCACGTCATCCTCCCCGAAGTCGCTCACCTCTTCGACCTCCCCTGCACCGACCTCGAAAAGACGATTGGAATGGGGTAGTCGCTAGCCCCAATACTGTTCACTTTGAGCTTGCGGTTGTGGTATGCTCCCTCTTT
>CBDUSE010000075.1:0-14367 GCA_965369835.1 uncultured bacterium
CGGGCCCCCGATGCTTGCCACCGGCACGAGGATGCTTGCCGGGGGCAACGTGCTTTTCACCTCATGCCGGGGGCAAGATGCCCCCGCGACAGCCGGCGGGACGCCGGCGCTACACTGCTCATAGAGTGAAAGGAGCGAACGATGCTTGAGAAGATAATCATGGTCGTGTCGGCGATACTGATGCTTGTGAGCGAGATGTTCGGCCTCGGCTATGAGAAGGTCGAGATCACGGCGGCGGTCGCGCTTCTTGCAACTATTATCGCGACAGCGATCCGCCGACTGCGCGGTGAAGCGGCCGCGGACCACATCCGCGAAAAGGAGCTCGACCTGAAACTGCGCCTCGCGGAACTGCAACTGCTGGAATCTCGAAAGGACCGTGCCGGCGCTGAGCCGGCCAACTGAAAGGAGCGAGAGCATGTTTCAGCCGAGAAGACGCCGGGAACAGTTCAGCCGCGCGCCAACAGGGCCGCACATTGACAACATCAACCCCGACACCTTCTACCACAACGGTGACCCTTTGACCTGCACAGGCAAGCGCTTCGGCGCCATGCAGGGCACGAGCACGTTGACCATCGCCGACAACGCCAATCTCGACGAAGCGACGATCAAGCGGAACTGCACGATCGTCAACTGGACCGATACGGAACTCTGCGCGTCCTTGCCAAGCATCAATGGTCTTCCAGAAACGAGCTCCATGTTCGTCGTCACGGATAAAGGCACGAGCTGCGCCTATCCGGTGACGATTATGCCGCTATAAGGGGCAATCAGGAGGGCGGGCGAAAGAGAATATAGACGACGGCAATGAGAAGCCCGAGGGCGGGAATGGCGAGCAGCATGGCGGCCTTGCGCGCGGCACGGTGGAGCGTGGTCTCGAGCCACCGCGGCGCGAACAGCCCCCATACAAGCGCAAGGCTCGAGACACACAAGACGCTGAAGAAGAGCTCGAACACGACGGTGTTCGTGAGGAACCCCTTCACACCGTCAAAGGGCTTCCTGAGGAAAATCCAGGCGTAACCGCTAGAGAACAGCATAATGAAGGGACTCAGCAGAACGAGCAGTATGCGATCGCCGATCTTGCGCGGTAAGCGCAGGGGGCTCTGATTCTCTTCCGTCATCGTCGAGTGTGTCTTCCGTTCCGTCACGCCCGCTGCTACCAGACGGTGCCGCCTTCGCCGATTGAGGGGTCGAGGGTGCGGGCTTTTTCGTAATCATCGAGCGCTTTTTGCGGTTCGCCGATTTCGCGGTAAAGCTGGGCGCGCGCGCCGTAGGCTTCGGCGTCGGGCTGGAGCTCGATCACCTTGCCGAGGTGAGCGATTGATTTCTCGTAGTTCTCCATTTCGAAGTAAACCCTGGCGCGGCGCTTGTAGAGGGTGGCGTTGTTCCTGTCGTACTTGATGGCGTGGCCGTAGAGCTTGGCGGCGTTCTCGAGGTCGTCTTTGCCGAGGTAGGATTCGGCGAGATACTCGTAGGTCTTGGACGCACGCTTCTCCTTCTTGAGCGAGGCTGTGAAGTCGGCGATAGCGTCGTCATAGTCTTCGAGCTGGTTCTTGAGCCAGCCGCGCTTGCGCAGGCGCTCGGCGGCTTTCGGGCTCGCGGGCTCGAGCTCCATGAGCGTGTCGTAGTCGGCGATGGCGCGCTTAGCATCCTTTGAGCGGCTGGTTTTTCCGTAGCGGTTCTCGTACATCTCGGCCCGCATCTCGTACGCCTCGGCTAGGTCCTCGTCGAGCTCGATCGCTTTGTCGAGGTCCTTGATCGCCTTGTCCTTATCGAGGAAGTGCTGCTTGGCGCGTTTGAGGTAGTCAGCGGCGGTTTTGGGAGTGTCCGCGTCGCCCCCCTTGTCTTTCTTCCCGCACGAGACCGCGACTGCCGAGGCTACGAGCAGCGCGATCAGAATCCTGACGAACGGTTTCACCGTAAGGTCCTCCTGGTTCATTTTGACCATATCAATGGTCAACCTTCTCCGGCCCGCGCGGCTGAAGGGCCTTGCGCCGGGGCTGAAAGGTCACCCACGCGCACACGCACACATATATATGATAGCAAACCAGCGAGCGAGATTCAATAGCGATCCGGCAAGCTGTTGGGGTCGGGGAAAAAGGAGGCCACAGATTTCACCGATGCACACAGATCAGGACAGAATAATCTGTGTCCATCTGTGAAATCTGTGGCTGTTTTTTTCTTGACAAGGCGGCGGCGCTTTGGTAGAGAACGCGTTGACATTCGACCGCAGGTGCCCGCGTGAACTCCGAAGAGGAGTTCCCGAAGGGGCTTGAAGGGAAGGCGGTGAGATTCCGCCGCGGGGGCGCCGCTGTAAGCGGGGACGAACGGTCCACTCGAACTCCGGTCCCGGTGACCGAAGTTCGTGGCAGCCACTGGCTGTCAAAGGGCGGCTGGGAAGGCGGGCCAAGTAGGATGATCCGCAAGCCAGAAAACCTGCCTGCGGGCGCGTGATCCTGACTTCTTCGCAACCGGGAAGGAAGCGGATCGTGACCAGCGACCCACCCGAAACCCAGGCCGAAGGACAACTCCGTCCACACTCGGCACCGCCCGCAGGGCATTCCGGTCGAGGCCGTCTCCCGTCTTCCTTTCACCTGTTGCGTTGGTAAGTCGGCGCTCACGCGCTTGGCCTTTGGGCCAGTGAACGCTCACTTCACAACAAGGAGACAGGGGGATGAAACAAACAACACAGCTCCTGGGGATCATTGTGTCGGTACTCATCGGGTTTGCGTTCGCCCCGACCGCGCAGGCGCAGTTTGCCTCGACGGTCACGGGCTGGGACCGCGCCGGCGAGACAAACGATTACGACGACCCGAACGCGGTGCTCGGCTCGCCGGACCGGATGACGGCCGGCTGGCCGAGCGGCACCGACCCGATCACGATCTTCAACCCGCCGTGGGGCGCGGACACGAACGCCTGGGGCTCAGACCAGATCTTCTCGTTCGGGCCGAGCGGCTACATCGAGGTGATGTTCGACGAGTCTGTTGTGGACGACCCGCTCAATCCGTTCGGCATTGACCTGATTATCTTCAGCAACGCGGGCTTCATCGCGGCGGATTGGCCACCGACGACGTGCACCGATCCGGCAGCATTGTTCGGCGCCGACTACGGAATGATCGAGGTGAGTCAGGACGGCTCGACGTGGGTGACGGTCAGCCCGCCGTATGCGGACGCGCTGTTCCCAACGACCGGCTGGACCGACGCGGCGCACACCGTCGAGAGCGATTTCCTGTTGCCGGTGGACCCGGGTTTGACGCTGTCGAGCTTCGACGGGTTGACCGAGACCGAGGCGCTGGCGCTGTACGCCGGCTCGGGCGGCGGCAAGGGTATTGATTTGACGGGCACTGGGCTTTCGTGGATCCGGTACGTGCGCGTGACGAACAGCAACCCCGACTGGAATGTCGAGATTGACGCGTTTGCCGACGTGGCGGCGATTCCAGAGCCGGCGGCGATCCTCGTTGTGATGGGGGCGTCGCTGCTTGGTCTCATGCGCAAGAAGAAGTAGGACGGCTACGAAGCGCCCCGCTCCAGAAATGGGGCGGGGCGTACTCCAATCATGAGAAGGCGTGGGTTCACATTAATCGAGTTACTCGTCGTGGTCGCGGTGATCGCGATTCTCGCGGCGGTGTTGCTGCCGGCGCTCAATGGCGCACGCGCAAAGGCGCGGCAGGCGGAATGCCTCTCGAACCTGCGGCAGCTCGCGCTCGCGTCGTCCGCGTACACGAACGACTACGACGGATTTTTCATGCCGTGCGCATACTGGCGCACGTCGCCGGCGGTGTACTGGTGGGGCACGAACGAGATGGGGATCAACTACGAGGCGGGGTTCATCTACCCGTACCTCGAGTTCAAGCCCAACATTCGTCACAGCGTGTTTGACTGTCCCGCACAGCGCTGGGGCAGTTACCACCCGCAAGGCCCGGGCGAGGAGCCGACCTCGACCTACGGCTACAACGGCTACTACCTCTGCCCGGAGGCGACGCCCGGCTGGGCGTGGAGCATCGGCCACATGCCGTGGAAACGCGTCTCGGACGTCGAGGCGCCGTCCAATCTGATGATGTTCGCCGACACGCTGCTGGTGTGGAGCGAGACGAGCGTGTCGAACAACGCCCTGCTCGATCCGCCGTACCTCTTCTCGGGCGGGAGGTGGCGCGAGAACGACTCACCGACGACGTGTTTCCGCCACAACGAGCGGACGGTTGCGGCGTTCGTTGACGGCCACGTCGCCTCGCATGGCCTCGAGGGCGGCAAATACAAGTCAAAAAAGTTCCGCGTCGGCTCGGTGGGCACGCACAACGACCCGCACTACGTGCCCGACTGGCGCGAATGGAAGAGCTCGAGCCATTGAGGAGATGACCATGACACGGAGCACAACAGTCGCGCTCACGATTGCCATCGCTTTCCTCGTCGCGGCGCCGACTCTTTTCGGCGCGGCGCCGGAAAGCTTCCCTTGCCTTGCCCACGACCCGCAGCACTCGGGCGTGGCCAGCGGTGCGGGACCGCCGATGCTCGGGACACCGCGATTCGCCGCTACGGTCCCGGGCATGGAGCTAATCGGGCCCGCGACGCCCGTCGTGGCGGACTTCAAGATCTACGTCTACGCGGAATACTACGACGAGGTGCAGCAAACGTACACCGACTCGTACGTGCTCGCGTTCGACGAGCTTGACGGCTCGCTGCTGTGGAGCCGCCCGATCGCCCCACGGGCGTGGGACTCATTGTCGTCGCCGGCGGCGTTCTTCGGCGAGGTGAACGGCGAGACGGTCGAGCGCGTCGTTGTCGGCTCGGGCGAGACGCTCTACAGCCTGGATGCGCACACCGGCGCGGTGCAATGGAGCACCGGTCTCGACCATTCCGTCGTGAACGCGTCGCCCATCGTTGCCGACGGCACGGTTTTTCTGAGCGACTACACGGGCTTTAGCGCCGGTGGGAAGCTCTACGCATATCATGTTCTCGACGGGACGCTGCTCTGGTCGCGCGAGATCGGCCAGACGAGCGGGAACACACCCGCCTATGCCGACGGCGCAGTGTTCATCACGACGGCGGACGGCAGCCTGTTCTCGTTCGACGCGAGCGACGGCGCGGAGTTCTGGCACAGGGTGTTCTTCTCGACGTGGCACGAGGCCTTCTTCGGCGGACTCAGTGTGCGCGACGGCGCAGTGTACGTGGCCAGTTACGGTTTCTACAGCGGCGAAGACAACTCCACGCTCTTCAAGCTCGACGCCGATACCGGCTCCGTGCTCTGGACCACGCCCGCCGAGCGCACGGACTCGATCCCGGTCGTCGTCGGCGAGACGATCTTCCTGTCCGGCGGGATCGAAGGATTCGGCTCGGCGCGGAAGCTCGAATGCTTCGACGAGTCGAGCGGCGCGCTGCTCTGGTCGTATGACGGCGCGGGCGGCTGGTTCGAGCAACCGTGCTATGCCGACGGGTTGCTGTACGCCGCCCTCGTCCGCGCCGACGGGTACATCTTCGGGCCTGCGATCAACCTGCACGTGCTCGACGTGAGCAAGCAGCCGGGCGAGCCGGGCTTCGTGCTCGACGTGTACGGCGACGCGGGAAGCTCGCCCTCGGTCGCGAACGGGAACGTCTACTCGATCGGCATACTCGGCGACGAGACGGCGCTCTACGCGTTCGGCCCGTCGCTCGACGACGACGGCGATGGTTTAGCGAACATCGTTGAGACGAACACCGGGACGTTCGTGGACCGCTACGACACGGGCACCGACCCGAACAACCCCGACACCGACGGGGACGGCCTTACCGACGGCGACGAGGTGCGCCTCTACGGCACCGACCCGACGAAGGCTGATTCCGACTGCGACGGCGCGAGCGACGGTGACGAGATCGCGGCAGGCACTGATCCGAACGACCCGGCCTCGCGGTTTCGGATTGCCAGTATCACGCGCGACCCGACGACGATCACGTGGACGACGGTGCACGGACGGTCGTATCTGGTGCAGTACTCCGACGGCACAGCGAGCGGCGCGTACGACCCCGTCGCCACGTGGCAGGACATTCCGGAGTCGCAGGTGGCCGAGTCGGACGGTTCGCCCGGCGACGAGGGAACCGAGAGCTGGACGGACGACGGCTCTTCTTCGGCGGGAGTCTCGACGACGGGGAGCCGCTTCTATCGTGTGCGAATCGTGGCCGAGCAGTAGCGGGCGCTATTCGATGCCGAGCTGCTGCATCCTGTAGCGGAGGATGCGGCGGGTGGTGCCGAGGATTTCCGAGGCGCGCGTCTGCACCCCGCCGGCGCGTCTGAGCGCGTCCGTGATGATGCGCCGCTCGAGGTCGTTGACCGCTTCCTTGAGCGTCTTCTTGCCGATGAAGTCGGTGGCCGAAAGCGCGCGGGCGGCGGTGGCGCCTATCTCGTCGGGGAGGTGCCGCCGCTCAATCACCGGGACGTCGGCGTGCAGGATAAGGATGCGCTCGATGAAGTTGCGCAGCTCGCGCACGTTGCCCGGCCAGGCGTAGGTCTCGAGCTCACCGACGGCATCGGCACGGATGCCCTTGGCGGCGACGTTCAACTCGACGCGCAGTTGCGCCAGGAAATGCTCGGCGAGCGGCTTGATGTCCTCGTAGCGCTCGCGCAACGTCGGGATGGCGACGACGGCGCGCGCCACGACGCGGTAGAGGCCCGGATCTATTCTGCCCTCGTCGAGCGCCGCCGCAATCGTCGGCGGCACGGTTGCCGCACAGCACACGCCGGCTCCCTGGAGAGCTTCGATCAGGCGCGCGAGCGCCGCCTGGTGCGCCAGGTCGAGCCTGTGCGCGTCCTTGAAGAGGGCAAACCCCTGACACGGGAGGCCAAGCGTCACGGGCTCGACGGGCGGCTCGTAATCAGGATCGTTGCTCGCAAGCGATCGGAACGCCTGCTGCCGGACGAGGTCGGGGCAACGAACAACGGTGAACGGGAGCGCGTCGCGGTGGCTGCACCAGTGAACGACACGCGCGAAAAGCTCCTTGCCGGCACCGCGCTCGCCTACGACCAGGAAGGGCACGCGTTCGCGGCTGAGCTCTTGCGCGCGCCGGCGCAGGCCGAGGATGGCCGGCGAGATGCCGATCATCTCGGCGTCGCACAGTCCGGTCGTTGCCTCGCGCAGCAGGCGGATCTCGCGCTTGAGGGTCCGGAGCTCGATCGCGCGGTCAACGATCAGCCCCAGCTCGCGCGCGACGAACGGCTTGCTGATGTAGTCAAAGGCGCCGAGGTTGATTGCCTCGATCACGGTCTCGATGGACTGCAGCGCCGAGAGGATGATCACCTCGACGGAGGCGAATTCGCCGCGCACCCGGCGCAGCACTTCCATGCCGTGCATGCCGGGCATCACCATGTCAAGCAACATCACGTCGATATGTCTGTCACTGCGCAAGGTCTCGAGCGCCGATGGACCGTCGGGCGCCAGCACGATCCTGTAATCTTGCTCGAGCACACTCTTGAGCGCGTTGCGAACGGCCGGCTCATCGTCAACGACCAACACGCTGTGTGTATGCTCGGCCATGGATCACTCCCCAGCCGCGTCCACGCGGCCCTCAGCCGCCTCTTGGCGGCCCTCAGCCGGACTTCAGCCCGCCGACGGGAGCAGGAGGCGGACCCGGGTGCCCCTGCCCGGCGTGCTCATGATCTCGACGCTGCCCCGATGCTCCTGGACGATCCTGGCGACGATCGCCAGGCCCAGGCCGATGCCGCGAACTCTCCCGGAAAAGAAGGGTTGGAATACCTTGCTGAGCTGTTCACGGGGGATGCCCTCGCCGGTATCGCCGATCTCGATGGCGACGAGTAGGAGCGGTTCTCCGCGCACCGGGCCGCGTGTTGCGCCCTCGGTGAAATCGAGCACGCAGCGGTCGTCCGCACTGACGGCGGCCGGCGCCTCGACCTGGCGCGCCCCCACGGTAAGCCGCCCGCCCTCGGTCATGGCGTCGAGCGCGTTTTCGATGATATCGTGCAGCGCCAACGCGAGACGCTCGGGATCGGTCATGACGATGGGGAGTTCCTCGAAGTCTCGCTCGACCTCGATGCCGCTTGCTCGGATGCGCGGCTTGCAGGCGTCGAGCGCCGTCTCGACGAGCGCCCGGAGGTCCGTGGGAACCGGCTCGAGCTCGTGGGCCGATGAGTAGAGGACGAGTCGGTCGGCGATCTCGTTGATCTTGTCGGCCTCGGCGTCCACCACGTCGAGGAAGCTCGTGCGGAACTCGTCGTCGGCGTAGCGTTCCGGCAGAAGCTGGGTGAACGTCTTGATCGAGACGAGCGGGTTCTTCAGCTTGTGCGCCATGCGCGCCGCGAGTTCCGACCAGAACTCCATCCGCTCGATTTCGTCCGCGCGCTCGCGGCGGGCAGGCAGCTCGAAGGCTTCCTCGAGCACGAGCACTACGCCGGCCGGCTCACCGTCGCCCTGCATCGGCGCCGCGTTCACCCGCAGGCGGCGGCCGGAGGTCTCGTGCTCGACCTCGCGCCCCGCACACCGCTCGCCGGAGCGCAGCACCTCGTTCGCAAGCTGCGAGAGCGCGTCTCCGAGCGCGGGCAGGTCGTCGCCGACCGGCGAGCGCTCGAGCCCGAGCGATTGAGCGGCCGCCTCGTTGCAGACGGTGATCGCGCCTTTCGCGTCGGCCGCCACGATGCCGGTCTCGAGCCCCGCCACGATGCGCTCGGCGCAGAGCTTCTCGAACGCCAGCGCCTGACGCGCCTGGTTGTTCTCGATGGCCACGGCGGCCATGCCGGCAACGAGGACGAGCCACTCGATCTCGGTCTCGGTGATGGCACGGCCGCTCATCTTGCGCCCGATCGAGATGAACCCGAGCAGCCTTCCCCGGCGGACGAGCGGCACGGCGACTTCGGCGCGCAGCAGATCGAACTCGCTCGCGACGGTGATCGCCTCGTTGTAGTCGAAGGTGCGCGCCACCTCGCCGCGGCGCAGCACGACGCCGTTCTCGGCAAGCCATCCAGCAATCCCCCGGCCGTGCTGGAAGGCGGCCTCGGCAATGGCCCGCTCGTCGAGGCCATAGACTGCGGCAGGTGAAAAGCGCCTCGACGCGTCGTCCCACAGGAGCACGGCAACCGAGGCGACGACGAACTCCTCGGCGAGCACCTCGGCCAGGGCGGTTGTCAGGGGCGGAACACGCACCTCGCGGGCGAAGATCTTTGCGCACCGCTGGAAGAGGGAAAACTCGTGCTGCAAGCCGGGCGGGTCGGCCTCGTCAGGCGCAACGGTCTGCTCCTTGGCACGCACCTGCTTGTCGAGGTACCGGACTCGGCGGTGCATCTCGGCCCGCTCGATGGCGCGCTCGACAACGAACCGGACCTGCTCCGCCTCGAACGGCTTTTTCAGGTAGGCGAAGAGGCCCAGCGACTCGTCTCGGGGAAACCCGTTCAGCTTGGGGCTCAGCGTCAGAGCGATGAGGGTCGAGTCGGCGTTCTCACGGGCGATGGTGCGCAGGGCCTCCGCGCCATCGCAGTCGCGCAACTCGGTATCCACGACGACGACGTCTATCGGGCGCAGCGCGAGCAGGTTATGAACATCGGCAAGCCGTTCTCGGTGTTCAACAGACGCACGCGCTCCGAGGATCGAGCGAAGCGACTCATAGACCGCCTTGCTCCCGGAAAGCACGAGGACAGATTTCATCTGGCTTCTACTAGTTGAATATGAATCCCCCACAGGCAATACTCATGTCTTAAGCCTTTGTATTATGGCATTCTTCCTTCCAAAAATCAAGCCTATAGTGCCGAATGCTCGCTCTTTTCGACTGCGTGCGTGAGAACGAATGTGAGCGTCACTGTCGTGCTGCGCCCCGGCACGCTTTCAATCTCGATCGAGCCGCCGTGCTCCTCCATAATATGCTGCGCAAGCGACAGGCCCAGGCCGAAGCCCCGCTCCCTGGTCGTGAAGAACGGATCGAAGACGTCTGCGAGCTTGTGCTCTGGGATGCCGCAGCCGGTGTCGGTGATCACCATTCGATACGTGGTGGGCACCAGGCCTCTTTGCTCGCCGTGCGTCGAGGTGGCGATGCGCAGCCGTCCACCCGACGGCATCGCCTGGGCGGCGTTTGTTATGACGTTGCGCAGCACCTGCCTGATCTTGTCGTGGTCCACGCTCACCAGCGGTGCGTCGGGCGCGAAGTCGGTCTCAACGACGATCTGCTGCGCCTGAAGCTCGGGCGAGAGCAGTTCGATCACCTCGCAAGCAAGGCCCTCGAGGTTGGTCGGTTGGCGCTTGAGCTCGGTCTGGCGGGCGAAGTTCAAGAGCCGGTCTATGATGCGGCCGATGGCGTCCACTTCGCGCTGGGCGACCTGGGCGAACCTGAGCTGGAAGCCCTGATCGTCGAGCCGCTCCGGCAGCAGTTGCGAAAACGTCTTGATCGAGACGAGCGGGTTGCGAATCTCGTGCGCCATCTGGGCCGCGAGCGTACCGACCGACGCGAGCCGCCTGGTGCCGCGCAGCTCCGACTCGAGGGTGCGGCGCTCGCTCAGGTCCTCAACCAGGAGCAACCGGCCGGGCGCATCGAGCGGGCCGCGCACGAGAGCCGCGCTGATTCGCACGGGCACCTCGCCGCGTCCCTTCACGTCGAGAATCATCTCTTGTGCATCCCCGTGTTCCTCGGCGGAGTCGTCCGGCGCAAGGAGGGCGGCCAATGCGTCGCCGAGCGCCGCAACCGGCCGGCCCTCGGGCGAGTCGCTGAGCGCAAGGATCCGGCGCGCGGCGCGGTTGCACGCGACGATCGCGCCCGAATGGTCCGCGGCGAGGACGCCGATCATGATCTGCTCGAGCAGCACGCCGGTGCGGAACTTCTCCTGGAGCGCAAGGTTGTACACGCGCATGCTGTCCGTGACTGCGGCAATCACGTCGGCCTCGAGCATCGCGCGCTCGATCGCCGCTTCGGCGTATCCGTCGCTCTCGACGCAGCGACCGAACGCCACTATCCCGAGCAGTCGCCCGCGCGAGATGAGCGGGATGACAAGCTCGGCGTGCAGCGCGTCGAGGTCGTTGAGCACGCCGGCGAGGGTGCGCCGGTCCTCGAGCTCGAGCCGTGCACGCAGGATCGGCCGGCGCCGCTTCGCGACGTGCGCAGCGAGGGGCGCTTCGGCCGGCAATCTCGTCCGGCTCTTGAGCAGGTTCCGCTCGATGGTGGAATAGGTCACCTCGAACGCGGAGCCTCCGGAATCGGCGAGCAGGATGGCGCCACCGCGGGCGTGCAGAAGGTCGGCGAGGCGCTCGACGACGAAGTGCTGCAGCTCGGTCATGTCGGTCAAGTCAATGAGCTGGACCACCCATCGCCAATCCTCGGCAACTGGCCGAGGCGATGGCTCGCCCGACGAAGCGCCGGCTCCCGAGGGTTTTGGGAGGCGGCGCAGCACGGCGCCGGTCACGAAACGCGAGGCCACGAGCAGGACGAGCACGACGAACGCCGCGCCGAAGATCGAAGCGACAAAGGGCGAGACGCCGAGCGAGCGCACAAACAGGGCTTGCTCGAGCAGGCTCGCGCCGACGACGAGAAGGACAACGGACGAGATGCGCGCGAGCACGCGCCACGACCGGCTCAGTTCGGACGATGTGCGTTCAAAAATGAAGACGGCGAGCGAGGTGGCGAGGATGAAACCGGCTGCAGCGACAGCGAGGCCTGAGCTCAAAGCCAATACGTCCGGCCCGAGCTCGATTGGGTCAGCCATACCTCGCGGCACAATCAACGCTCCTCCGCTAACGCTCCGGCCGCCCGAAAAACCCTGCACCAGCGCCGGGCTGCCGCGTTGTTATTTTCGAGGAGCTGAGGCTTGTCCGCCCATCCCCCTACTCGGGGCGTTATTCTCCTCGATGCGGCGCCGCGGTGTCAAGCGATTTCATTCGAACCACTCAAGTGACTTTTTCTGTTGACACCGCGCGCTCGACGCGGTAAAAAAACGGCCGTGTTGCCTGTGGGGGTGTTCGAATGCAGACGAGCGAAACGCAACCTTCCGTGGAGCGATCCGACACAGCTTCAGCATCTCCTTCACCCGATACGCCCCGGCCCAGGATCCTTATCATTGACGACGAGTCCGGTCCACGCGAATCAATCCGCCTCTCGCTCGAGAGCATGTACGAGTGCCTCGCGGTCGAGGACGGGTTCAAGGGCCTCGAGGCGCTCGACACGTTTCATCCCGATATGGTGATCCTCGACATCAAGATGCCGAAGATTGACGGGATCGAGACGCTGCGGCGCGTGCGCGAGAAAGACTCCAACGTCGAGGTGATGCTGCTTACGGCGTACGGCTCGCTCGAGACGGCACAGAAGGCGATCCGCTACGGGGTGTTTGAGTACCTGGAGAAGCCGTTCGACCTGCACGACCTGCGCGCAACGGTGGCACGCGGGCTCGAGCGCCAGCGAAAGCGCGCGCGGCTCGAGGTGCGATGCGACAACATGGAGCAGTTGCTCTCGCGACTCAAGAGCAACCTGTCGAGCTTCGATCGCCTGGCGCGAATCGGGCAGCTCTCGGCGGGCATCGTGCACGAGATGAAGAACCCGCTCACGGTCATCCTCGGCTACACGCAGATGCTCATGAGCCGGCTGCAGAAGGAGCGTGAGGGCAAGGGCGAGGGCGTGGCGCTGAGCGAGGAGTCGGCGCGTTACCTCTCGATCATCGAGCAGGAGACGGTGCGCTGCACGCAGATCGCGCGGCAGTTGCTCTCGTATTCGAAGGCGCCGCGTGACGAGCAACAGCGCACGACGCTCTACGAACTCATTACAAACCTCCGGCTGCTCGTGCAGCCGCAGTGCTCGGTCAATGACGTGACACTGAGCGCCGAGCCGCCCATCGAGTCGGTCCTGCTCACAGCGAACATCGGGCAGTTGCACGATGTGCTGCTCAACCTCTGCATGAACGCGCTCGAGGCGATGGCCGGACCGGGCACGCTCGACATCGTCGGCCACGTGGTGCGCAAGAACGCGGCGTGGCTCGAGGACGTAACCGAGGCAGAGCGACGATTCCTCGACGAGGCCGAGGCGACGCAGTTCGCCGCGATCGAGGTGCGCGACAGCGGCCCCGGCATACCGCCCGACGTGCTGCCGCACGTGTTCGAGCCGTTCTTCACCACCAAGCAGAACAGCTCGGGGACGGGGCTCGGCCTCGCGATGTGCCGCGAACACCTCGAGGAGCAAGGCGGCACGATCAACGTGGTGCGCACCGGCAAGGACGGCACCACGTTCCGCCTGCTGCTGCCGGCGGTGTAAGCCAAGATGAGAGACTGGTCTTGTCAGTCTCGTACACGTAAGTGGAAGAAGAACTCGGCCTCACGCATCCCTCTCCGCCAAGGCTGCGGGGGACAGGAAGGCGCAAAGTGCGCGGAGAAGGAAAACCAGTTCGCACACAAGTCACACCCGCCCGAGGTAAGACGGAAAAAAGTACTTCCCTTCTCTGCGAGCTCCGCGCCTCTGCGTGAGAATTCTTACATCCGCTTCGAAGGCCCATAAGCAACTGTCCCTGATTCTGGAAACCGTTATGGAGACGATTCCGTTTGACCGCGCGACGCGCCTCGCCGTGATGACCGGCGCGGGCATCTCGGCTGAGTCGGGCGTGAGCACGTTCCGCGACAGCGGCGGCCTGTGGTCGAAGTACCGCGTCGAGGAGGTCGCCACGCCCGAAGCGTTCGCCGACGACCCGCGCAAGGTCTGGGAGTTCTATAAAGCCCGCCGCGCCCAGCTCGGCACCGTCGAGCCAAACGCCGCGCATTATGCGCTTGCCAAGCTCGAAGCCGCGATGCCGCCCAAACACTTCGCGCTCATCACGCAGAACGTGGACGATCTGCATCGTCGCTCCGGGTCGCAAAACATAATTCAGATGCACGGCGAGCTCGCCAAGGTGCGCTGCACGCGCTGCGGCACGATCACCGAGACGCTCGACGACCTCGGCCCGCTGCCGCACTGCGACTGCGGCGGCATGTTGCGGCCTCACATCGTGTGGTTCGGCGAGATCCCCATGCACATGGACGAGATTGACGAGGCGGTCCGGGCGTGTCACCTCTTTCTCGTCGTCGGCACGAGCGGCGTCGTCTATCCCGCGGCGGGGATGCTCGCGCTGGCGAAAGCGAGCGGCGCGCGCACCGTCGGCGTCAACCTCGACGCGCCCGAGAACGTCACCTACATAGACCACTTCTTCCAGGGCAAAGCCGGCGAACTCCTCCCCACCCTCGTCGAGAAGTGGATCAATAAGCTCTAGCAGGTTGCTGAAAAAGCCAGAGCTCCAAGAGCGAGATAGCTCTGCTTGCCTCGAAAGATCCTCCTTTGCCGGCCAACCCGTGAGCCGCCCAGCGGCGACTGGGAGTCTTGTCCTTCGTAGCTCAAGCGAAGAAGGAAGCCACGGGCGAAAGCCCGCCGAAGGCGGGTAAGCCCGTGGTCTCGGGCGCCCTG
>CBDUSE010000076.1:0-14274 GCA_965369835.1 uncultured bacterium
CTTGTCGGTGCCGTTGAAGTAGATGTTCGATGTCAACAGGCTGCTGACGTCGTCCTTGAGCTTCAACGAGTAGTGGTACCCAATATCGACCATCCCAGCATCCGGCCATACTTGTTCCGGATACGCCGGGTCACTCAGCTTCGTCGTGAACAGAGCCAATCCGGCTGCGCTTGCCAACAAGGACCCACCCTCAACACACGGCGAAATATCCTTGATCACTTCACTCCCATCCTTCGTCACGGACTGGTGGAGGCACCACTGGTCGGCCCAGTCGGTCCAACCGGTGTCGTAGGGGCACTTGAGCAGCACGATCGAGTCTTCACCGATCGGTTCCTCGGTTTGCGGCGTCGCGTAGCTTTTCCAAATTTTCTTACTATTGCCTGGGCCGCACGCCCAGAAAGCATTGTAGTCGTGCGTAAACGTCGTGATGGGGGCTTCGACCCGAATCCCCTGATCGGTATTCGAGAACAGGCAATCCTTGATGTCCACTGTGGCGCCGTTCCCCTCACGGCACAGGATGCTGAATTCGTTGCCATCAAACGTGCAGTTTCGTGCCGAAATTAGTGCTGATGTGTTGTTCGCATCAAGGACCGCGCCGCGCCGGTTGTATCGGCAAAGACAGTTGGAAAAGCTGATGCTCCGACCACTGGCGCCGTCGCAGAACAGTATGGCCTGACCCCGCTCGAAAACGCAGTGCTTCACCTCACCGATCGACTCCTTTGCAATCTCAATCCCCCGGTGCAGCCCTATCACGCGCGTGTAGGTGATCGAGGCAGACGCCGTGGCGCTGCTCGGGTCGTTGAGCAGGATGCCCTTCACCAAGTAAGACCAGGCGCGACCATTCTGGGCCTCGATGTTCATCGAGACCTCAGGCTTACCTGCCAGGATGATCGGATCGCTCGGCGTGCCGTCGCACACAAGCTCGACGTCTTCCGCCGCGCTCGAATCGAACTGCAGCCTGGCCGATGAGCCGCTGAAGGCCACGACCACGCCGGGATTGATCGTCAGCGTTACTTCGTTCGTGTCATCGCCGATGCTGCGCGCGACGTCGTCAATGACCTTATCAATCCGCGGATGGTGATAGCTGATGTCGACCGTGCCGCTATCTCCGCTGCGCTTGCTCCAGATCGTGTCCTCATCGATATCTGCGCTCACGACAGTGGGCGGCTCGATGTCGAAGTCGCTGCCATCGCCGTAAGCGCCGTCAGCCGAGCCGCCGCCGGCGTCCACCAGGTCTTCTCCATCCGGGTCCTGTTGAACGTCCGTCGTGTCGACGAAGTACTTGCCGAGCGGGCTGGGGTTGTACCCGTCGTGCTCGTTGTTCGGGTCGTAGGGGCTCACGGCGAGCGTGACGCTGTTGGGTCCCTTGGCCGCACCGCCGGAGACATCCGTGGTGTTGGCATACCACCCATTGTGGTTGAGGCCGGATGTCCCGCCTGGCGAGAAAAAGACACCGGTTGCGTTGTTCGTGAAAAGGTTCCCCGCCAGCATGACAGTAACACTGCCGGTGAAAGGGTACTGGCTGACGTAGACCGCATGGGAACCGCAGCTGTCGATGGTACAGTTCCCAACGCTGACCGTCCCCATCGAGACCCCGTCGCCCGCGTTGACGTAGATGCCTTTCGAGTCAATGTCCGCAATCAGGCAGTTGAACACGTCGGGCGCACCCGTCCCCGTAAACTCCATCCCGCAGTCATCGCAGTCCTGGATGATGCAATGCTTGATGTCGCTGATGTCCCTGCCGATTTTCAGAGCATCGGTTGCATACCCGATCTTGCAATACTCGATGGCGCACTGGCTCGACGCGCTCGAGCCGATGTTGATCGCCTCGTCATAGTCGCCGGGATCGGGATCCCCGGTTTCCCCCGGGGTCAGATCTTCGCCCGAGTCGTCATCCTCCTTGCTTGTGAAGACGATATAGGTGTACGGCTCGCCCTTGGCGACGATCGCTGCGTATTGGCCGACGTTGATTGATGTGTCAGCGTCCAACTTGACCACCGTGCCCGGCTCAATCGTCAACGTCGCGGTGTCTTCGGCCGATGATCCGCTGATGTTGACGTCGCCCGAGACGTAGTAAGTCGCGTCCGCTGTCCAGGTCTCGTCCTCGGTGATGGCGCCGCTGCGGTTCTCGTAATCGAGGGTCACCGCGCCGGTGGCGTCGGCCAGGAACGAATACGGGATGCTCTCGATGAGATAGGTCTTCAGATCCACGGGGCTCCGCCAGAGCTGACGCGCCGCGCGCGTCTCATTGCGGGTCGCTGCGCTATCCCACACGCGCGATTCGACGAACTGGTGCAGGACGACCTCGCGCGTTTCGCCGTCAAGCTCTTCCTCCACCATGAACGCGATCGGCTCGCTCGTATTGCGTGCCGTCGCAAGGTCGTTGGCAGAAACGTCAACCGGAGTGTTGCCGATCCTGACGCCGACGCTTCCATCGGCCGTCAGCGCATCGAGCCCAAGCTCAGTGTAGACGTAGAGGCGCGCGGCTTCCTCGTTGAAGCCCTCAGGCAGCGCGGGCGTTGTGCGCAGCGCCACGTTCTGATGCAGCGACGCCCGCTCAACGACGAGCTCGATGTCCACGCCCGAACCGGGCCCGAGCACGTCGGCGAACACGAGCTTTGCGGGATCGTCCGGGTTAATCTCGCCGCGCACGTTTACATCGATCTCGCCGAGCACCACAGTCTGCACGCCGTCGCTCCACACAAGCGTGCTCGGCCGAACCGCGAGCGCCCTGCCGCCGACCGTGTAGGCGTAGGCGCTGCCCAATGTCAGCGGCACTTCGATTTGCCAGTTGTTCCGGTCCATCGTGAACCCGAGGCCGCCCGGTTCCCATTCGGCCACCGTCAGCACCCAGTCGCCCTCGGCATCGCGGTAGCAGAGGTTCGAGCCGCGCTCGCGCACCGTCGAGACGATCTCGTCAGTGACCGTCTCCTCCGTCTCGGGGTCCACGTACTCGATCGTGCGCACGAACTTGTAGTCCCGCCCGTGCGCCGTGCGTGCGGAAACATCCTCCTGCCACGCCTCGACCGTTACGGTCGGCTCGTTTGACGTGACGTTTCCCGGCTCCTCCGATTCCGAACGCAGCAGGAAGAACACTCCCACGCCCACAATCGCCGCCATGAACAGCGGCACCAGCGCCAGTCTGTGTTTGCGGATGAACGCCATGGCTTATCCTCCTTGTCTCGGCACAAAAGCGATGCTACGGCCGGCCGCTGCCTGGCCCGAAGGACACACACTGCTGTACCCAAACTCCAAAAGACCTTCTGTCAGCTCACCACCGGCCAGTTATTTCTATGCAAAATAAAAGCCCCACACCGCGATCGGTGTGAGGCTCCAAGAATCTCTTCCCCACAAAGGAACTCGCCCCTGTTCGTCCGGGCACGCACCCCGCTTTGCGTTCCCGCTCCAGCATCATTCCTTCGCCCCTCCGGCGCATCAGGAAAAACAAAGCCAAACAGGTCAATCACCCGAGAAACCAGCAGGAAGCCTTTTACGGGACAGCTGTCCAAGATGCGGGCGCGCAGTGATGAATCATTCCGGAAAGCCAACTGTCTCGCTTCCAGCTACTGCCGTTCCTTATAGATCCCAGACGCAAGCCTGTCAAGTCATTTTTCTCATTTTTCAATGATGCTAGAAAATTCAACTTGCGCCTATCGCGCAAACACCACGCCATATTTGTCAAAGCGCGAGTGTATTGCATGAAATGAAACACGAGCCGCCAGCATTCTAGAATTGCTGCTGTCGCTTAGTCCCTGTCTCTCTGGAGGATCGGAAACAGTCGCGTAAAGGACACCGGTGTCAACACTCTCGTGCGTTTCACCATCACGCCGACCTTCATCACCTCGATGAAGATCAAGGGACTTTCGGAAGACACCAAGGGCTCCCTTGGTGATACCAACGAGAAAACCGTTACCTTCGTGGGTGGGGTCTCCCAGGAGGGCGCAGACAATACGGCTACTTCAGGGATTGATGAAAGCGAGTACGTTGAGTATACTATCCAGGGCAACACCCCAAACAATGTCCGCAAGTCACAGGAGTTCTGGGTTTGGCGTGTGACCGATGTGGACGGAGTACGTGTCAGCACGACATGTGAGAGGTCCGGAGGATCTGCGGGACACAAGGTCTACGTACTGTTCGACACGCCCTTCGCGCCGTGGAACCAGACAACTACGAGCCCGGATAACGAGAGCAACCCGTGGAGCGAGGCATTGGAGTATTCGTGCACATGGGCCGAAGGACAGACGACTAAGACAGGGGTTTACACCGAGATAACAAAGAGCATCTTCGATCACCCAAACTTTCAGTATGATGGGCCTCCAACGGTGCCTGGTGGTGACGGCTCCTCGCGCTACGTTGATTATGCTGACGGCAGATTCACACTGACCTTGTGCCTGAGCGATTTGGGTGGCAGCACAAAGCGTGATATCAACTGCAGTGACTGCGGAAGCATGATGACCCTCTTTTCTAACATAGTCGGCGGCGAGTTGTGGTCATCCAAGATGGCTGAAACCTGGCCGCCGCCGTATAACACTTTCGAATGCAACCAAGTAGTCGTTATAGGTGCCGGAGCAGGGAACTGGGCAGAGCCGTTTTTGGGCAGTGGCTTTCGTTACCACGAGGTCGGCTGGACGGGGCCATGCGGTGACAGCGACACGATATTCGATCCCTGTCTTCAGGTGGACGGCAACGGCGACCCGGCTACTGCACCTCGAACGGAGAAGTACCCGACGGACATGACATTCAGCGATGGAGCAGTCGGAGCCCCGTACGACTACCGAGAGAGCCTCGCGGCCGCCGAGCCGGCCCGCAAGGCTGACGGTTACGACAAGTGCCTGGCCCAACCGACCGAACACGTACGGAGAGAACCGAAGTAAGTGGTGTGATGCAATGAAGCACGCTGCGTGGCCTATGGTTCTGTGTATCGGTGTCTTTCTGCTGTGCTCTGCCGCGAAGGGCGCAGGCGGCAAGGACGAGTCCGAGCAGGCTTGGATGCAGGCCTACAAGACTGAGCTCAAGTTTGACGAGTGGGTCAACAGGACAAAGGAAGGACGAGAGATCCTGGTTCTGCAACTGAATGTAGACGCCCTACTTCCGGAGGATGTCAGTAGCAGGGTCAAGCCATACGAAGCGTCGTTCCCAAGCTATCGCGTGGCGTGCAGCCGGTCAGCAGAAGGCGAGGCCACGCTCGACATGACCTTCGAGGTGAGGGTACTGCCCAGTATGCGGGAAGCACGCGAGCTCATGCTCAAGTACCTTGCGCACCTGACGGCCCCCCTATCGTACCTACGAGAGCTTTGGGCGAAGGACAAACCCCCCTACGGCGACGTCTCGTTCGGGAGGAACTTCTGGAGTACGGGGAATCTGTTTTTCATCCTTGACAATCGAAGGCACGAACGTTTCGTTGACGAGCTTTTCGGATCGATTGACGGGATGCTCAGGGCCTGGCCCCAAGAGGACTCTGAGATCGCTGCACCAGACCATGGAAAGGATGTTGCCGTCCGGGCTCGGTATCTCGAGAAGGAGCAGGAGTGGGAGCTCAACCTGGAGAAGCTGCCCAAATCGGCAACCGTAGTGCTCTCCAGCGTGAACTGGGAGACGCGGAAGTCGAATGAGAAGACGGTCCGAATGCGACCGAAAAAAGGCACGGGGGGCGGGCAGATTTACTGGGTGGTGCTCGAGAAAGGCAAGCAACCTCGGTACGTACATGTCCCCGTGCAGAAAGACCCGCCAGAGCGGCAGTAGGCCGCGAGCCAGGAAAGACGGGACACTCCGTGACATTCCCTGAAGAACGGTTCAGCTGCAAGGGACCGTCAACCAGAAGGCTGATGGCGGACTGGGGGACTGTCGCTGTTTTATCGGGCGAGTAGAGGTGCGGGGTGGGGCGGTGGTGTTGGGCCTGGGTGGGGTTGATCAGTCGCGGCGGAGGGTTTTGAGCGGCTCGCCGCGCTTGTCGCGGATGGTGACGATCATGGGCGTCCTGCCGAGCGCGTGCGTGGCGCACGCCATGCAGGGATCGTAGGCTCGGAAGGCCATCTCGACCATGTTGAGCAGCCCGTCGTTGACCTCGCCGTTCTTGATGAGGCCGCGTGCCGCGCGCTCGACGGACATGCAGATCGCGGCCGAGTTATTTACGGTCGCGACGATGAGGTTGGCCTCCTGCACGACGCCGCGTGCGTCGGTCTTGTAGTGGTGATAGAGCGTGCCGCGCGGCGCCTCGACGACGGCCATCCCCTCGGTCGGGGTCTCCGTGGGGACCGTGCGGATATTCGGATCGAGGATCTCGGGATCCTCGGCGAGCTCGAGCAGCCGCTCGGCTGCGCTGAGGAGCTCGACGAGGCGCGCCCAGTGGTAGGCGAGCGTGTTGTGCGCCGGCTTGCCGCCGAGCGTCGCGTACAGCTTCTCGTACGCTTCGTGGGCGTGCGGCGTGGCCATACCGTCGGCCGCGTTGAGGCGCGCGAGCGGCGCGACGCGGTAGACGCCGCTGTCCTTGCCGTCCACGAAGCCCTTCCAGCCGACCTTCTTGAGGTAGGGGAACTTGATGTAGCTCCACGGCTCGACGTGCTCGGCGATGTGATCGAGGTACTCGTGCGCCTTGAACTTGGCGAACTCCTCGCCCGAGGGCGTGACGACGCGGACGTCGCCGTCGTAGAAGTTCACCTTGTTGTTCGCGTCCACGAGGCCCATGTAGTAGGTCTCGTGCTTGTAGACGTCGCCGACGATCACGTCCACGTACGTCTTGTTCTTGAGGACCACGTCGTCGAAGAGCTTGAGCGAGAACTTGCCGAACTCGATACAGTCTTTCGCCGTGGCGATGATCTCCTCCTGGAGCTCCTCGGTGACGCCCTTGGAGACGCCGCCCGGCACGTTGCACACGGGATGGATGACGCGGCCGCCGAGGTCGGTGATGATTTTACGCGCGCGGCGGCGGATGGCGATAACCTGGCCGCCGATCTCGAGGCCGACCTTGCCGATGACGCCGAGGATGTTGCGCTCGGCTGCGGGGGCGTCGGGGCCCATGACGAAGTCCGGCCCGCCGAGGAAGTAGAAATGCAGCGTGTGGTCTTCGAACATGAATGCGCAGTTGATGAGCTCGCGGATCTTCTTGGCCGCAGGCGGGGGGTCCACGTGATAGACCGCGTCCACGGTCTTGCCCGAGCACATATGATGCGCCGTGGGGCAGACGCCACAGATTTTGGGCGTGATGCGGGGCATTTCCTCGACGAGGCGTCCTTCAGCGAACTTCTCGAAGCCGCGCAGCTCGGGGATCTGGAGGTAGGCGTTCGCGACGTTCCCTTCGTCGTCGAGGAAGATCTCGATCTTGCCGTGCCCCTCGAGCCTCGTGATCGGGTCAATCGTAATCTGCCTAGACATTGACGGTCTCCACCTTGCGACGCCGCAGCACGGACGAGGGCAGCGAGTACATGTAGAAGAGGCCGGCCGGATCGGGCAGCATGTCCATGATCCGGTGCACCTCGGCCTCGTCGTTTGTGTCGAGGATGGACGCCAGCGCCGAGAGCGTCTTCGTGCCCAGGTCAATCGCCTCGGGCGTCGGCCCGAAGCAGCCGCGGCACGTCATGTTTGCGTTGATACAGCGCTCGCCGCAGCCTGAGCGAGTAGCCGGGCCGAGGCAGACGTAGCCCTGCGCGAGGTAGCACACCTCGGGGTCGGGCGCGCTCGTGGCGACGCGCTTGAATTCGGTAATCAACATCTTCTCAGGCTTGGAGTCCTTGAGCGGACAGGTGTCGCACAGCGCCTTGGGGGGCGCGAGCACGGCGCCCTTGTCCGGCAGCTCCCCTTTGAGGATTGCCTGGATAGCGTTCATGATGAGGTCGGGCGGCGGGGCACAGCCGGGCAGGTAGTAGTCCACATCAATCACCTGGTCGAGCGTCCGCACGGTATTGAAGAACTCCGGCAGCGTCAGCTCGCCCTCCGGCACCTGGGTGGACTTCTGGGGCCGGGTTCGGTTGGGGTTGTCCGCGGTGGGGACGGTGTCGTACACCCGCTCGAAGATGCTCTTGCGATCGTAGAAATTCGCGAGTCCTGGGATGCCACCGATGTGGGCGCAGGAGCCGAACGCAACGATGAGACCCGACTTGCGTCGCAGCAGCTTGACCCACTCCTCCTGCTCGCCGGTGCGCACAGCGCCGTTGATGAAGCTGACAGCGATCTCGCCGTCGGCCATCGCCAGGACATCCTTCAGTTTGAAGTCGAGCGCCACGGGCCAGAGCACGATGTCCACAGCATCGGTCACCTTAAGGATGTCCTCGGCGAGGTCAACGACGGCCTCCTCGCACCCGCCGCAACTGGCGCACCAGTAGAAGGCTACTTTCGGTTTGCCCACGACTTGCTCCTCGACGCGGCGTGTTGTGTCTTCAGCTCCGTGTGTTCATCTGCGACTGCTCGGCCCGCGCCACAGCGAGCCCGCGCAGCGGGCGGCATCCTGTAGCCACGGGTGTCAACCCGTGGAACACGGGCAAGAACGAATCCCGAACCCCCGCAGGGGGTGACATCTGGTGGTCGCGACATGAAGCCATATTCCCCCCCCGGCGGGGGTTCCTCGATCCCTCGCCCCACCTCACCACGGTCTGACGACCGTGGCTACAACATGTCGCCCGCTGCGCGGGCTGGCGCACCTCGTTCATTGGCGAGGCTATTCGGGACGATCTTCGCATCACAAGTTCCTACGGCCGTGCGGCCGCTTGCTGTTGTTCTGCACCGGCGCCGGCTTTGGTCCGCGCATCAGGCGCCGGCGCTTCTTTGGATTCCGCGTCCTCGAAGTGGCCGAGCTTGAGCGGGCCGAGCGCCCGGACCTGCTCGGTCATCTCGTTGACGACCTCGACGAACCGGTTCGCTTCGCTCGCGCTGATCCACTCGAGCCGGACGCGCTCGGGCTCGATGCCGAACTGCTCGAGCATCCGCTTGAGCAGCGTCATCCGGCGCATCGTCTTGTAGTTGCCCTCCTGGTAGTGGCAGTCGCCGGGATGGCAGCCCGCCACGAGCACGCCGTCGGCGCCGTCCTGGAGGGCCTTGAGGACGAACGTCGGCTCGACGCGGCCGCTACACATCACGCGGATGATGCGCATGTTAGGCAGGTAGTGGCGGCGCGAGGTGCCGGCGAGGTCCGCACCGGTGTAGCTGCACCAATTGCAGAGGAAGCCGACGATGACCGGTTCGAACTTGCTCATAGCAGTACTCCTTCGATCTCGGCAAGCATCTGCTCCTTGGTGAAGTGCTTGCCTTTGATAGCGCCGCTCGGACAGGCGGCCACGCAGGTGCCGCACGCCTTGCACAGGCTTGTCTCGACCTTGCTCACCTTCTTCTCTTCGTCGTAGGTGATCGCGTTGTAGGAGCAGAGCTCGTTGCAGATGCGGCAGCCGCTGCAGAGCTCTTCGTTGATCTCGGCATGCGCGCCGCTCAGCGTCGTCTCGCCGCGCAGGATGAGACTGAGCGCCAGGGCGGCGGCCGCGCTGCCCTGGGCGACGGTGTCGGGGATGTCCTTCGGCCCCTGGCAGCAGCCGGCGAGAAAGACGCCGTCTGTGGTGGTCTCGACGGGCGCGAGCTTCGGGTGCTGTTCGAGGAAGAAGCCATCCTCGCTCGTGGCCAGTTTGAACAGCCGTTCAATCTCTTTGGCGTCGCTTCGCGCCTCGAGCGCCACCGACAGGATCACCATGTCCACGGGGATTCGGCGCTGCACGCCGGCGAGGGTGTCCTCGCACTTGACGATGAGCTTGCCCTGCTCGTCGTCCCGGGTCGCGAAGTCGGTCACCTCGGCGCCTTTGCCCCGGATGAAGAACACGCCCTCGCCGAGCAACCGGTCGTAGAACTCCTCGTACCCTTTGCCGAAGCTGCGCATGTCTATGTACAGCTCGTAGACGGCCGCGCCGAGTTTTTCGCGCACGAGGTGGGCGAACTTGAGCGAGTACATGCAGCAGACGCGCGAGCAGTAGCGGTGGTAGTGCTCGTCGCGGCTGCCGATGCAGTGGAGGATGGCGACCGATTCGGGCGGCTTGCCGTTGTGCATGAGGATATCGCCACCCGTCGGGCCGGCAGCGTTCGAGAGGCGCTCAAACTCGAGCGAGGTCATCACGTTCGGGAAACGGCCGTAGCCGTACTGCTCGGCGATCGTCGGGTCGAATGTCTGGAAGCCGGTAGCAACCACCACGGTGCCGACGTCAACCTCGATCTCCTCGTCCTGCATCGAGTAGTCAATAGCGTCGGCCGGGCAGTTGGGCGCGCAAATGCCGCAGCCGTCGCGCCGGAAGTGCAGGCACTGGTCCGCGTCGAGGGCGGGCACGTTCGGCACGGCCTGCATCGTGGGCACGGTGATCGCCGCGTCGGGCCCAAGCATGATCTCGTCGTGGCGGATCTCGTCGGCGCCCTCGATGTAGATCGCGCCGGTGGGGCAGACCTTGGCGCACGCGCCGCAGTTGATGCAGGCATCGGACGGTTCGTCGTAGGGCGTGGTGACGATCCGCTCGATGCCGCGCTGGGCAAAGCCGATGGCGTATGCCTTGGCCATCTCGGCGCAGGCGCGCACGCAGAGGCCGCACAGGATGCACGGCTCGTCACCTTCGCCGAAGCGTGGCTTGGTCACGCCGAGATTCGCAGCAAGCTGCTTGATCACGCCGACCTTGCCGTGGCGGGCACAGAGCAGCTCGACGAGGATGCGCCGTGCCGTGCGGATTCGCTCGGTGTCGGTGCGCACGATGAGGCCGTCGCTGACGGGGTAATTACAGGACGTGACCAGGCGTGTACGCGAGCCTTTCGTCACCTCAACGACGCACAGCCGGCAGGCTCCGTATGGGGTGAGGCCGCGGTAGTTACAGAGCGTAGGAATCCATATCCCGAGCCGCTCAGCCGCTTCGAGAACGTAGATGTCCGGCTCGACCTCGATCTCGTGGCCGTCAATCGTGAGTGTGACCATCTCGTCAGGCATGAAGCTACTCCTTGTGCACGGCGCCTGCCCTGCAGGCCTCGAAACAAGCGCCGCACTTGATGCACTGGTCCTGGACGATGTCGTGGAGCTCACGGCCCTTGCGGAGCTTCGGCGTGCTCTCGCCGGACTTCGCCGCGCGCGTGAACACCGCGTCAGTCGGGCACGCTTTGAGGCAGAGGCCGCAACCGGTGCAGGCTTCGGGGTCAATCGTGAACGTGATCAGCGCCTTGCAAACCGCGGCGGGGCATTTCTTGTCGTAGATATGCGCCTCGTACTCATCGCGGAAATAGCGGATCGTCGAGAGCAATGGGTTCGGGGCAGTGCCGCCGAGCGCGCACAGCGACGTGTCCATGATTACGTTACTCAGCTCCTCGAGCAGTTCGATGTCCCCGTGCTGCCCTTTTCCCTCGGTGATCCGGTTCAGCACGGCCAGCATCTGGCGGAGCCCCTCACGACACGGCAGGCACTTGCCGCAGCTTTCCTCGGTCAAGAAATTGATGAAGTACCTCGCCACGTCCACCATGCAGCTCGTCTCGTCCATGACGATCATGCCGCCCGAGCCCATCATGGAGCCGGCCTCGGTCAGACTCTCGAAGTCAACGGGCAGATCGAAGAGCGCCTCCGGCACGAAGCTGACTTTCTCGACCTCATCGGCCGGTCCGCTCACTCGCTGGGTGGCGCCTTTCTCGTCAACCAGGATTGTGCCTCCCGATGGGCCGCCCGTCTGAACCGCCTTGAAGCTGTGCCCCTCAGGCACGCCGCCGCCGATGTCCTCGAGAATCTCGCGAATGGTGATGCCCATGGGCACCTCAATCAGGCCCGTGTTGCGGATCTTGCCCACCAGGCTGAAGACCTTTGTGCCCTTACTGTTCTCGGTGCCGATGGACGAATACCAATCGGCCCCCTTCTTGAGGATGAACGGCACGTTCGCCCAGGTCTCAACGTTGTTCAGGTTACTCGGGCTCTCGTACAGGCCGCTTTCCACGGTGTGGATATACTTGGCCCGCGGCTCGCCGATCTGCCCCTCGAGCGAGGCCATCAGCGCGGTGGACTCGCCGCAGACGAAGGCGCCGCCGCCCCGGCTTATCTTGATATCGAAGGAAAAGCCGGTGCCGAGGATGTTCTCTCCGAGGAGCCCCATCTCGCGCGCCTGCTCGAGGGCAAGCGTCGCATTCTGCACGGCCAGCGGGTACTCGTGCCGCACATAGACAAAACCCTCGGGCGAGCCGATGGCGTAGGCGCCTATGATCATCCCCTCGATCACCAGGTGCGGATTGCCCTCGAGCAGCGAGCGGTCCATGTATGCGCCCGGGTCACCCTCGTCAGCGTTGCAGATCACGTAGCGGACCTTGCCCGGCTCAAGATGCGCCTTGCGGCACGACTCCCACTTGCGGCCCGCGGGGAAACCGCCCCCGCCTCGGCCCCTGAGTCCGGACCGCTTGATCTCGTCAATAACCTGCTCCGGCTCCATCTGAGTGAGGACCTTGGCCATGGCCTGGTAGCCGCCGAGCCGGATGTAATCGTGGATGTTGCGCGGATCAATCTCCCCGTTCATGCCGAAGACCAGGCGCATCTGCCGCTTGTAGAACGGCACGTCTTTCTCGTGGACGATCGGCTTCTCGCCGTTGGATTCGTCCCGGTAGAGGAGGCGCTCGATCACTTCGCCCTTGAGCACCGTGCGATCGAGGATCTCCGGCACGTCTTTGGACTTGACCTGCTGGTAGAAGATGCCCTCGGGCTTGATGACCATCAGCGTTCCGCGCTCGCAAAAGCCGTGGCAGCCGGTGACCTTGAAATCCACCTTGTCCCCCAGTTTTCGCGCGGCGATCTCCTTGCGAAACGTTTCAATGACCTGACTTGCGCCGCCGCCCAGACAGCCCGTGCCGCCGCAGACGGCTATCATCATCTTGTTCGGGTCGTGTCCCTTCTGCAGTTTCTCCTGAAGCGCCTGCAGATCGACGACGGAGTGCAATTTCTCCATGGCTTCCCTCGCCCCTCGCCCTAAGCTTCCTCAGTCTCTTGCTCGCCGGGCCCGTTTTTCTTGCCCATGATCTTGTCGAGCTCCCGGTTGATCTTCGTCATCGTCATCTTGCCTCTTGGCTTGCCGTCAATGACCACGAGCGGCCCGAGCGCACACGAGCCAAGGCAATTGACCGTTTGAATCGTCCACTTCAGGTCGTCCGTCGTGCTGTTGCACTTGCACCCGGTCTTGAGCTCTACCGCGTCGAGAATCCGCGGCGCGCCCCGGACGTGGCACGCCGTGCCGGTGCAGACCTGGATCACGTGCTCGCCAAGCGGCTTGAGGCTGAAGGCGCGATAGAAGGTCGCCAGCGCGAACATCTGGGTACTCGGCAGGCCAAGCCGCTCGGAAATGAGATCGAGCACGGGCCGGGGCAAGTAGCCGTAGCGGTCCTGGATATCCTGGAGAAGGGCAATCGTCAACTCGCTCTTGTCGCGGTACTTTGAGACAAGCTCCTCGGCCGGTGCGAGGTCAACTTCGGGCTCAAGGGTGGCTTCCGTTGCCATTGCTTGCTCTCCTTACGAGCTGGTCACCAAACTTCGTATGAATCCGGATCGTCTTGGCGCGCGGCATCGAGCGCGATGGACAGAGCGTCCAACACACGCCACAGCCGGTGCACTTCTCGACGTCCACGTAGCGCGCCTTCTTGCGAATCTTCACCGTGAAGTTACCCACGTAGCCATCCACGTTGGTGACTTCCGCGCAGGTGAGCAGCTCGATGTTCGGGTGCTGCCCGACGGTAGTCATCTTCGGGGTCAGGATGCAGGCGGCGCAGTCGAGCGTGGGAAACGTCTTGTCGAACTGGCCCATGTGCCCGCCGATCGAGGGGTCTTTCTCGACGAGATAGACCTTCGAGCCGCCGTCGGCGATGTTGAGCGCGGCGGTGATGCCGGCGATGCCGGCGCCGACGACCACGGCGTTCGGGTGAATCGGCACCTTGCGGTCCTCGAGCGGCTCGTGGAAGGCGACGCGCTTGAGCGCGGCATTGACGAGCGCCTTGGCCTTTTCGGTGGCGACGCGGCGCTCCTCGTGCACCCAGGCGCAGTGCTCGCGGATGTTGGCCATCTCGAAGAGGTACTTGTTGATGCCGCCGCGCTCGCAGGTGCCCTGGAAGGTCGGCTCGTGCATCCGCGGCGAGCACGAGGCGACGACGACGCGGTCGAGGTTGTGCTCCTTGATGTCGGTAACGATCATCTCCTGGCCCGGGTCGGAGCACATATACTTGTAGTGGCGGGCCACGACGACGTTGTCCTGCGCTTCGGCGAACTTCGCGAGCTCCTCGACGTCCACCATCTGGGCGATGTTCGTCCCGCAATGG
>CBDUSE010000077.1:0-14271 GCA_965369835.1 uncultured bacterium
TTCGCTGATAGGCTCCTACCAAACGCCCTTGAGGGCTCAACGATTCAACCGGACGTCGGTCTTTTTCGGCAGCCTGCTAGTCAATGACTTCGACCCGGATCTGGTCGTTCGTGTAGACGCAGAGCTTCGCGGCAATCCTCAGGCTCTCTTCGACGATCCGCTCGGCACCGAGTTCCGTGTGCGCCATGAGCGCCCGGGCCGCCGCGACCGCATACGTGCCGCCCGAACCGATCCCGACGACGCCCTCGTCCGGCTCGATCACCTCGCCCGTGCCCGAGATCAAGAGCAGCCCTTCCTTGTCGGCCGCGATCATGAGAGCCTCGAGCTGGCGCAGGTACTTGTCCGTGCGCCACATCTTCGCCAGCTCGACGGCCGCCTTTGCCATGTTGCCCTGGTACTTCTCGAGCATGCCGTCGAACTTGTCCATCAGGTTGAAGGCATCGCCGACCGCGCCGGCGAAACCGACTACCACCTGCTCCTTGTAGAGGCGGCGCAGCTTGACGGCGTTCCCCTTGATGACCGTGTTCGACATGCTGACCTGGCCGTCCCCGCCGATCGCCGTCTTGCCGCCGTGCGTCACGGCGAGCACCGTCGTCGAGTGGAACTCGCTTGCCGTCGAGTGAAACTCAGGAGTGCCCATCCTCAAGCCCCGTCTGCAAGATCGGACAATGCATCCGCAACACAATTAGGATAGAGCACGCCCGACGAACAGTCAACTCGCATCGCACCCTCCGCTCCAGCCGGCGCGTTCACGTCGAGCCGCGCGCTGGTTCCTCCAAACGTGTGTCCTGCTCGACCTCCCCGTTATACCCACAGCGAACCACCAGCACTTCCCATAGTTGGACCGACGCGGCGCATGACTCTCCGGCCAGTTCAAGGCGAAAGTGAAGCGAATGCACATTTCGCCTGTTTTTATTCACTTTTCCCTTGACGTTGGTGGGGGGAAGTGGTAAAGATGCCCAAGCTGTCCCACTAAAGGGGGACGGCGTGGCTCAGTCGGCCAAATCAGCAGAGGTCGTCTCCGGATGTTCTACGGCGAATACAAACATACTCTCGACGAGAAAAACCGCCTGAGCATCCCGGCGAAGTTCCGGACGCTGCTCCAGGGGCTGGCCGACGACTCCTTCTACGTCACCCGCGGCATTGACCGCTGCATTCTTATCTGCACCAAGCACGTTTGGCAAGAGATGGAGCGCCAGTTTTGCGACCACCCGATCACCAACCCGGTCGCCCGGCGTTTCAAGCGAATGTTCTACTCGGGCGCCCAGGCGACGACCTTCGATAAGCAGGGTCGCATCGGGCTGCCCCAGAACCTGATCGAGTACGCCGGCCTGAAGCGCGACGTGGTCCTCGTCGGCGTGAGCGATGGCATCGAGGTCTGGAACGCCGAGACCTGGGACGCACAGCTCGGGGAATCGCTCGAGACGTTCGAGGAGACGGCGCGCGAACTCTCGACGCAGCCGAAGGAGTAGGACGGTGTTCTGCACAGAAACTCCAACGCCGGAAGCGGCGCACGCATTTACGCTTGTAGGGGCGCTGGTGGTGGGCCATGGAGCCCGTGCCGGAGCCAACACATAGACCGGTTCTTTTACAGGAAGCGATCGAGCTCATCGGGTGTCGCAGGGGCGGCACCTACGTGGACGCTACGGTCGGGCTCGGGGGGCATGCCGAGGCGATCGCCGAACGCATCACCCCCGGCGGCAGGCTGATCGGAATTGATCGCGACCCCGACGCGCTGAGGCAAACCCGAGGGAGGCTGGCGCGATTCGGGACGGCGATCGTGCTCGTGCAGGAGAATTTCGACCGGCTCGCCACTGTGCTCGCTGCTACGCTTGCAGAGCAGGGCATCCGTACCGTAGACGGCGTACTGTTCGACCTCGGCGTCTCCTCGATGCAGCTCGAAACCGCGATACGCGGCTTTAGCTTCCAACGAACGGGGCGGCTCGACATGCGCATGGACCCCTCGAGGGGAACGAGCGCGCGCGAGCTGGTCAACCGCGCGCCCGTGCGGGAGCTCGAGCGGATCATCCGCGACTACGGCGAGGAGCCGAGCTGGCGGCGCATCGCCTTAGAAATCGCCAAGGCACGCGAGCGCCGCGAGATCGTCACCACCGACGAGCTGGCCGGCCTCATCGAGCGAGCGGTTCCGCGCACGGCCCGGCGCCGCAAGGTGCATCCGGCAGCCCGCACGTTCCAGGCGCTGCGGATCGCGGTGAACGACGAGCTCGGCGCCATCGAGCAGGCATTGCCGCAGGCGCTCGAGGCGCTTGCGCCGGGCGGCCGGCTCGTGGCGATCGCCTATCACTCGCTCGAGGACCGGATCGTGAAAAACATGTTCCGGCGATGGGCGAAGGGCTGCACGTGCCCGCCGGAGTTCCCGGTGTGCCGGTGCGGCGGGAAGGTGCTCGCCCGCGTCCTGACGAAAAAGCCGGTGCGGCCGAGTGCCTCGGAGGTCGCGGACAATCCCCGCGCCCGGAGTGCGCGGCTCAGAGCGTGCGAGAAGCTCGGGCCCGAGCAAGTCGGCCCAAAGGAATGATAGATGAAGAAGCGCAGGCCCAGACAGGTCAAGTCAAAGGTCTATAACTACCAGGTTGCAAGTCGCCGCCGGCATTCGGGTTCGAACCGGTGGATCCACGGCTTGATTGTGCTCGCGCTGATCGCGGCCGCCACGGGCATCGTCTATGTCTGGCAACGCAACCGGTTGCTCAACATGGGATACACGGTCAGCACGCTGCGCAGCGAAATCGCCGCGCTCGACGAAGAGCGAACCAAGCTCGAGGCCGACCTCGGCGAGCTCAAGGAGCCGAACCGGATTCGGCAGCTCGTGCGCGAGCGCGGCCTGGGACTGGTCCCGCCATCGAGGGATCAGATCGTGTACTTGTCCGAGCCCGAGCCGCTGACGCTCGCGGAAGGCGACGCGCACCGCCGGCCGCTCGGCCAAAAACTCTGGGACGTGATCGTGCTGGGAGAGAGGTGAGCGCCAAGGACTCGTTTCATGAATGAGTGTTTCCCCGAGGAGCCCGCCGCCTCCTCAACCTCCTCCTCCAATCCGGACGGGCACTCGGGAGACATGTTGAGGGGACGAGATCGGGACACTCTTGGACCCTCAAGCTAATGGGCGAGGGAGAATGGGCGGGGTAAACCCCAAGACAAGCTTCAGGTCAAGACACTTCTTCACTCCTACCCCCCACCCCCCCATTCTCCCTCCCCGCTTCCTTGCGAGCGAGCACGTCCGCGACGCCACAACGGTGGGGGGCAGACGGCCTCCGAACTGAGTCACGGGAGAGATGCCCTCATGCCGAACAAGATCCATCGCATCCGATGCGCTATTGTCCTGGTGGCGCTTGTCGGCGCTTTCGCGGCGCTGGGCGCGAAGCTGTTCTATATCCAGGTCGCCCGACACGAGTTCTTTCTCCGCGAGGCGCACGCCCTGCACGAGCGGACCATGACCCTCTATCCCATGCGCGGCCGCATCCTCGACCGCACCGGCAAGACCCTCGCGATGAGCGAGCCGACCAGGATCCTCTGTCTCGACCCCGAAGTGATCGCCGACCCCGCAAAGACCAAGGACCCCGATGCGCTCGTGGCGAGGCTCGCCGAGATCGTCGGCAAGCCGCCCGAGGAAATCGCGCGCCTCGCGTTCCTCGAGGGCCGGCGCGAGGTCTGGGTCCAGCGCGAACTCTCCGAAGAGACGCTCGAACAGATCGAGCGGTTCCGACGCGACCGCTCGTTCTTCGAGGACGTTTTCGAGACTGCCTCGGCAACCGGCACGCGCCGGAAGAAGTCCACCTACGAGTACCGCGGCGTGATCCTCAAGGAGCGCGTCCGCCGCATCTACCCGAACGGCACGCTGCTCGCGCACGCGCTTGGTTACGTCCGCGACGAGGCACCCTCCGACGAGGAGCGCGAACCCGCCGTGCGAGACGACAAGCATCCCGTCGCCGGGATCGAGCTTGCCGCCGATAGATGGCTCAGGGGCCGCACGGGTTGGGGCGTCAGGCACGTGGACGGACAGCGGCGGGAGGTCCTGCGCGGCGCGAGCCGGGGCGAGCCCGCCACGGACGGCCTCGACGTGGTGCTCACGATTGACCTCAACATCCAGTCCTTTCTCGAGCAGGCGATTGCACGGGCCGCTGAGAGGGTCCACTGCGACGGCATCACCGCGCTCGTGCTCCGGCCACAGACCGGGGAGGTGCTCGCCTGGGCCAACTGGCCGACCTTCGACCCGAACGGGCTCACTCCAGAGACCGCTCGGCACACCGCCAATGCCACCGTCGAGGAGATCTTCGAGCCGGGCTCGACCCTCAAGCCGATCACAGCCGTGCTCGCGCTTGACCATCGCACCGTGACCCTCGAGACTGAGTTCGACTGCGAGCACGGGCGCTGGCGCACGCCGGTCGGCCGCGTGCTGCATGATGCGCACGCGTACGACACGCTCAGCGTCTTCGATATCATTGTGAAGTCGAGCAACATCGGCATCGCCAAGATTGCCGAAACGCTCGGAGCCGGTCGGAGCGATGGGCCGGACGAAGAGCTCGCCAAGGAGCGCTTGTCCGCCGGGCTTCGGGCCTTCGGCTTCGGCCGGCGAACGGGAGTGTCACTGCCGCTCGAGAGCCCCGGGCTGCTCCGGCCACTCAGCCAGTGGTCGGGCTACTCGATGACCTCGCTCCCGATGGGGCACGAGATCGGCGTCACGCCGCTGCAGCTCGCGCTCGCCTACGGTGTGGTCGCCAACGGCGGCAACCTAATGGAGCCGCGGATCATCTCCCGCCTCACGGACCGGGACGGCGTCGTCAACGCCTTCCCGCCGAAGGTGGTGCGACGAGTCGTCTCGGAGCGCGCCGCCCGCGAGATCGCCCGGGCGATGCAGGCGGTCGTCGCCGAAGGCGGTACCGCCCCACGCGCCGACATCGCCGGCTTCTCGCAGGCCGGCAAGACCGGCACTTCCCACAAGGTGATCAACGGGCGGTACTCCCCAAAATTTTTCGACTCGACGTTCGTCGGGTTCGCGCCCGTCGCCGAGCCGGCAGTCGTAATCCTTGTGACCATGCGAGGCACCGTGAAACCGAACCACTACGCCGGGACCGTGGCGGCCCCGGTCTTTGCGGAAATCGGCCGAAGTGTGCTACAATACCTTGAAGTGCCGCCCGACGAGATCTTGCCCAGCGAGGTGGGCGACGATGCACACGCGCGGGCGGAGTGACACGATGCGCACAGGCACTGTTGGAATGAAACTCTCCGAGCTGCTCGAGGCGCTCGAGGCGCCTCAGACAAACAGCGATCTCAATATCAAGATTGCAGGCCTGACGCAGAACTCGCGACAGGTCCTGAAGGATTCCCTCTTCGTCGCGATCCGCGGCGAGAAAACAGACGGCCATCTCTTCATCGAGGACGCGGTCAAGGCCGGCGCGGCCGCCGTCGTCTGCGAGGAGGCGGACTTTCCCGTCCACGGCGCCGCGAAGATCGTCGTGCCCGACAGCCGCTGCGCCCTCGCCCTGCTTGCAGACGCCTTCTACGGCCACCCGTCGAGGGCGCTGCGCGTCATCGGCATCACCGGCACAAACGGCAAGACGACGGTCGCGTACCTTGTCCGAAATGCGCTTGCCCGGGCGGGAATCAACTCGGGCCTGATCGGCACGATCGAGTACCGCGTTGACGGCCGGACCATTCCTGCCGAGCGCACGACGCCCGACCCGGTGCTCATCAACTCGCTGCTCGCCGAGATGGTAGCGCGCGGCTGCGGCGTCGCCGTCATGGAAGTCTCCTCACATGCGATTGACCAGAAGCGGGTCGAGGCGATCCGGTTCGATGTGGCGGTTTTCACGAACCTTACCCAGGATCACCTCGACTATCACGGCGACCTCGAGAACTACCTCGAGGTGAAAGCCCGGCTGTTCACGATGCTCGAGGAGCGCCCGGACGACCCGACGCCGAAGCGCGCCGTCGTCAACGTTGACGACCCGCGCGCGAGCTGCATTATCGAGGCCGCGCGCGTGCCCGTGATCACGTTCGGCCTTGAGCGTTCCGCCGACGTCCGCGCCGTGGACGTCCGGCTCGGCACCGGAGGGTGCTCGTTCACGGCCGTCACCCCGCGCGGAGCGCTCCCCGTGCCAATGACCTTGATCGGGCGGTACAATGTGTCGAACGCGCTCGCCACGATCGCGGTGGGCCTCGCGCTCGACCTCGATCTCGATGCGGTCGCCGCCGGGATCGCGGACACCTCGTGCGTGCCGGGGCGGCTCGAGTTCATCGAGAACGATCGCGGCTTCACCGTCGTGGTGGATTACGCACACACGGACGACGCGCTCAAGAACGTGCTCACGTCCCTGCGCGAGATCACCACCGGACGGATCATCACGGTGTTCGGGTGCGGGGGCGATCGCGACCCCGGCAAGCGGCCCAGAATGGGCGCAGTCGTCAACCGGCTCTCGGACTTCTCGATCGTCACGTCCGACAACCCGCGCAGCGAGGAGCCCGACGCGATCATCGCCGAGATCCTTGCCGCGTATGAGACCGAAGATGCCTACGTGGTCGAGCCGGACCGCCGCGCCGCCATCGAGCGGGCGATTGCGCTGGCGCGGCCCGACGATACCGTGCTCATTGCCGGCAAAGGGCACGAGACGTACCAACAGTTCCGAAACCAGACCATCGTGTTCGACGACCGGCAAGTCGCACGAGCAATCCTGACCGGATCGGCATAGGAGAACGCGAACCGTGGACCCGATGCGGCTCGACGACATAGCGTCCACCACCCAAGGGCACCTTATCGGCGGCTCTCCGGGAATAAGCATCGGCTCGATCTCGACGGACACCCGCACGCTCCGGCCCGGCGAGCTCTTCATCGCCCTCATCGGCGAACGATTCGACGGCCACGCGTTCGTCGGCAAGGCATTCGAGCGCGGCGCAGCGGCCGCGGTGCTCGAAAAGGGGCGCGTACCAGATGGCAGCGAAGGCAAACCGGCGATCCTCGTCGAGAACACGACGCAGGCGCTCCAGGACATCGCCCGCGCCGGCCGCGCGCGCTGCGACTGCACGGTTGTCGCCGTCACCGGCAGCAACGGTAAGACGACAACCAAGGACTTCATCGCCACGCTCGCGTCGCGGCGCTTCAAGGTCATCAAGAGCGAGAGCTCCTACAATAACCACGTCGGCGTACCGCTGACGCTCCTTAAGATTGATCGGACGATCGAGCTGGCCGTCGTCGAGATCGGCATGAGCGCCGCGGGCGAGATCCGATCGCTCGCCGCCGTGGCGCAGCCGCAGGTAGGTCTCATCACCAACGTGAACCCCGCCCACCTCGAGTTCTTTGGGTCGGTCGCTGCGATCGCCGATGCCAAGGCCGAGCTGCTCGAGGCGCTGCCCGCCGACGGCACGGCGGTCCTCAACGCCGACGACGAATGGGTGCGCCGCATCGGCAAGCGCTGGACGGGCCGGCGCATCACGTACGGAATGAATCCGGAGGCCAACGTCCGCCTTTCGGCGGTCCGCGAGACTGCCGGGGACTCGGAGGTTGTCCTTCGGTGCTTCGAGGGGCCCGAGCTGCGCGCCGTCGTGCCTGCACCTGGACGCCACAACGCGCTCAACGCCGCCGCGGCTGTCGCGGCCTGCTGCGCGATCGGCATGCGCCCCGAGAACGCCGTCGAGGGCTTCCCCGATCTGCGGCTCCCGAAGATGCGTTTCGAGCGGCACGACTGCGGCGGCGCGCTCCTCATCAATGACGCGTATAACGCGAATCCGGAGTCCATGCGAGCGGCGCTTGCAACGTTCGGCGCGATGCCCATCGAGGGCCGGCGCCTCGTCGTGTGCGGCGAGATGCGCGAGCTCGGCGTGCACAGCATCGAGGCGCACCGCGAGATCGGCCGCCTCGTCGCCGAGCAGGGATTTGACCGCTTAATTACCACCGGCGGCGACGCACGCCATATCACCGAGGCCGCCGTCGGGCACGGGATGCCGTCAGACTGTGCCGTGGACTGCGCCGGCGTCGAGGAAGCCGCCGCACTCTTACACCAGGAACTCAAACCGGGCGACGCCGTGCTGATCAAGGGCTCGCGCGCCAATCGGATGGAACGGATCGTCGAGGAACTCATTGCGGCGAGCGGTCGCGGGACCCACCGCGCCCCGAGCCGCCTCTAAGCCGATGCTCTACTACCTCTTCATATGGCTGCAACAATACGTATCGCCGATGCGGGTCTTCAAATACCTGTCGTTTCGCGCGGCGGTCGCGGCGATCACCGCGATGGTCATCAGCATCGTGCTCGGACCCTGGCTCATTCGCAAGCTGTACGCCCTCAAGGTCGGCCAGCCGATCCGCAAGGACGAGTGCCCGCCGCTGCATGCGCTGCATCGCGACAAGGAGGGCACCCCGACGATGGGCGGCGTCCTGATCGTCGCGGCCATGGTGCTGCCGACGCTGCTCTGGGCCGACATCCTCGGCCCGTTCGTCTTGCTCGTCGTGGGAGCCACGCTCTGGCTCGGCCTGCTTGGCGCCGCCGACGACTACCTTAAGATCCGCCACAACAACAGCAAGGGCCTCAAGGCGCGTACGAAGCTCGCATGGCAGGTCGCGCTCGGCGTGGTCGTCGGCGTGGTCCTCGTCGCAATGCCGGCGCCCAAACCGGAGCACTCGACGACACAGCCGCAGCTCATCAAAGCACTCGCAGGAGACGATGGCCGGCAAAACGCAGATGGCGTGCGCCCTGCCCCGGACATCCGCACAATCCTGAGGGAACACAAGATCAGCGGTTATCCGAAGACGCTCTTCGTGCCGTTCCATCGCTCGCCGGTCGCATGGATCGGCGCGTTCTACATCCTGCTCGCCGTGCTCGTGATCGCCGGCTCGTCGAACGCCGTGAACCTTACCGACGGGCTCGACGGCCTCGCCATCGGCTGCGCAACCATCGTGGCGTTCGTCTACATCATCATCAGCTACCTGAGCGGGAACTTCCTGCTCTCGGACTACCTCAACATCGAGTTCATCAATGGCAGCGGCGAGCTGGTGATCTTCCTTGCAAGCATGGTCGGCGCGGGGCTTGGCTTCCTATGGTTCAACGCACATCCCGCGCAGATTTTCATGGGCGACACCGGCAGCCTCGCCCTCGGCGGCGCGATCGGCACGGTGGCCCTGATCGTCAAGAAGGAATTTCTCCTGCTCATCGCCGGCGGCATCTTCGTCATCGAAGCAGCGTCGGTGATCCTGCAGGTGGCCTACTTCAAGTGGAAACGCGAGCGCATCTTCCGGATGTCGCCGCTGCACCATCATTTCGAGATGTGCGGTTGGAGCGAAACGAAGGTCACGGTGAGGCTCTGGATCATCGCCATCACGTTCGCGCTACTGAGCCTTGCCTCGCTCAAGTTGCAGTAGAATTATGAATGAGTTGACCGACAAACACGTGCTCGTCGTCGGCCTCGGCGCCAGCGGCAAGGCCGCGGCGAGGTTCCTCATCGAGCGCGGCGTGCGCGTCGCCGCCACCGACTCGGGCGACAGCGAACGTCTCCGCACACTCAAGGCCGAGCTCGAGCAGGCCGGCGCCCATGTCGAGATCGGCTGCCACAGTGAGTCGTTCCTCGACGGCGTCGAGCTTCTCGTGCTGAGTCCGGGCGTGCCACCGCACGCGCTCCCCGTGCGCCTTGCCGACGAGCGGAACATTCATGTGATCAGCGAGATCGAGCTCGCGTACCGCTACTGCGCCGCCAGGATTGCCGCGATCACGGGCACGAACGGCAAGACCACGGTCACGCATCTCGTCGAGACGCTTCTGCACGCGGGCGGCATCGAGTGCGCCGTCGCGGGCAACATCGGCAAGCCGCTCATCGAGTGCGCGAGAACAGTGGGCCTTGGCGGAGTGCTTGTGGTCGAGGTCAGCTCGTTTCAGCTCGAGCGCATCGAGCAATTCCGGCCGCACGTGGGGGTATTGCTCAACGTGACGCCGGACCACATGGACCGCTACGATTCTTTGGGAGAGTACGCACGCGCAAAGATGCGCCTGTTCGAGAACCAGATCACCGATGACGCCGCAGTCCTGCACGAGTCCGTTGTGGCGATGGGCCTGCGGCCCACGAGCGTTGCAGGGCAGCCGAGACTCGCCACCTACGGCGAAGGCGCCGACTGCGCCCTTCGCCTCGAGGGCGATACCGTCGTGAGCCGCAGACTCGGGCGCCGGTACGCGCTCAAGGGCGTCTGGCGCCTGCCCGGTCGCCACAACCTGCACAACGCAATGGCGGGCATCGCCGTTGCCGAGGCGTTCGGGCTCGAGGCCGACGCGATACTTGAAGGCCTGCGCACGTTCCGTGGCCTGCCGCACCGGCTCGAGCTCGTCGAGGAGGCCTGTGGCGTGCGCTACATCAACGACTCGAAGGCGACAAACGTGGCCGCGGTCGCCACCGCGCTCGACGCGATCGAATCGTCCGTGGTCCTCATCGCCGGGGGGCTCGACAAGGACCTCGATTTCGAGCCGCTGCGATTGTGGGTGCGAGCCCGAGTCAAGAAGCTCGTCCTGATCGGCGAGGCCGCGGCGAAACTCCAGAAGATTTTCGCCGGGGACGCTGAGTGCGTCCGCGCCGGATCCCTCGACGAGGCCGTCCAAGCGGCAGCGGCGTGCGCGCGTCCGGGCGACGTCGTGCTGCTCTCGCCCGGCTGCGCGAGCTTCGACATGTTCCGCGACTACGCCGACCGTGGTAACCGATTCAAAGAGTGTGTACGATCCATGCCGGCCTGCACAGACGCGACCGGCAAATGAGATAACAAAACCCGAGGAAAAGGAGACGGAACAATGAGAAAGCACCCGCTTCCGAAACGCGACGCGATTATTATCGTCGTGCTCGTGCACATCGGTCTCGCGCTGCTGTTGGTCTCGATGGGCAGTTGCGGCCGCTCAGCCACTCGCGAGGTGGATGACGCCACGCCCGCTGTCACCGAGGCGGAAGACCTGGAGATTGAGACCGACTACGAGACAGTCGAAACCGAGGTCAGCATTGACGACACGCCCGCCGTCGTCGAGGACGCCCCCGTGGTCCCGGGAACCGCCGAAGCGGCGAACGAGATTCGCTACGTCGTCCAGCCGGGCGACAGCCTGTGGAAGATCTCGCGCACGTTCGGCGTCACGATGGACGCCATCTCGGACCGCAACGACATCCGCGATCCCAAGCTGATCCGCGTCGGGCGCGAGCTCTGGATCCCGAACCCGACAAGGGGCCTCGACGAGGCGAGCACCGAACCGGCCACAAGCACGAGCGCTGACACGACCGTGACCGAACCGACCACCGGCGTGACGACCACGCCCACGGAACCCGTGGACCTCAGCACGATCGAGACGTTCGAGTACGAGGTGCAACCGGGCGACACGATCTGGAAGCTCGCACGCACGCACCACACGACGACGAAGATCATCATGGATCTCAATGGGATCACCGACGCGAAGAGAATGCGCGCAGGCGATAAGATCCTTATCCCAAAACCGGCCGGCGAATAGCATGGAACGAGAGCGGCTGCTGATACTGCTGATCACTACCCTGCTGATCGGCATCGGGTTGATTATGATCCTCAACTCAGGCGTCTATCAGCGGGCGCTGGGGCAGAACGCGCAGAGCGATTTCTTCCTCAAGCGCCAGTTGCTGTGGGTCTGCATCAGCGTAGCCGCGCTCCTCGTCGTCACAAACATCCGGTACGAGTTCCTGGTGCATTTGAGCCCCCTGCTCCTGCTCGGCTGCCTCGGCCTGTTGGCGCTGGTCTTCGTGCCCGGCTTCGGCGTCGTGCGAAACTCGGCGCGGCGCTGGATCGCGCTCGGCGGCTTCGAGCTGCAACCGGCCGAAGTGGCTAAGTACGGCCTGATCGTGTACTTCGCGGGCGCCCTGGCCAAGCGCCAGCGTCGGATCAGACGGCCTGCGGCGTTCATCGAGCTCGTCGTCGTGCTCGGCGTGTTCCTGCTGCTGATCATCATGCAGCCCGACCTGAGCACGACGCTGCTTATCGCCGGTACGATGGGCGTCATGTTCTTCTGCGGCGGCGTGCCGTTGCGCTACCTTGGCGGTTCGGTGCTGCTCGGGCTGCCGGCGCTCGCGCTGACGATCCTGCGCTCGCCGTACCAGGTCAAGCGGATCCTCGCCATGCTCGACCCGGTGCGGTATCGCTACGACTGCGGCTACCAGCAGTACCAAGCGCTTATCGCACTCGGTTCCGGCGGGCCATTCGGCGTCGGGCTTGCCGAGAGCCACCAGAAGCTCGGGTTTATCACGTACGCGCACAACGACTTTATCGCCGCCATCATCGGCGAGGAGTTCGGTTTCCTCGGGATTTGCGCGCTGCTGCTGTTGTATATCGCTCTGCTCATCCTCGGGTTCCGGATCGCGTTCCGCGCCCCCGACCTGCGCGGCACGCTGCTGGCCGTCGGTGTGACCTCGCTGATCGGCCTGCAGGCGATCATACATCTCGGCGTGGTCAGCTCATCGCTGCCCGCCACCGGGCTCAACCTACCGTTCGTCAGTTTCGGCGGGTCGAACCTGCTCATGAACTTCGTCGGCCTGGGCATCTTGCTCAACGTGAGCCGCGCCACCGAGCGCGTGCCACGCCACCAGCACGGTGTCCGGATTCGCAAACATGGTTTGGCGCGCGCATAGGAGCGCGCCGCGTTCTTTGGTACGATACGGAGGGAGGCGCCGATGCCTACGGTGCTCGTAGCGAGCGGCGGCACGGGCGGCCATCTCTTCCCGGCCATCGCTCTGGCAAAGGAGCTTGTCCGGCGGCATTCTACGACGAGAATCGCGTTTATCGGCGCAGGCCGGACCGCCGCGCGGGACGCCGTGATCGAGGCCGGGTTCGAGTGGTACACCGTGCCGGGGCGCGGCATGCCGCGTCGCGGTCTGCTCGGCATGGTCCCGTTTGCGTTCGACCTGCTCCGCGGCGTGCTCACCTCACGCGGGCTGGTGCGCCGGCTCCGGCCCGATGTGGCGGTCGGCTTCGGCAACTACGGGAGCGTCGCACCGCTCTATGCCGCGCATCGCCGGCGGGTGCCGATCGTGATTCACGAGGCGAATGCGCTGCCGGGCAGAGCGAATCGCCTACTAGCGCGTTACGCACGCGTGATCGCCGTCCAGTTCGACGAGGCCGCCAAGGGATTCAAGCCCGCTGCGGACCGTCGTATCGAGGCGGTCGGCATGCCGGTCCGGGACGAGCTGCTCGAGCTGCCCGATCCGCGCGACGCACGGCGAGCGTACGGTCTCGACGAGGACACGTTCACCCTCCTCGTCATGGGCGGCAGCCAAGGCGCCAGACGGCTCAACGAAATCGTCTGCGCCGCCTTGCCAGAGCTCGAGCGGATCGAGCCGCCTGTGCAGGTGGTCCACCTGTGCGGCACGGCCGACGAGAAGAGCGTCAAAAAAACGTACGAAGCGAGCACGGTGGCTCACGCGGTGCGCGCCTTTGAAGCGGACATGGCCCGCGCATACGCCGCGGCCGACTGCGCGCTCTGCCGGGCCGGTGCGGCAACAGTGGCCGAACTTGCCGTGACCGGCACGCCGAGTCTCCTCGTGCCGTACCCCTACGCGACGGAGGCGCACCAGGTGAAGAATGCCGAGGTGTTCGAGCGCAACGGCGCCGCGCGCCTCGTGGCACAGACTGAATTCGAGCCGGCGGTGCTCGTCGAGTTTGTCAGACAGATGCTGGACGCGACGACACACGAGCAGATGGGCCGGAACGCGCGACGCCTCGCGCGCCCGGATGCCACAGAGCGGCTGGCCGATCTCGTCGAGAAATGCATGATATGATTGGAACTGACAGACAGGCGAAGGCGTACTGGCTTCGCGGCGCTCTTGTGCTCGCTACGCTGACGATCGCCGAAGGCGCGTTAGCAAACGGCGATCCCGCTGCGCTCTGCGCCGCGGCGCTCGACACGCTCGCCAACATCATCCTCGTCGAGAAGGAGGTTGACGAGCCGCTCCGCGACGAGGCGGTCGCCCTCCTTGGTAAGTACGGCGGGCCCGCGCATACCGCCGTGCTGCTGCAACGGCTCGAGTCCACGCCCTCGAACGCCGGGAAGGTCGCTGCCGTTCGTGCGCTCGGCGAGCTGGGCGACAAGACGGTCATCCCGACCCTTCACGGCCTCTTCGTCGCGCCGGAAACTCACCGCACGGACGAGGACCTCCGACATTCGGTGGCTGCGGCGGCGGGTGATGCGCTCATCAATTGCGGCGAAGACGGACTCGACGTTGTGCTGGAAGCGTCCCGCGGCCAGGACGCGCAAATCCGTCGCCGGGCCGTCCAGGCCCTCGCCCGCGCGG
>CBDUSE010000078.1:0-14197 GCA_965369835.1 uncultured bacterium
TGGGATAGGTCAGCTCCTCCTGCCGGAAGTTGTGCAGCGCGACGCTCTGGCCGATGCCACGGAGCGCCAGGCCGATCGCCGTGGCATACCGCGCCACGGCAACCTCATCGCCGACTGCGCTCTTGACCGGCCCGAGCAAGTCGAGCACCATCACGTCCTTCGACAGCGCTACGGCGAACCACTCCTTGAGCCCGCTGAGCGCGGCGCTTCCCCCGGTCAGCACAACGCGGTCGTACTCGACCTGGCCCACCTGGCTCGCGAAGAACCGTAGCGTCTGGTCAAGCCCACGGCGAAGCCCGGCCAGCGCCTCGGCGAGCGCCCGGTCGGCCGGCGCCGTTTCCCCTTCGCCGCTCACCGGCACGGCGTGCGCCTTCTTTGCCGCCTCGGCGTCGGCGAAGGAGGTGCTCGTGGCCTCGGCCACCGCCTGGGTGAGTGTATCGCCGCCGAAGTTGAACGCGCGCACCGCAAGCGGCCGCCCTCTGCGCGCATAGATGACCGAGGTCTTGACCGCGCCGATGTCCACAACGAGCTCGCCGCCCTCGAGCGTCTCGGGCGCGAGTGTCCGCACGGCGGAAAAGGCGCCCATGAACTCGACGTCCACCACTTCGGGATCGAGCTGGTCCTCACGCACCGCGCCGAGCAGGTCGCCGACGACCTTCTTCTGCACGGCCGTGATCAGCAGGTTCGTCGGCGCGGGGGCGCCTTCCTCATCGTCGGGCGCCTCGCGCTCGACGCCCGTGAGGCAGTAGTCCACCACGATCTCCTCGGCGGCAAACGGCAGTTGCGGCTCCACCTCGGCCTTGACCACCTGGCGGATCTTTGCCTCCTCGCTAAACGGTACGTCGAGGTTGCGCACCGTGGTGAGCTGCGTCGGCGCACCAGCCACAACCAGCGCGCGGCCGACCCTGACGTCCGCCATCGCCGCGGCCACCGCCTCCGAGACCGCGTCGGTCGGAGGACGGCCCGGCCCATCACGCACGATCGGCTGCTCGACGAGCTGCTCGAGCATCAGCCCGCCGAGATGCCGCCGCACGACGGCAACCTTGACCGCGTAGGCGCCGACGTCTATGCCGATGCCCCGGCCCGCAACCGTCATCTCTCTCGTGTCGCCTGCCACTGTGCCTCCTGCACGCGCTGTCTGGTTGCGCCGCGTCGGCGGACTATTGCACGCCCCACCGTCCCGCGCAAGTCGTCACTCGACGTTCTCGGTCCGGTAATACTGGACGGTCACGTCAAATCGGGGGCTTCGATACACGATCGCCGTGACCTTGACCTTGACGCCCCGGTACTCGCCGATCGAAGTGATCGTGAAGAACTTGCTCTTGAAGGCCGCCGAGCCGCCGATTTGCCCGAGCTGGGCGTCATCGCTTATGATGCTCCCGATGGCCGCCTTGAACTCGCCCCAGTTGGTGAACGGCTCATCGCGCCGACGCTCCATGATCTCGTCGGCTACGAGCGTGTTGCCGTCGAACAGCGCCGTCAGGACCTCTCTCGGGGCGGTGTTGACATTGATCTGCTGAGCCGACTGGGCGTGGACGAAGTTGATCAGCCCGTACGAGTCATCCGGGTCGAGCGCGCTCCCGTACTCCCACCAGTCCGCCGCATCGCCGGCGTCGTATCCCGGTTCGATGTCCGGGTAGGGCACCGTCCCGTAGAGGAGCGTGTCGCTTACTTCGGTAACCAGGCGCAGCTCGTGAACCGTGTCGAAGGGTCGGTTCATCGGCTTGTAGGGGTCGGGGAGCGTCTCGTAGATATACTCACACGAGCCGTCCTCGTCCGCGTCAACCCAGTCAACCATCGCCTCGACAATCTCGGCGGCATTGAAGCTCGCATCCGGTACGTTGAGGTCCTCGATCAACTGCTCGAGCATGCCGACGAACAACGGGTGCGGAATCTTCCCCTTGTAGTTGAGCATGTTGAGGCCGATCTTGCGCTCCTCGTCAACGATGAGCACCTTGGCCATGCCGCCGTCGCGCGGCTCGACCAGGCCCCTGTCCTCGCGCCACCGCGGCGGTTCCCAGTAGTCGTCGTCATCCGCATCCGGATCGGGCGGCGGGGCGAGCTCGCCGATCGTCAGCTCGAGCGGTTTGGCCCACTCGTCGCCGAGCGAGTCCACGCGCCTGTCGTCGTCGCGCCGCAGCAGATAGATGCCGTACTCGATACCCGCCTTGGCGGCGCTGAGCGCTTGGGTGCGCGAGTCGTAGTTCGCGCTGAGGTACATGTCCACCCACACCGAGTAGCTGAACTCGAGCACCAGCACGCTGAGGATCGCGACGATCGCGAGAACGATGATGAGTGCTATGCCGCGGCGATCGTGCATGGTGCGGGAACTCCTTACTTCCAGACCTGGTACGGGCGGAGCAACACGGTCGTGCCGAACGTGTGGTCCCGACCGTCCTTATCGCGAATCGTGAGCGTCACCTCGACGAGCTCCGGGATGCTTTTCCTCTGTTCCCACTTGTCGGCATTCCAGGTATCGTGCCACGCCGGCTCGTCGGGCTCCTTGTCCTTCTCGTCCTCCTTGCGCCGCTGGCCGGCCTCGGGCCCGGGCTCCCGGTAGCGGAAGTTCAGGGCCACCACGTTTTCCGCCATGATGCGCAGCGTGCCGCCGTGGCGGAAATCCTCGTCGGGCAAGGGATCTTCCCGCCGCACAAGGAGCATGCGGTCCGTATACGTGTCGTCAATGTAGTAGCTCACCTCAACGACGTCGGTCTCAGGGTGCCCGTCGCGCATGAGCACGTGGCTTGCGGTGGTGAAGTCGAGCCGGTCGCGCGCGTATTCGCCGTCGTCGCCGTTGCGGCCGATAAACGCCTGCGTGGGGTGGTCTTTCCGATCGGTGCCGGGCCGGTAGAACGTCATCGCCAGGTCGCTCGTGATCCGCTCCATGACCACGCGGGCTACCTGGTGCGTATCGTCCTGCTCGCGCGAGTCGCGCATCGCCTTGACCGCGGAGAAAAAGGTGGCGTACACCGACGAGAGCACGATGGCCAACATCGCCAGCGCCACCATCAGCTCGATGAGCGTGAAGCCGCTTCGCGGCTCGGCTAACCTTGCCACAGGCCGGCTCATTTCGCCTCCACCTCCGCGAAGTAGTGGGCCGCGCGGTAGGTGACGACCTCGACGAGCAGCCGGTAGTCCTCCTCGATATAGTCGTGCCAGCGCGCCTCCGCCTCGCGGGCGCGGAAGCGCTTGGCGAAGACCCGTACGGTGACCATACGGATTCCCTCCATGCCCGGCGCCGACTCGAGGATCGTCTGCCAGTAAAACTCGGCGCGCCAGGTGTCGGGAAGCCGGCCGAAGAAGCCCTCCTCCTCCTCGAACTCGCCTTCCTCGATCCAGATAAGCTGGTCGGCTTCGGCGCCCGGGTTGATCGCTTGCTCGGGGTCAGGGTCTGGATAACTACCCGCCTCGAGCTCGGCGAGCTTCTCGCGCGCCAGCATCGAGGCACGCGACTTGAGTTGCGCGAGCGCCGCATTGCGCTGTCCGGTGCTCACGGTAGCGAGCGCGGTCACGAGCGTCAGCGAGGCGATCGCGAGCGCGATCAGCACCTCGAGCAGCGTGAAGCCGCGCGTGCCTGTCCATCCCGTTTTCATCGTTCTACTCGTCGAGGTCATACTGCTCGTAGAGCGTTGGTTTCGGCTCCGGCTCGAAGAGGTAGTCATAGATCTCGACGCGCCCCGTGTCGGCGTCGAGCGTCACCGTCGCCACCCGCTCCTCGGTGCTCTGGAGGTAGATTGCCACGTCCTGCGTCGTACCGTCGGCCCGGAACTCGATTCGGACCTTGCCGTAGCGCTGCTCGTCGAAGTCGTCGTAGAGCACCCGATCAAACACGATGCGCCTCCGCAGCTCGCGGCGCGTGACGAACTCGTCCTCAAAGGGCTCGAAGTTCTCGTCTTCAGGATCGCCCCACGAGGTGTAGTAGCCGCGGTGCTCGATCTCGCTTGGGTCCCGGCGGACCTCGATCCAGTACGCGTTCTCCTCGATATCAATCGTCAGGAAGAAGCTCTTCTGGCGACGCGCGGCCTCGTTACGCACGTAGCGGATCGTGCCCGCGAGCCGCCGGCTTGCCGCGCCGAGGTTCCCCTCGTTGACCCACGAGACGAGACGCGGCACGCCGACCGCCGCCACCGTCATGATGATCACCAGCACGACGGTCAGCTCGATAAACGTGTAGCCCTGGCGCGTGCGCCGTTTCATCTGTTCAGAGGCGTGGAGCATGAGTTTCGTCCCGAAATCATGCGGGCGGTGTGCGTCCCGCCGAGTCAAGCCGGTCAACGCGCGAAACGCCGCTTAGTCCTGGCCGAGCCTTCTGCTCGAGACGTCGGCGTTGTTCTCTTCGCCACCCTGGACGCCGTCCTTGCCCAGGCTGATGATCTCGAATTCGGCATTGCCGCCGCCCGGCGACTGGTAAATGTATTCGTTCTTCCACGGGTCGAGGGGCACCTCCTCGGACTCGAGGTACGGGCCCTTCCACGAGCGCGCCAGGACCTCGTCGGCCGGTTTTTCGATCAGCGCGCGAAGCCCTTGCTCGGTGGTCGGGTAGCGGCCCGTATCAATATTGAATTTCTGCACGGCGGCCTTGAACTGCCCGATCTGCAGCTTGGCCCTGGTGACCCGGGCGTCGTCAATGTTTCGTATGACGCTAAAGGAGACGACGCCCGCCAGGATGCCGAGGATGGCGATCACCACCAGCAGCTCGATGAGCGTGAAGCCGCCCTGCCCGCTCGACCGCTCCGTTGCTTTGAGTGACATGATTCTTCTCCTTCCGCTCGACTTGCGCCACGGCGCGCTCGCGCCGCCGCTAGCGCGCGAACTTGTTCATTTCGAAGATCGGCAGCAGAATTGACAGCACGATGAAGCCGACCACCAGGCCCATGAGCACGATCATCAGCGGCTCGAGCAGCGCGATCAAGCTGTCCGTGGCGGTCTCGACCTCGTTGTCATACGTTTCCGCCACGTTCAACAGCATCTCCTCGAGGCTCCCGCTCGCCTCGCCCACGGCCACCATGTGCACGACGATCGGCGGAAACTCGTGGCTCTTCCTGAGCTCGTCGCTGATCGCCGCGCCCTCGCCGACACGCTCGCGCGCCTCGCCGAGCGCCTGCGCGATTACCGCGTTGCCCACGACGCCCTGGACGATGTCGAGCGCGCGCAGCACCGGGATGCCGCCGGCGAGCAGCGTCCCGAGCGTCCGGGCGAAGCGCGCCACGGCGAGCTTGCGGATCAGCGTGCCAGCCACGGGCAGCTTGAGGCGCAACCGGTCGAGCAGGTAGCGGCCCCGGCCGGCGCGCGTGTTGAGGTGGATCGCGACCACGCCCGCGATCAGCGCAGCGAGGAACACCACGAACCGCCAGCTCGCACAGAAGCCGCTCACGCTGATGAGCATCCGCGTCATCACCGGCAGGTCCCGGCCCATCTCGCTGAAAATCTGGGTGAGTCGCGGGACGACAAACGACATCAGGAAGATCAGGACGCCGGAGCCGACCACGACCATCAGCGCCGGGTAGATCAGGCTCGAGATGATCTTCGAGCGCTGCTTCTGCATCGCTTCCGTGTACTCGGCGAGCCGCACAAGGATCGTCTCGAGCGCGCCCGCCGCCTCGCCCGCGCGCACCATGTTCACGTAGAGCTCATTGAAGAGCTTCGGGTGCTGCTCGAGCGCGTCGGCCAGCGGCTGGCCCGCATTGACGCGCTCGCGGATCGCGTACACCACGCGCTGCATCGGGTAACCCTCGAGCTGCTCGCAGATCGCCGTGAGCGCCTGCACCAGCGGCATGCCCGACTTGATGAGCGTGGCGAGCTGACGGGTCATGACCACCACGTCCTGCCGTCGGACCCGCCGGATCAGCTTCGAGACCTTCACCTCGGCGGTGATCGAGATTCCCTCGCCCGCCTCCTGGACCTTGGTGACGAAGACGTTCTGGCGCCTCAGCTTGGCGCGGGCCTCCTTCGGGGTGCCCGCGTCAATGATGCCGCTGACGGCCGAGCCCGACGCGTCGTACGCCTTGTATTCGTAAACGGGCATAAGCGCTCTTCCCTGCTGCCGCCTCGCCTAGTACGCTACCGAGAAAACCAAAGCCCCGAGAGCCGAAATGCCCCTGTCCTCAGTGAGATCAACTGAGCCGTGTGCCCGAAGAATGCTTCCCTACCAGCCCACCGCACGAGCCGCCCGAGGCTACTGCCAGTCGCCCCACGGGGGCTCTGCAATTCAATTGAACGTCAGCCCTTTTCACAAGCCCACTAAAGGATGTCCTCCTGGGTGACGCGCACCACCTCGTCAATCGTGGTCGCTCCCAGCACTACCTTGCGCGCACCGTCGCCGCGCAGCGTGCGCATCCCGTGCTCGACCGCCTTCTCCTTGATCGTGCCGGAGTCTACGCGCTGGAGCGTAAGGCGCCGCGCCTCGCTGTCCATCACGAGCAGCTCAAAGATCGCCGTCCGGCCAAGGTAGCCGCTGCCGAAGCACTTGTTACACCCCGGGCCGTGATAGACATGCCCGTCAGATAGATCGGCCGGCGTGAGCCCGATCTCGTGAAGTTGCGCCTCCTCGACCTCGAGCGGCTCCTTGCAGTGCAGGCAAATCGTGCGCACGAGCCGCTGCGCCACGATGGCGATTACCGACGAGGATACCAGGTACGGCTCGATTCCCATGTCAATAAGGCGCGTGATCGCCCCGGCCGAGTCGTTCGTGTGCAGCGTCGAGAAAACCAGGTGGCCCGTGAGCGAGGCGTGCGTGGCGATCTCGGCCGTTTCGTAGTCGCGAATCTCGCCGACCATCACCACGTCCGGGTCCTGGCGCAGGATCGAGCGCAGCCCGTTGGCAAACGTCAGGTTGATCTTCGGCTTGACTTGGATCTGCGCGATGCCCTTGAGCTGGTACTCGACCGGGTCCTCAATGGTGATGACGTTGACCTCCTCGCTGTTGATCCGGCTGAGCGCCGCGTAGAGCGTCGTCGTTTTGCCCGAGCCGGTCGGGCCCGTCACGAGGATAATGCCGTGCGAGAGCCCGACCAGTTTCTTGAAGCGCTCAAAGGTGTCCTCGATGAGGCCGAGCTCCTCGAGCGAGATGAGCACCGAGCTGCGGTCGAGCAACCGCAGCACCACCCGCTCGCCGAAGATCGTCGGGATGACCGAGACGCGGATGTCCACCTCGCGGTTGGCGATCCGGATGGCGATCTTGCCGTCCTGCGGCAGACGTTTCTCGGCGATGTTGAGCTTCGCCATGATCTTGACGCGCGAGACCATCGCGGCGTGGTAATGCTTCGGCGGGCTGATCCGCCTGTAGAGCACACCGTCTATGCGGAAGCGCACAATCAGGTCCTTCTCGTACACCTCGAAGTGGATGTCGCTCGCCCGCTCCTTGAGCGCCTGCAGGATGATCACGTTCACCAGCTTGATGATCGGCGCCTTGTCCGAGATCTCCAAAAGATCCTCGGTCTCCTCCTCGATCGTGTAGACCTCGCCGCGCTCCTCCTCCTCCTCGCGCATCGTCTCGACCACGTGCTGCGCGGCGCGCTCGCTCTGGTGGTAGCAGCTATTGATCGCCTCGATGATGCTCGCCGGGCGGCTGATCATCACCTCGACGTCCTTGTGCAGCAGGAGCGCGATATCGTCGAGCGGCTGCATGTTCATCGGGTCCGCCACGGCGACGGTGACGCTGCCGTTATCGGTGTAGAGCGGGATGATCCGGTGCTTCTTGGCGAAGTGGATCGGCACCTTGGTCAGGAGGTCCTTATCAATGATGTCCTCCTGGATCTCGCGTACAAACGGCACGCCGATCTGCAGGCCCAGCGCCTCGAGCAGATCGTCCTCGGTGATATAGCCGCGCTCGATCAGGATCTCGCCGAGCCGGCGGTTGTTGTCCTCGGACTTCCAGAGCTCGATGCACTCGTCCACCTGGGTCTGGGTGCACGCCTCGTTCGAGACGAGGATCTCGCCGATCAATCGTCGTGTCATCTATTCCACCTTGTTGCTATTCCACACCGCCCGCAGGAGCGGAAACGCTCGCGAAAGCGGGTCTGCCCACTTGAGCGCCCCCCACGACGGCGGGGGCTCTATCGTTGCCAGACGTTTCCCTCGCCCTTATCCTTCTCGCGCTCCTTGCGCCGCTGGAGCTTGCGCCAGCGCTTCGGCTCGATCTCGAACCGTGGCCGCTCGAGCTCGATGTCCTGGCCCTGGATCTCGTCGGAGATCGCCTCCATCTCCGGCGTGTCGGTCACGATGTGCGGCGTGATGAAGATCATCAGGTTCGTCTGCATATCAATGATGCTCGTGCTGCGAAACAGCAGCCCGATGAGCGGGATACGACCGAGGATCGGTACGCGGGCGACCGTCTTCGACCGGTCGTGGCGGCGCAGGCCGCTAATGATGATCGTGTGCCCGTCCTCGACCCGCACCTTGTTCTTCGTGATGCGCTTGGCGATCACGGGCCGCGCGCCCGCCTCGGTGATGTCCGCGCCCACGATGCTCGAAACATCCAGGTCAATCTCCATGATGACGAAGTTGTCCGCGTTGATTTGAGGGGTGAAGTTGAGCGTGATCCCCACATCCTGGCGCTCGAACGTCTCGATCACATCCCTGTCCGCACCGGTGCCGGTCACCTGCGACTGCGAGATCGAGATCTCGTTGGTGATGTCCACGGTCGCTTCCTCGTTGTTGAGCGTGAGCACCTTGGGCGACGAGAGCACGTTGACCTTGTTCACTTCCGAGAGCGCCTTGAGGTAGGCGTCAATGTTTGGGATGAGATAAGTCTTGCCGCCGATGGTCACGCGGGTGTTGGTCATCGAGCGCACCGCCACGTTCAGCCCGCGGCTGAAGCCCTTGCCCGCGAACACGTCGCCGAGGCCGACGCCGAGGCTCGTGCCGCCGAACATCTCCTGGCGGCTCGGGCCGATCCGCGCGTCGCCCGACGGGCCCCGCGTCTGCCACTCGATGCCGAGGCTGAACTGGTCGTCCGAGCTCACCTCGACGATCCACACCTCGACGAGCACCTGCGGCTGGGGCAGATCGAGCTCTTCGAGCAGTTGGCGATAGATCTCCCAGTCGAGCGGCGAGGCCGACACGAGGATCTTGTTCGTTGCCTCGTCGGCGATGAAGAAGACGTCCGTGTCCTTGCCCGCACCCCGGCCCGCAGGCGCGGCACCGCCGGCCGCGGCCACGAGCGGTGGTCGCTGCCGGGCGAAGTCCGTCAGCACGTTCGCGAGCTTGTCCGCCTTCTGGTTCATACACTGGAACGTATGGACGGGAAAGACGTCGGCCGGCGGCGGGGTGTCGAGCTTCTTGATCAGGTCAAGCACCTGCTCGGTCTCGCGTTGCGAGGCGACGATGATGATCGAGTTCAGGCGCACATCATGGATGATCTTGATGCCGATCGTTTGCGCGACCAACCCGCCGCCCATCACCGGCATGCCCGCCGGGCCGGGTTCGGTCCGGCCGATGGGGCTCGGCCCCTTGCCGACGATCACCTCCTTGAGCGTCTGGGTCAAGCGCCCCGCGTCGGCGTACCGGATTCGCACAACGGTGACGATCCCGGTGGTGCCCGGCACGTCGAGCTTCTCTACAATGCTCATCAGGTAGCGGACGCGCGATTCGGCGTCCTTGATGATGATCGCGTTGATCCGGGGCAGCATCGAGATCAAGGCGGTCCGGTCCCGGAGCTGGCTCAGGATCTGGAAAATCTCCTTGGCATCAATGTAGTCGAGCACGATGATCGCGGTGATCGGCTTCTCGGTCGCCCCGAGCTTCTCTTCCGCGCGCATGACGACCACGTCGGTCGGCATCGGGTTCGAGTCGGGCCCCTTCTTTTTGACGATCATGAAGTGCGGCGTCTCGACGAGCGCGTACCCCTCATCGTCGAGGATGGCCCGCAGGATCTCGAGCGCCTCGGCCTTCGGCAGGGGCCGTTTCCACTTCAGCGTCACCGTGCCGGTCAACTGGTCCGGCAGGAGGAAGTTTACTTTGAGGTCCTTGGCGATCATGTCAATCACGCGCGAGATCGAGACCCCTTTCTGGTCGCCGAGGTTGAGCATCGGCTCGTTCGCCGGCTCGCCGGCTCGTGCCGTGCCGGCGTACGCCAGCCACACGGCCAGCGCCACCGCGCAGGCTGCGGCCCACGCTTTTGCGCGGGGTTTCCTTGCAGAAGTGCTACAGGTCCCGTGTCGTCCCATCAATCTCTCCCCGAACTCGTTTGCTCCAGCACCCGGTCTTTCGATCCCGCCTTCGCCCTTCGGGCTGTTGTGGGGGCATCAAAACCGGCTCAACTTTATCACGATATAGACCGGTTTTCCCAACCGGTTGATGTGCAGCCGCACCTCGTCTTGCTCCAGCGCCTCAGTCAAGAGACCGCGCGCTTGCGTCTCGCCCGTGATCGGCTCCTTCACCAGGCCCACGATGATGTCCTGCCGCTCGACGCCGAGCTCGTCGAGCGGGCTGTCAGGTTTGAAGTTGAGGACTTTGTAACCCTGTAAGGGGGCATCTTGCCCGCCCGGCCTGTACGGCTCGGCCTTGACCGTGTTGATCAGCATCTCGATCCAGTCGCCATCCTCGCCGGCCAGCTCCTTGCACTCCGCCACGAATTTGACCATGTCCACCGCGTAGTTGTTCGTGCGCACCGCCTTGATAATCTTGCTCCAGTCTTTCTGCAGCGGGCCGGCGCGCTTCGCCGCCGACGGCGGGAGGAACCGCTCGACAATGCGGTTGTACTTCTCGTCGCGGATCTCGTAGCGGACGTAGTCCGACGTCACCTCGGTGATGACGACCATGTACTCGGCGAACCGGCTCCCTACGCGCGCCACCAACTCCTGGCTGCCGCGCCTCTTCGACTTGTCAATGATCGTCGCTTCCCAGATGCCGCTCTCGGGTTCCCAGATGCCGGCCAGGGTCCACGGCGGCTCCTTGAGGGGCGGCGCCTTCACAACCTTCTTTGGCGGCTCGGGCTTGGGCACCTTGGCGACGAAGATGTCGTTGCCCTTGATGGCGCGGGTGTACTCGTTGAGCATCGCGAGATGATGCTCCTTCTCCGCATGCTGCGTGCGGCCTGCCGGGCTCTGGTCGCGGGAAGTCCGCGCCACCTCGATCTTCACGCCCGCTTGAAAAAGCGGCCGCACCGCGCAAAAGGCGACCACGGCAAAGACCAGGCCGAGCACCGCGTTGCCCAGGAGAAGGTTCCGCTTCGTCAGAATCCGCATCGCTCGCCTCCTGCCCCGCCTAGCGGCGCAGCAGCGCCTCAATCCGTTCGACCAGATGCTTCTTCGCCGCTAAGCCCTTGAGTTCCACGATGATCTTATCGGAGAGATAGCCGACGGAGTTGACGCGGTTGTAGCCGTGGCGCCAGACCGCCTCAATATCTTCCAGCACAGCGAGTTGGGCATCCGTGAACTCCGTCCGTTCCGCCAGCTTCGTCGCCTGGGCTGCGGCCACCGAGAAGTCCTCCAGGTCGGGCGGCTCGCCGCGTGCGAGCGCGCGCATATATTCCAGGTTGCTTTCCAGGAAGGAGTTGAGATCAGCCGAGATCGTCGCCGCGACCCCGTACGGCGTCGGACCCTCTTCCGGAGAGGTTGACCAGAACGTCGGCCCAACCAACGCCACGACGAGCGCCACGACGACCAGGCCCGCCGCGGCGACGGTCACCGGCTTGCGGAGCGCCGCCGGAAGGATCCCACGCCATCCGTGCCGCTTTGCCCGGGCCTCATACGCGGCATGCCGCGTCCGGCTCACGAGCTTGGGTGGCGGCATGATCATCGAGACCCCCATTCGCGAGACCATCCGCTTGAGCGCGCGGGCCTCGCGCATCAGCTCGGGCCGCTCGGCGAGCATCAGCTCGACCCGTCTCGTCTCGGCGGGGTCGAGTTGGCCGAGCGCGTAGTCAATCAGCAGCTCGTCTATCTCTTTGTCGTTCGGTTCCATGGTTTCTTCCTCCAAAGCGAGGGACGGCCCGTGGGATTCGGCGTCGAAAAAAACGGTGAAAGAATAGCGCGCCGACCGCGCGTTCGGCGCGCCGACCGCGCGTTCGGACACGCGCCTAACCGCGCTCGAGCACGTCCCGGAGTGTTTTCCGGAGCAGCTTGATCGCGTTGTGGACGCGCGACTGCACGGTGCCCAGCGGAATGCCGAGGATCTCGGCCACCTCGCGGTACTTGAGGCCGTGCAGGGCTTGCAGTTCGAGCGTGACGCGCAGCTCGTCGGGCAGTTCGTCTATCGCCTGCCAGAGCGCCACTCGGTGCTCCGCCTCCTCGGCCGAACGCCGCGGGTTCTCGCTCTCATCGCCGGCGAGCTTGAGCACGAGCGACCACGCGTGGCCGGGTTCCTCGCCGGGCAGCGGCTCGTCGAGCGAGACGGTCCGATGCCGCGTGCGGCGCTTCAGCTCGTCGCGGCAGAGGTTCGCCGCGATCGTATAGATCCAGGTAGAGACCTTGGCGCGCCGCCGGAAGGAGCTCGCCCGGGTGAAGACCCGCACGAAGGTCTCCTGAAAGATCTCCTCGGTGGCCTCGCGGTTCCGCATGTAGCGCCAGATAAAGGTGAACAGCCTGCTCCGGTACCTTTCAAAGAGCTGGTCGAAGCTCTCCTCGTCGCCGCGCCGGCAGCCGAGGATCAACGCCTCATCCGATGGGTGCATTCGAGAGCAGTCTCCGCTCATGCGCCCAATGAGTTCTACGACTCACCGGGTGCTTTGTTCATGGGTATCCGTTTTGCGGCTACCGCGGCAGATGCCGGGACCTCGCCCCGATAGATTGTTGCCACCTGCTCGACCGTGCGCTCCAGGGCGAACCGCTCGCGGATGCGGGCAAGCGCGTTCTGCGCGAGCTTCCGGGCGAGGTCCGCCTCGTGCAGGACCTCGATCAGTCCCTCGGCCAACTCCCGCCGATCGCCGGGCCGCACCAGCAGGCCGGAGACGCTGTCCTGGACGATCTCCGTGATCCCGCCCGTCTCGGAGGCCACAACCGGCAGCCCGGTGGCCATCGCCTCGACCAACGCGATGCCGAATCCCTCCCAGAGCGACGGGAAGGCGAAGACGTCGAACGCCTTGAGTAGCCGCGCGACATCGCTGACGAGCCCGGCGAACGTCACCTTCTCGGCGACCCCGCGCTTTACGGCGAGCGCCTCGAGCCGCTTGCGCAGCGGGCCGCGCCCGGCGATCACCAGCCTCGCGGCCGGCTCGCGCTCGAGCACCTTGGCCATCGCCTCGATCAGCACATCGTGGCCCTTTTGACGGTTGAGATGGCCGACCGTTCCAATCACCTTCTCGCCGGACTCGATGCCGAGCTCGGCCCGCGTCGCCGCTCGTGCCGGATCATCCGTATCGGCGGGCGCGAAGGCCTCGGTGTCCACGCCGTTATAGACCACGGCCACTTTCTCCGGCGGGAGGCCGACGTTGCGCACCAGGTGGTCGCGCACGTGCTCCGAGCAGGCGATCACCCGCTCGGTCGCCCGCGTGAGCCGCTGCTCGATCCACCGGAACGGCGGGTACACCTTGAAGCGGTAAGCGTTCTGCTCCGACGAGATGATCCGCTTGACGCCGGCGGCCATCGCCGCGCGCCGGCCCCAGAACTGCGAGAGCACCAGGTGGGTATGCACGATGTCGTAGCCCCGGGCCGCCATCAGTGCGCGCAGCGCCCGGCCGATGCCGGCGTCGAGGTTGTGGCGCGCCTCAATCACGTGGACCGGCAGGTCGAGCGACTCGCATATCTGCTTGAGATCGAAACTGTAGTCGCGTCCCCGGTCGGGTACGCAGACCTCCTGGTCGAACTCGACCCGGTCGAGCCGGCGCACGAGCTCGACAAGGAAGCGCTCGTTACCGCCGATGTCGAAGCTGTTGATCACGTGAAGGATGCGGGGCACCGCCGGCCTCCCGGGACAGGGTAACTCGTCCGCCCCAGCCCGTTGGGCGAAGGCGAAGCGGGTTCGAACGATCCAGGGCGTATCTGTAACACAGCCCAGCGCGCGAATCAACGTGCGGTCCCCGGCGCCGGCCTGCTTGTGGAAGCGCACGTTCCAGCTCATCACACAGGTCGCGGGTCGCGCGGGCCAGGGCGAGATGCTGGGCGAGCCCGCCTCGGCGGGCTTTCTGTTCTCATCAGGCCGGTGCTTTAGCCCGCATTTCTCATACGCCGAGCGCGCGAGGGCGTTCGATGCGATGGAACTGCATTCACAAGAAGCCGTTCTGTCGCTGACCTCAAGCGGCCTGATCCAAGCACGGTGT
>CBDUSE010000079.1:0-14174 GCA_965369835.1 uncultured bacterium
GGCAGCTCCTTGTCCTCGATCGCGTTCGTGGCAAAGAGCGAGATGAACTTCTCGGGGTACTGATACGGGCCGTAGTTGTTCGACGCCCGGGTCACGATCACGTCGAGCCCGTAGGTGGCGAAGTACGAGTAAGCGAGCCGGTCGCCGCCCGCCTTGCTCGCCGCGTACGGGTTGCGCGGCATGAGCGGGTCGGTCTCGACCGACGAGCCGTGCTCGACGCTGCCGTACACTTCGTCGGTGCTGATCTGCACGAAGCGGCCGACGCCGTGCTCACGCGCCGCCTCGAGCAACACGTAGACGCCGAACACGTCCGTCATGATAAAATGACCCGGGTCGGCGATCGCGCGGTCCACGTGGCTCTCGGCAGCGAAGTTGACCACCACGTCCACGCCCCGCGCAAAGATATCGCCCACGACCTTCGGGTCGGCGATGTCGCCCTTGACGAAACGGTAACGCGGGTCGCCGGCGACCGACTCGAGGTTCTCGGGCCGGCCGGCGTACGTGAGCTTGTCGAGATTGACCACGCGGATGTCGTCCGGGCCGGCGAGCAGGCGGCGGATGAAGTTGCTGCCGATGAAGCCGGCCCCGCCGGTCACGAGGTACGTTCGCGCCACGTCTCGGTCCTCTTCTTGCTCGTGCCCGACGCGATTCTACCACACGGGCACGCGGTCCACAAAGGGCGTTTGGTTCACTCCGGGTCTTTCGGGAGTAGCTTCTCGTCGAGGAAGTCGAGCTTGTGCAGCGGCATCACGGTGCTCGAGGCGATGTTGGCCAGGTGCGCGCTCACCCGCTTGAGGTAGCGGGCCAGGAGCGTGTACGAGACCGCCCGCCGGCAGGAGATCGCCTCCTCGAGCAGCCGCTCGATTACCTCGTCGGCGCGCTTGGCCAGCGCCCGCGTTTTCTCCAGCACATGGTGGCCGAGCTCGCGGTCCGACTCCTCGAAGCACTTGGCCGTCGGCTCGAACTCGTTGCCTATCTCGCTCACCAGCGCGCGGAACTCCTCGGCGTAGGCGTCGCCCGCCACCGGTACCTCGAGCCAGCCGGCCACCTCGAGGATGTTCTTGCAGAAGTCGCCGATCCGCTCGGCGTCCTTGACCACGCTCATCAGGACCAGGCAGGTCGGCACGTCGCTGCCGGGCAGGAACGAGAGGTGCTCGACGAGCTGCTTGCGCAGGTGCCGCTCCGCCTTGTTGATCTGGATGTCGCGGTCGTAGATCTCATGGACCGCCTTTGGATCGCGCCCGTCGCCCTCGAACAGCAGCTTGGTGACCGACCGGAACATCCAGTGCGCGTCGCCGAGCATGTGCACCAGCGCCTCGCACATCTGCACCAGGATCGGCTTGCGGCGCCACGCTTCGATCAATTTCTTAAACATCATACCCTCCTACAACAGCCGCCCGATCAGGATGATCAGGACCGGCAGCGCAAAGAACACCGACAACAGATACAGCACTGCGATCCATCGCGACCGGCTCGCTACGCCCGAATACCAGCGCGCCAGCCCAATCGGCACTCGCCGCATCGGCCGTATCGCGTAGAAAATCAGCATCCCCGTCAGGTTAAAGAGCGTGTGCACGAGCGCGATCGCCAGCGCCGCCACGTTGCCCGTCAGGGCGGCCAGCAGTGCCGTCACGGTTGTGCCCAGGTTCGCGCCCAGCGTCACGACGAACACCTGTTCGAGCGTGACGATCCCGGCGGCCGCCATCGGCACACACAGCGAGAGCGTCACCGAGCTGCTCTGCACCGCCACGGTGACCACCAGGCCGAGTAGAATGCCCGCGATCCCGCCACTGCCGATGAATCGGTCGAACAGCACTCCAAGCCGGCCTGCCGACGCCGCCCTGAGCACCCTCACGATCAGGAACAGCGAGCCGAGCAGCAGCACGAGCGCGACGATGGCCACCACCACGGCGGCCGCCGTGACGTCCAGGTTGTCCTTGGCGAGGCCCGTGATCAGCTTGACGAGCGGCTTCACCGCGGTCTTGACCGGGTTGTGGAACTCCACGCCCTCGACGCCTGTGCCGGCGATCAGCCCTGCCAGTCGGGAACCGGCGAACTCGAGGTAGCCCGTCTTGAAGATGGCGCGGGTCAACAACTCGATCGGGAGTAGCAGCGCCACCGACAGCAAGTTGAAGAAGTCGTGCACCGTAGCGCCCCCCAGTGCCCGCCGGAACTCCTCGCGTCGGGTGACGCACCCGAACGAGACGATCGTGTTCGTCACCGTCGTGCCGATGTTGGCGCCCATGACAATGGGGATCGCGCCCTGCACGGTCAGCGTGCCGGCGGCCACAAAACCGACCACCATGGACGTTGTAACCGACGAGCTCTGAACAATGCTCGTGACGAGGATGCCGACGAACAGCCCGACAACCGGATTCGACGTCGTCTCCATCAGCCGCTCGGCAAAGCCCGAGCCGAACATCTTGAACCCGGCGCCGAGAAGCCGAATGCTCGTCAAGAAGAAGTACAGCAGCCCGAGCACCGCGAGCGCGCGCAGCAAGGCCCGCAGCGTATGCCGGGATGAAGCATCCTCCAATCCGTCCCCCCTCTATCCGGTCATCTCCGAACCTGGACCCCGCCCTCGCCTCCTCAGCCAGCGCGAGACCCGCCGCGCCGATAGCATGACACAGGGTCAAAACGCAACCGAAATCTCCCGCCTGCATTGCGTGCCCTCCGGAGCTTCAGCGAAGGAGGGAGCCTGCCTGCCCTAAGCCCGTCGAAGGGCCTGCCCCGAGCCTGCCGAGGGGCCTGCCCCGAGCCTGCCGAGGGGCCTGCCCCGAGCCTGCCGAGGGGTCGAGGCGGCCCGCGAACTGCTTGACTTCCGCAGCCATCAGACTAGACTTCAGCGTCATGGAAGAGAAGTTTCCCGACGTCGAGCCAAGCATCCGGCACCTGCTCATCTCGATCGTCATCCCCGCTTACAACGAGGCGGCGGCGATCGGCTCGGTCATTGACGAGGTGCGCGCGGCGATGGACGGCTCGCGCTACAGGTACGAGGTCCTCGTGGTGGACGACTGCTCGACCGACCGCACCGTCGAGGTGGCCCGTGCTAAAGGCGTGCGCGTCATCGAGCGGGCCGTCAACGGCGGCTCGGGTTCGTCGCGCAAGACGGGCATCCTGACGGCCCACGGCGAGATCATCGTCATGCTCGACGGCGACGGCTCGTATACCGCGGCCGACATCCCGAAGCTGCTCGCCGAGATGCCCGCCTTCGACCAGGTCAACGGCGCGCGCACGAGCGAAGAGGGCACGATGAAGCGGCTGCGCGCGCCGGCCAAGTGGCTTATCCGCAAGCTGGCGTGCTACCTGACGCGCACCCACATCCCCGACCTCAACACGGGTCTCAAGGTGTTCCGCCGCGACGTGATGCTCGAGTACCTGTGGGTCCTGCCGAAGGGGTTCAGTTGCGTCACGACGATGACGCTGGCCTTCCTGTGCAACGGCTACAGCGTCAAATACGTGCCGACGACCTACAAGAAGCGGATCGGCAAGTCGAAGTTCCACCCGATCAAGGACACAGCCAACTACGTGGGCACCGTCATGCGCATGGTCATGTTCTTCGTGCCCCTGCGCATCTTCGGGCCCCTGGCGATACTCCTGCTGCTCGCCAGCATCGGCTTCGCCATCTCCCACTTCCACCGCACCGGCGGCCTGCAGCAGTCCGACATCATTCTGTTTGTCGCCGGCGTTGTCACCCTCTCGATCGGCATGGTCGCCGAGCTCGTGGTGCGCCAGCGCCAGACCAACGACCGCGAGCTCGAGTACTGGCGGCAGGTCTACCATGAAGCCGACGGCCCCTCGTAGCGCCGCCGGGCTCTACGCGTGGCTCGGACTTCGCTCGGTGCCGCGGCTGCTGGCGATGGTTGATCGCAACCCGCTCAGCCCCACCTACGGCTGCTTCGACCGCCAGTACTGGCACTACCGGACCGCCGACTTCCCCTGCGGAATGAACCAGGAGTTCGGCCTGCCGCTGGCGCTCGCACACGCGCTCGAACTGCCGGACAACCGCTGGCAGGGCGAGCGGCGGCTGCGCGAGCTGGCGCTCGCGGCGGTGGAGTTCGCCGGGCGCTCGGCCCACCGCGACGGCTCGTGCGACGACTACTTCCCCTTCGAGCGGGCGCTCGGCGCGACCTGCTTTTCGCTCTATGCGTGCGCCGAAAGCTGCCGCGTGCTCGACTGCGCCGAGCCGCGCCTGCTCGAGCACCTGGTCCGGCGCGCCCGCTTCGTCCGCAACTACCAGGAGACCGGCCGGCTCTCGAACCATCAGGCGCTCGCCGCACTCGCGATGTTCACCGTCGGCCGGCTTGCCGGTCTTGACGAGCTTGTTCGCGCCGCACGCGAGCGCGCGGCGCTCGCCCTCTCGTGGCAGGACAGCGAGGGCTGGTTCACCGAGTACGAGGGGTGCGACCCCGGCTACCTGACGATGACGATTGATTTCCTGGCCAAGCTGCGCGGGGCCTCGGGTTGGGACTTCCTCGACGAGCCGCTCGGGCGCGCCGTCGAGTTCGCGCGCGACTTCCTGCATCCCGACGGCTCGTACGCCGGCGAGTATGGGAGCCGCAACACGTTCAACTACATGCCGCACGGCTTCGAGCTCCTCGCCGCCCGCCTCCCCGCGGCGCGCGAGATCGCCGACGGATGGCTCTGGGGCGTGCTGCACGGGCACGAGGCGACTAACGACGACGACCGCATCTTCGTCCACCCAACGTTCAACCAGATTCAGGCTGCCCGCACCGCCGCCGAGGCCGGCGACCGGCCGCTTCCCGACGAGCCGCCGGCTATGCGCCCGGGAGTTCGCTGGCACAAGAACGCGGGGCTCCTCGTCGTGGACCGGGGCGATTGGCACCTGGTCGTCGCGCTGAACAAGGGGGGCGTATTCAAGGCGTGGCACGCGGGCCGGCTCGTGGCAAGCGACACGGGCCTCGTGGCCAAGCCTGCCGGGACCGAAAAGCGCCTCGTCAGCCACCTGGTCCGCCCGACAGGCAGCGTGGCGGGCGAGATCGAGGTGGACCTCGAGCGTGGCCGGGTGTGCGTTCTGGTGCCGCTTGCCTGGTCGAGCAAGAAGCTGGCGTCGCCGCTCAGGCAGATCGCGTTCCGCTCAGTGACGACCACCCTGGGCCGGTTCGCCCCGAACCTGGTCCGCGGCATGCTCCAGAAGATGCTCATCACGGGCGGACGGGCGGCGCCCTTCACGCTCCGGCGCGAATTCGACTGGGCCGCCGGCGCGCCGACGGTCACCGACACGCTCACGGCGCTCGTCGGGGCCCCGGCGCTCGAGAAGCTTTTCCGCTCGACCGATGCGACCTCGATCTACGTGGCCACCTCGAACCCGGCGCACGACGGCGCGCTCATGCCGTGGGAGGACCTGAGCACCTGCCTGCCCGAGCTGCGCACGAGCGGCTGCATCACCCTCAGACGCGAACTCGGCGGATGAACAGGGAGCGCGCCATCCGAATCGTCAAGCGCCTGATCCCCTTCCTGCTTGGCCTCGGCATCCTCGCCGTCCTGTATTGGCGGATTGGCTGGAGCGAGCTTGTCCAGAACATGAAGGCGGCCGACCCGCTGCTTTCCGTGATCGCGCTCGCGTTTTTCGTGCCGCAGGTTCTCGTGATGTCATGGCGCTGGCAACTCATTGGGGGTACGGCGCGGCCGCTCAAGTTCTGGGAGGCATGCGGGATGGTGCTCGCCGGCTCATCGCTCAACGTGATCTTGCCAAGCAAGCTCGGCGACATGTGCAAAGGGCTGATGCTCGGCGACGAGGCACAGCACGGCTTGGCCGGCGGCCTCGGCCTTGCCGGCGGCCTCGGCCTCGCGGCGCTTGACAAGCTGATGGACATTCTCGGCCTGGCCGCCGTGCTCGCGCTAGCGGGCATCTTCACCCTCCTCCGATCGAAGCCCGAGACGTGGGTGCTCTTGTTCTGGGTGGCCACATGCTCCGGCGTCCTCGTTCTTGTCGCGCTGCTCCATTGGGTGCGGCCCGTTGACCCGCTGCCGCGCCGCAAGCCGCTCGCCGCGCTCGCTCGCGCCCTCAACGCCGCCTTCGAAGTTCGCCACCGACGCGCCGCCTGGGCGGGATCGCTCCTCCTCTCCGTCCTTCTCTGGTTCCTTCACATCGGGCAGATCTACGTCTTCTACCGCGCCGTCGCGGGCGGCGATCCCGAACCCGCGGTCGCGATCTTCATGCGCGTCCCGATGGCGATCTTCATCGGCCTGTTGCCGCTCACTTTGGCCGGCATCGGCACCCGCGACGGCGCACTCATCCTCCTTATCGGGCCGAAGCCGGTCGCCGCTCTGGTCGGCCTCTTCTGCACGCTGCGCTACGTCGTCATGGCGCTCCTCGGCGTGCCTGCTATACTCAGCCTCGGGCCGAGACTGACGAACGCACTCCGCTCGGCACGACGACGGAAGGCGACCGGTGAAGAGACCGGCGAGCCGGTGACGCCGACGCGCGGTTCGTCACACGATCCGCCATAAAGGCCGGTTGAGAGAGAGCGCCATGACCGCTCGCACATCGGCGACCGCTTCATTGTCGTGTCTCGTTCTGTTCGCCTTCGTGATGCACTGGCCCGTGTTTCTCCAGGGCAAGACGGTCGCCGCGTTCGATCTCAGCTACTTCCAGTTCATCGCATACAGAGCCAACCGCCCTCCCGACGTCGAGCGCCCCTCCAATTATCTGTTCAGCGACCCCGTTTTGCTCTTCAACGTCTGGGATAAGGCTATGTACGAGGGAGCGCTCGAACGCCCGTGGCTCTGGAACCCGTACGCCGCGTGCGGTAGTCCCCTGCTCGCGAACGCACAGTCGGCGCCTTTCTTTCCCTTGAAGGCAATCGCCTACGCCCCGGCCGGCGTCTATAAGGGATTCGGCTCCTTCTGCTTCCTAAAGATGCTCCTCGCCGGGCTGCTCATGTGGGCCTATATGCGCGCGCTGGGTGCGGGATACCTCGCGCGAACACTTGGCGGGCTTGGCTTTATGGCGTGCGGCTTTATGATCGCCTGGCTGCAATGGGCGCTCACAAGTGTCGCGCTCGCGCTGCCGCTGCTCTTTCTTGGTTGCGAATACCTTGTGCAGCAGAGGCTGAGGCGAGGCTTCCTTCTTATCAGTGCCGCAACGGCCCTCGGCCTGTTCGGGGGGCATCCGGAGACGTCCTTTCATCTCACCGTCGCAGCGGTCATCTATCTTATCGGGCGGCTTGCGTGTTCCATAGTTCCTCCCCGGGACGAGAAGAGCGTCTCGCTGAAATTCGGCTTTACCTGTGCAGGCATTTTCCTATTAGCGGTGCTTCTCGGCGCCACGGTGGCGGGCGTACAGCTCCTGCCCACCATCGAGTCCATCCGCCTCAGCGCCCTGGTGACCGAGCGATCGGCCACGGACGCCGCACACGGTCAGGCCGCCGTCGTGTCGCTTGGCAACCTGCAGCGCATTCATCACGAGATTATGACGCACCTCGTGCCGAATACCTGGGGGAACCCAAGCCTGCACAGTCACTGGTGGGGGAAGTTCTCGAACTACAACGAATCGGCCGCCTACGCCGGTATCGGTATTACTCTCCTTGCGCTCTTCGCCTGGCGCTACTGCGCCCGAGACCGTACGATTCGAATACTGTGCCTGCTGCAGCTCCTCAGCCTCGGCTTCATCCTCAGAATCCCCTTTATGCACCAGGTCCTCGGGCGGCTGCCGCTTTTCGATATCGCGGAAACTCTCCCGCACTGACATCGCATGGTTATCAATTGTCGTCCTCGCATTTGTCTCGCTCGTGCTGCGCGACTATATCAAGCGATTCGCCGCAAATCCCCACGACTGGATTCGCGCCTACGGCCGAACGCAACTCGCGCACTTCCTTGTCTTCCTCATCCCGTGGTCCGCTGTTCTGTTCTTATCGAAAATGAAAGCCTCGCTTCGAACAGCCGTGTGTGCCGTCCTGATCGCCCTTCTGGCCGCCGACCTTTACTCGACATACTTCGGATATAATCCGTTCATTAAACCGGAACTGATCTACCCGGAGACGCCGGCCATCGAGTTTCTGCAAGCGAAGACTTCGCCAACCCGCGTGCTGCCTCTCGATGCCCAGATAGGCCCGAATGTGCCGGCGCTCTACGGCCTGCAAGATCCACGCATATACGACGCAGTGGTCTACGCGCCATACGCCGAGTTCCTCACGCGGCTGGGAAGCGAGGGACCGTGGAACATCGTCGAGGAGCCGGACAGACGGCTCTGTTCTATCGCCGGCATACGATACCTCTTTGCCCGCCCGGAATGGACGCCGGAGACCTCGGAGGGAATGGACCTGATCTATGAGGATGACCTGTCAAAGATATACGAGAACCGTGACGCGCTGCCGCTCGCCTACGTGAGCCATCAATGGCGCGAGATCTCCTCGCCCAAGGAGGCGTACGATCTGCTGGCAGAGGAGGATTTCCCGTGGGAGAGCACTGTTGTGGTAGAAGCTCAGAAAGCCGGGGAGGTCCCGTCCGTCCCGGTCGAGGCGAAACGCCCACACACTCCGGCAAGGATCGCGGAATATCAACCCCATTCAGTAGTCGTAGAGATCCCGGATCATAGCGCCGGCCTTTTGGTCTTGAACGATTGCTTCTATCCCGGGTGGCACGCTTTCGTTGATGGACGACAGAGGCCGATTTATCGGGTAAATGGAACATTCCGTGGCGTCTTTGTGGAGCCGCAGGACAAGCGCGTCGTGTTCAAGTACGATCCCGCGTCCTATAGATATGGCCTTATCGTCTCCATCGCGGGCGTCGTGATACTTGGTACGGTCGTGATTCCTCTCCCGAAAAGGGTCCGGCACAAGTTGCGCGTGAAAAAACGATGAGCGCGTCAGATACCTCAACTACGGACACCCCGAAGCGAAGAGGCCTGTCCCGAGCTGGTCGAGGGCGTCTTCTTGAATGGCTCGTCGCGGCCGCGATGCTTGCGTTCGTGAGCCTCAGCCTCGCCCAGGTCTTTCTCATCCCGCCGGGCGAAGGCTTCGATGAGATGGGCCACTACTCGTACGTCTCGCTCCTCGCCGACGAAGGCCGCATCCCCGTCATCGGCAAGGACTCAATAGACGCTTCGTGGGAACAGCGCCGCACGCGGTTCCCCGAGCCGTACGGCGTCAGGCCCTCGACGATGACGTACCGCGAGTTCTTCGAGCAGCCCGACGATGCGCGGGGCGACGCGCTCGCGAACTGGTACGGGCGGCCCGATAGGCCCGTTCGTTATACAAAAGGATCGCGCTCGAACTGGGAGGGGATGCATCCGCCGCTGTACTACCTGCTGATGGCGCCGGTGTACAAGCTGACGGGCGGGCTCTCGATCGGCCACCGCGTCCTATGGATGCGGCTCGCAACCGTCATCATCGCCTGCTCGAGCCTCGTCTTCTTCCGGCTTGCCTGGCGCGCGGCGACCTCCGAGGCTCAGCGGCGCCTCGCCCTCGGCGTCGCCCTCGTCGCGCTCACCCCGTCGCTCGTGCTCGACATCGCGCGGCTCGGCAACGACGCGCTTGGCATGCCGATCGCGTCGGCGCTGTTCTGGCAACTCCTCGCCCTGCGCACCAGCCGGCGGCCGTGGCTCACCGTCGTCATCATCGGCGTGCTCCTCGGCCTCGGCTGCCTGACAAAGGGCTTCTTTGTTGCATTCGCGCCCGGCGTCATCGTTGCGGTTGCCGTCATCGGCCGCCACCACTCGCGCCGGCGCACCGTTCTCGCGCAGTGCGCACTCATGGCGCTCATCTGCATCGCCATCGCCGGATGGTGGCACGTGCGCTCCTACCGCATCTACGGTCTCTGGATGGTCACGAACGACGCGCTGATGCACCGCGGCATGCCGGGCGCGGGGCTTGGGCCGCTTGAATTCGCCGGGTAGTTCGGGCGCGGTCTCGCCATGCTGTGGGCCACCTACTTCTACTGCGGCACGTGGAGCCTGGCGCTCATCCCCGTCTGGTGGTACCTGCCGTTCGCGCTGCTCTTCGTGCTCGCGGCGGTGGGTTGTCTGTGGCGGTTCAGGCCGGCGTTCCTCCGCTCCGGCGAGGCGGCCGTGCTTATTCCGCTGCTGCCGCTCATGGCGGGCTTCCTGTATCACCTACAGTTCATCGTCCGCGCCGAGGGGGTTGGCCGCGCGGGCGGCTACTACCTGCACGTTGCGTGGCCGTTCATTGCGCTTCTCGTCGGCGGCGCGCTCGTCGGGCTCAGGCGGTACTGGTTGCGCGCGCTTGCGGCGGCGCTCTTCGTCGGCTGCTTCGTCACGTACCGCATCGGCGAGCTCGCCCAGCTCCTCATCTACGGCGGCGTCGCAGGGAAAGGACCGCACGGCTTCATCAGCGTTCCCGACGGCACGGGCCCGTCCACAGTCGCCGATGCGCTCCACAACCTCGGCGAACTCGTCCCGCTCCACGCCGGCCTCGCCTTCTACGCCCTCGGCCTCGCCGCCCACCTCGCCCTGGTCGTCCTCGTCGTGCAGTGCCTGCTTCAGCGGTCAGTGAGCGCGCAGTCCGAACACAACACCTTGATCTCAAATCGACGCCTGTGACAGGATTGGAGCTTGCTGAGGGAGGAATGCGAACATGAGCCCCAGCTCAGGATTCAAGCCTGATGAGATCGGACCGTGGTCTGAAGCCAAGCTCGAAATCGTTCGGGACTATGCCTCCGAGTACTCGAAGATCCTCGCGGCGCAGCGCCGTTTTCAGCACCACTACATCGACGCCTTCGCAGGCGGTGGTACACACATCTCTAAGATCACCCGCGAGTTCATACCTGGTAGTCCAGTAAACGCCTTGCTCGTGGAACCACCGTTCTCTGAGTATCACTTCATCGACCTGAATGCGCGAAAGACTGCCGAGCTGAGGCGGCTTACTGAGGGCCGCGACGATGTCTTTGTCTATGAGGAGGACTGCAACAAGGTACTGTTGGGGCGTGTCTTCCCTCGAGTGACCTGGGAAAGCTACCGTCGGGCCTTGTGCCTTCTCGATCCATACGGGCTCCACTTGAACTGGAATGTCATCGAGACCGCGGGGCGAATGCGGAGTATCGAGATCTTCCTGAACTTCCCAGTCATGGACATAAACCGGAACGTCTTGTGGCGCAGGCCTGAGGAAACGCCGTCAGACCAGGTTGGGCGCATGAACACATTTTGGGGCGACAACTCATGGCGTCAGGCGGCGTACAGGGTCGAGAAAGGTCTCTTCGGCACCTGGACAGAGAAGCAGCACATCAGCCATGTTGTGAAGGCTTTTCGGAGGCGCTTGAAGGAAGCCGCCGGGTTCAGCCATGTGCCCGAGCCCGTGCCAATGCGCGACGAGGGGCGGCTCCTGTACTACCTCTTCTTCGCCTCGCACAAACCCGTTGCTGCCGGGATCGTGGACTACATCTTCTCGAAGTATATGCGTCGTGGAGGGTGGTGATGGCCGCCAACTCAACAATCGAGTGGACTGAATCAACGTGGAATCCTGTCACGGGCTGCACGAAGGTCAGTCCGGGCTGTAGGCACTGCTACGCCGAACGTATGGCAAAGCGCCTGCAGGCGATGGGCCAACCGAACTATGCAAAGGGTTTTGATATCGCCGTGCATGAGAGCTCGCTGGACGTGCCCCTGCGTTGGAAAAGGCCGCAGACGATCTTCGTCAATTCAATGAGCGACCTCTTCCACGAGAAGATCCCCGCTGAGTTCATCCGAAAGGTCTTTGGTGTGATGCGGCGAGCCGACTGGCACCGTTTTCAAATCCTCACAAAGCGATCCGAGCGGTTGCTTGAATTAAGCCCGCAGTTGCCTTGGGCGTCGCACATCTGGATGGGTGTCAGCGTCGAGAATCAGGATTACACATTCCGGGTTGACCATCTTCGCAAGACGGGCGCACTCGTCAAGTTCCTGTCGCTTGAACCGCTGCTCGGCCCGCTGCCTCGGCTGGACCTCCGGGCGATTGACTGGGTGATTGTGGGGGGTGAATCCGGCCCCAAGGCGCGCTCCATGGATAGTGCCTGGGTCGTAGATATCCGCGACCAATGCCAGAGGGTGAATGTGCCCTTCTTCTTCAAACAGTGGGGCGGCACGAACAAGAAGAAGGCGGGACGAATCCTGGAAGGCCGAACATGGGACGAGATGCCGGCCCCCGAATGAGCGGCAGGATGACTACCGCAGAATCTCCCATTGCTCCTTGTCCTTCGCGGCCGGCTCAAGGTCGCCGAGGAAAGCGAGTGAACCGCAGAGGCCGCCGAGCAACCGTTTCGCGGCATTGCAGGATGGGCTTGCTCTCCGCAGCTCCGGCAAAGGGGGATCACCAAGTCCATCGCCCGCCGCAACTCTGAAGAGATGACAGAAGGCTTTCGGACTGGTGAAGCCGCCGTTGAACGCGGCGCCTGAAAAGGGTAGACTGCGCGCGCTGACCGGCATGTGAACGTCCACGGGGCAGAGGATGATCGCCGCCCCTTTAGCCGAGGTGGACGAAGCGATCGAGCAACAAGCACAGATCCGCGCACCGGAGGAGACGCAATGAAGCTCAACTCGTCCCGATACATCCTCATCGCGGTCTGCCTGTTTGTCGCAATAGGCTTCGTCTCATGCGGCAAGCGCGGGTCGGGCAATGGTGATACGGCCTCCGGCAAAACGAAGTCCGGCGAGATCGGTCGCGTCGAGCATGAGACGGTCGTCAAGAGCGGCGAGCTCGAGCTCAAGGCCGTCGTCACGGTCCCGGCCCATGAGGTCGGTGCGCTCGTGCCCGGCGTCGTGATCGTGCACACCTTCGAGCACCTCGACCGCGACGGTTCCTTCCTCCAGAAGGAGATCACGTTCAAGCCGTACAAGGACCTCGCCGACCAGCTCGCCGCCCACGGGATCGCCTCGATCCGCTTCGACAAGCGCACCACCCCGCCGTACTTGGGGAAGATCAATATCCGGGAGATGACGATCGAGGACTACTACGGTGACGCCCTCGCCGCGCTCGAGCGGCTGCGCACAACCGAGGGCGTGGACCCCGAGCGCCTCTTCTTCATCGGCCACGGCGAGGGGGCCGTCACCGTGCCGGCGCTCATCGAGGCCAACCCCGACCTCGGCGTTCGCGGCCTCGTGCTGATCGCGCCGCCGCTCATGCGCGCCGACGACCTGATCATCCGCCGGCACCAGCACCGGATTCGGCAGATCGACCTTTTCCTCCGGCACAACCCCCAGGGCGAGGAGGCGCTCCGACCCGAGCGCGAGCGGACACGAAAAGGGATGGAGACCTACATAGCCGCCTTCAGGATGCTCCGCGACGACGGCGAGGGCTGGGAGGAGGGCCGCGTCCTCGACGGCTTCTGTGAAAAATACTGGCGTCACGCCATCGAGCTGTACGGCGAGAACCTCGACCGCATCGAGCGGTTGAAGCTGCCCGTTCTAATCGTCCAGGGCAACCTCGACCCCTTTGTCATCACCGAGGACCTGTTCCGCCGCGGCCAGCAACTTGCAGCGACCGGCCACGTCACCATCGAGATCCAGGACGGCGTCGGCCACAACCTCATCAACCCCAAGACGCAGCACGTGCACACCGACGCGACCGCCCTCATCGCCAACTGGCTCCTCAATCCGCCCGAGCCAACGCCGGTGCCGACCGAAGGGAAATGAGCTGGTGCGGCGGGCCGGGGGCGACGCGCCCTCCAGTTCACCGGCTCGACGCGTGCGCCAGCATGGTGGAGCCCGTCGGCGAAGCTGACCGGGCCACCCAACCGGACCACCTCAAAGGGCAAAATGAGGCTTTGGCGGGCCTGCTCCGACTTGCTATGGTTGGACCTCGAGCCGGAGGCATCAGCAGCACGCGCAACATAAGGTTGCGGCTTCACGCGGAACGGTTGACAAGGCAGGCTTTGCCGGAAAGCGAGGTGCGCCCATGTCCGTCGCCAAGATCATCGAGATCAACTCCGCATCCACCAAGAGCTTCGACGACGCCATCCGCCAGGGCATCGCCAAAGCCTCCAAAACGATCGAAGGCATCAAAGGCGCCTGGGTCAAGGAGCAGCAGGTCATCGTCGAGAACGGCGCCGTCAAAGAGTACCGCGTCGACCTCAAGGTCACCTTCATCCTGCACGAGTGAGCTGCGCTTTCACAACGCGGGGAATTCGAGGGCGAAAAGCGGGCTTACGCCGGCCTTCGCCTACGCCGCCGCGCACCCTGCACCAGCACCACCACACACACCACCATCACCAGCAGCGCCGGC